>JAFZVM010000130.1 GCA_017617795.1 Oscillospiraceae bacterium
CGCTGGTTTAAGTCCAGGGTCGATATGGTTATACACTAAACCGGGAGATTTGCGGCTGCTTTTCCACAATCTCCCGGTTTTGCGCTGCTTTTTCCATGACATAGGGGCCGCCGCAAAACTTCCTTTTTACAACGGCCCCTTACAGCCGTCTCAGTAAAAGACGGCTGTCCCCTTTTCTTGGTTCAGTTAATGGATCGTCACGTGCAGTCCATATTCGGACATCATGTCCTTCAGCTTCTGCATGAATTCATCACTGGGGGGCGTAGCCTCCGCCACCGGCTTATCGCTGATCCGAAGGTATTTCATAACGCCCAGATTGTGATAAGGCAGGAGCTGGACGGAAACCACCGCGTCCCCCAGGGACTTGCAGAATTCTGCGGTCTTGCGGATATTGGCTTCATCGTCGTTGAACATGGGGATCACGGGAATACGCACCTGCAGCTTTGCGCCGGCCTCGGCCAGACGCTTCGCATTATCCAGGATCGGCTCATTGGGGACGCCGATCACTGCTTTGTGCTTCTCGCTGTCCATGTGCTTCAGGTCATACAGGAAGAGATCCACATAGGGCAGGACCTTTTCCACCGTGGACCAGGAGGCATAGCCCGTGGTGTCCAGCGCCGTATGGATGCCCTCCTCCTTCAGCCGCTTCAATACGGCCAGGGTGAACTCCGGCTGGCTCAGGGCTTCGCCGCCGGAGATGGTCACGCCGCCGCCGGAGGTCTCGTAGAAAGACTTGTCCTGGAGAAGCCGTCTGACCAGCTCATCCACGGTATAATCCTTGCCGCACATGTACAGGGCGGCGGGATAGCACACATCTGCGCATTTGCCGCAGTTATCGCAGAGATCCCGCTTCACATGGATCATCTGGATCTTCTCGCCCTTAACCGGGTCCTCCCGGATACCTCCCAGTTCAATGGCCCCCTTGGGGCAGGCCTTCATGCACCGGGACTGGCAAAGCTCTGTACCCTGGCAGCGCAGTCCGATCCAGCTGAGCTGGGGATAAAACTCCTGGGATTCCGGGCTGTGGCACCAGGGGCAGCGCAGAGGGCAGCCCTTCAAAAAAGCGGTGGTCCGTACACCGGGGCCGTCCTGCACAGAGAACCCCTGGATATCATACAGTCTTCCGGTCAGTTTATTCTCGTCCATATTCTCTTATAGCCCCATTTCTGTTCTGCGGATCAAATCATCCTGGCTGGCTTTGAACACTTCCACAAAGTACGCGGAGAAACCGGCTACCCGGACGACCAGATCCTTATAGTTCTCCGGATGGGTCTGCGCATCCCGGAGGGTATCGCTGGAGATGATGTTCAGCTGCAGCTCCATGCCTCCGCCGTTGAAGAAGGTCTGCATCACGCTCTTGAGCTTCAGCGTGCCGTCCTCTCCCCGCAGCGCGGTGGGATGGAACTTCATGTTGCATAGGGTCCCGTTGGGATACTCCGTCTGATCGAAATTCAGGATAGAATTGATGGTGGAGACAGGGCCGTTCTTATCCATGCCCTGCACCGGGGAAATGCCGTCGGAGAGGGGCTCGCCCGTCTTGCGTCCATCCGGAGAGGCCCAGGTCATGGCGCCGAAGAGGACGTTGGCGGTCACCGGATAGCAGCCCGCGCTGAAGCGGTTGCCCCGGGGACCGGTGGCCCGGTTGATGGCGTCGGCATAGGTGGAAGCCGTGAAATTCATATACTTGTCCGCTTCGGGATCCGCGTTGCCGAAACGGGGCACCCGACCATTGATGATCTGCCGGAGTTCCTCGCAACCCTCCCAGTTATTCATGACTGCATCGTACAGCTCGCGGGTGGTAGCGATCTTTTCCCGGAAGCAGACGTAGTCGATCACGTTCAGCGCATCCGCCACGTTGCCGATGGCGATGCAGGAGTTGCCGGTGGAATTGTACTTCGCGCCGCCGCACTGAACGTCCTTTCCGTTCTCCATGCAGCCCTCCATGGTGGCGGATACCATGGGAATGTTCATATGGAAGGAACTCATGGATTCCCAGGCGTTGATGCAGGTGCACTGCCATTTGCAGAAGAAATCCACCTGGGTCTTGTAGGCCGCCAGGACTTCATCCATGCTCTTCATGTCGTAAAGATAGCCGGTGGCGGGGCCGGAACGGCGGGGTTCAGGCGCGCCGGGGAAGCGGAAAGGATTCTTCCCGTCGTTGATGGCCAGGAGCAGGCAGTTCAGCAGATTCATGTACGACTCTGTGCCGGTACCGCCGGGCTGGGCCCATTCGCTCCCGCAGGCCAGAGGCTCAACGCAGCCCACGACGCAGTAGTTCCGGGCATCCTCCAGGGAGACTCCCCGCTTCATCAGTGCGGGGATGATCACGTCGTCGTTCTCAAAGCTGGGCACGCCGCCCGCGATCCGGGTGGTGGCGATGGCCGCCTCCCACAGCTCCGCCGGGGTTCCCTTATGGATGCGCAGCGCCTGGGGAGGATCGTGCAGAACGAGCCGTCCCGCGGACTGGAGCATCATATAGGTGACCTTGTTGGTAGCGTCCGTGCCGTCCTTGTTCACGCCGCCCATGGTCATGAGCTGGCCGCTGGTGTAGCCGGGAGCGGACTTGGTCGCCCCTTCTGACCAGAACTTGTTGCACTCCGCGACCTTCAGGTAGAACAGGTCTATCAGCTCCTGGGCGTATTCCTCGGTGATGGTGCCCTCCGCCAGATCCTTATCCAGATAATCCCCCAGATACTGGTCCACGCGTCCGTAGCTGGTGCCGTGCTGCTGGCCGTCCATGCACAGGGCCAGCTGATACAGGTAGACGCATTGCAGAGCATCATGGAAATTGCGGCAGGGATTCTCCATGATCCAGTTCAGGGAATCCGCCATCTCCAGGAGCTCCTTCTTCCGCTCCGGACGGGTCTCCAGCTCCGCCAGACGGGCGGCCTCCGCAGCATACCGCTTGGACCAGATGATGATGCCTTCTGAAACGATGGCCACTGCCCGATAGAAGTTATACTTGTAGATGCTGTCCCCGAAAATGCCTTTCTCCTCCAGGTCCTTCATATGTTCCCTGGCTTCCCTGGCTATGGCTCCGAAGCCTTTTCGGGTCGCCGTCCAGAAATTGCCGCAGAAATGGCCCACGGGAGACTGGCAGTTGTTTTTCAGGCCAAAGAAGATGACCATATTCCCGGCGATATCCTTCAGCCCTTCGGGCATGTATTCGTCGGTCATGGCGCTCATGCTGTTCTTGTCCCAATAATCCCCGGTCTCCAGAAGATATTTCTCATCCTCGGGATCGATATCATAGGGATCCACACTGCGGTTGGGGATATTCCCTCCCCGCAATTCCTGCATGAACCAGTTGAAGGAGGTCTCAGGATACAGAGCGCAGCAGCGGTAGGAGGCGCCCTGCCAGCCGACGATGACCTCGTCCTCGTTGATCAGTACCGGCATCTTCTCAAACAGCAGGCGAAGGGTCCTGGCCCGCTTCAGAATGCCGGTAAGGCCGGGGTTCTCCATGTAAAACTCCGTCACCAGCCGGTAACGGCTGATATCGATCCTGGGCTTGGTGGTGCGATACTTCTCCCGGATCGCGGCGACGCGCATGGGGATCGGTTTCAGCTGATACATCGCAACTCCTTTCTGCCGTGCCGATTCATCGGCACGGCACGGTGGTTCCTTTTGGAATTTACCCGCACATTACCCCATAATATTATGATTCATACTATATCATGGCCTGGGAATTGTCAAACGCTTTCCTCCGGCGGATAGTCCTCCGCGAGTATGAGGCGGCCTTGTTTTTCGGAGGATCTGACATGCCGTATTTCTGCCTTCATGCGTAAAAAAGCATGGTAGGCGGCGGCTGGATATGCTATACTGAAGCAAATCAACTGAACGGGAGGCTTTCCTAATATGTCATATTTCGATTCCATCCCTGCGCCGGTGTTCCGCTATTACCGGCCCGATGAAGTGATTCTCGGCAAACCCATGAAGGAGCATCTTCCCTTTGCCATGGCCTGGTGGCATAACCTCGGTGCCGCCGGAACGGATATGTTCGGCACCGCCACGGCGGACAAAAGCTTCGGTGCAAAGCCCGGCACCATGGAACATGCCAGGGCGAAGGTCGACGCTGGCTTTGAATTCATGCAGAAGCTGGGCATCCGTTATTTCTGCTTCCATGACCTGGATCTGGTGCCGGAAGCCGAGGATCTGGCCGTGACCAACGCCAGACTGGACGAGATCTCCGAATACATTCTCGCGAAGGAAAAGGAAACCGGGATCCGCTGCCTCTGGGGCACGGCGAACCTGTTCAACAATCCCAGGTATATGTGCGGCGCGGGCAGCTCCAATTCCCCCGAAGTGTTCTGCTTCGCCGCGGCCCAGGTAAAGAAGGCGCTGGATCTGACCGTGAAGTTCGGCGGCAGAGGCTATGTTTTCTGGGGCGGAAGGGAAGGCTACGAGACCCTTCTGAACACGAAGATGGGACTGGAGCAGGAGAACATCGCAAAGCTCATGCATCTGGCTGTGGATTACGGCCGCAGCATCGGCTTCACCGGAGATTTCTATATCGAACCCAAGCCCAAAGAGCCCATGAAGCACCAGTATGATTTCGATGCCGCCACCGCCATCGGCTTCCTGCGGCAATACGGGCTGGACAAGGATTTCAAGCTGAATATCGAAGCGAACCACGCCACTCTGGCGGGACACACCTTCCAGCATGAGCTGCGGGTCTGCCGGGTTAACGGCATGCTGGGCAGCATCGATGCGAACCAGGGCGATCTCCTGCTCGGCTGGGATACGGATGAATTCCCCTTCGACATTTATGAGACAACCTTTGCCATGTACGAAGTGCTCAAGGCCGGCGGACTTACCGGCGGCTTCAACTTCGACGCAAAAAACCGCCGTCCTTCCAACACCATGGCGGACATGGTGAACGCCTATGCCCTTGGCATGGACAGCTTCGCCCTGGGTCTGAAGAAAGCTGCCACCCTGATCGAGGACGGCAGATTGGACCGCTTCCTGGAGGAGCGGTATGCGGGCTGGACTTCCGGGCTTGGCGCGGATATCCGGAGCGGTAAATACAGCCTCAGTGAACTGGCTGCCTTGGCGGAAAAACAGGGCAAACCTTCTTCCCTGCCCTCCGGCGGACAGGAAGAGCTGCAGCGGATCGTAAACGAGATCCTGTTCGGCTGAGGTGCGGAGATGAAATGCACCAAGGAATACCGGCTCTCCTTCACGGATCGGGCAAAAGCCCTTGTGGCTCAGATGACCCTGGAGGAAAAGGTCTTCCTCATGAGCGGCTGGGTGGGCACGCCCCACGACTTCCCCACCCCGGAGGATCCGAAAGACCGGCACTATAATTTCCATCCATACGGCGCGGGCGGCTGCGAGCGGCTGGACCTGGAGCCCATGCTCTTCTGCGACGGTCCCCGGGGCGTCGTCTCCGGAACGGGCAGGACCACCTGTTTTCCGGTCTCCATGTGCCGCGGCGCCGCCTTCGATCCGGAGCTGGAGGAGGAGATCGGCCATGCCATCGGCAGGGAGGTTCTGGCCAGCGGCGGGAACCTCTTCGCCGGAGTCTGCATCAACCTTCCCTATAATCCGGGCTGGGGGCGCAGTCAGGAGACGTACGGGGAAGACAGCTTCGCCATCGGGCAGCTGGGCTCCGCCCTGGTCCGGGGCGTGCAGGCGGAAAACGTGATTGCCTGCGTAAAGCATTTTGCCTTCAACTCCATGGAATTCAGCCGCTTCAAAGTCAGCGTGGACTGCAGCCGCCGCACGGAACGGGAGGTTTTTTTGCCCCATTTCAGGGATTGCGTGGATGCCGGCGCCGCCTCGATCATGAGCGCGTACAACAAGTACCAGGGCGTGCACTGCGGACATAACGCCTACCTTCTGCGGAAAGTGCTCAAGGAAGAATGGGATTTCGACGGCTTCGTGATGAGCGATTTCATACATGGCGTACGGGCGACGGTAGAAGCGGCGAACGGCGGCCAGGATATGGAGATGTGCTGGACCCATTTCTTTGGGCAGAAGCTGGTGGACGCCGTGCGGGACGGCCGCGTGCCCGAAGCCCGGATCGACGACGCCGCTCTGCGCATCGTACGCACCCTGCTGGCCTTTCAGACAGCCCGGCAGGAGGATGGGATCCCCGGTGCGGAGGTATTGAACTGCTCCGCCCACCGGGACCTGGCCCTGCGGGCCGCCCGGGAAGGCATCACGTTGATGAAGAACGATGGCGTGCTGCCCCTGGACCGCGGCAAGATCCGCAGGCTCGCGGTTTTGGGCAAACTGGCAGAAAAGGAGAATATCGGGGACTGGGGTTCTTCCCGGGTCTATCCGCCCTACGTGGTCACTCCGCTGGAAGGACTTCGCAGGATCGTTCCGGATACCGAGCTCATATTCTGCGACGGCAGCGATCTGGAGGCTGCGAAAAAAGCGGCCGGGGAAGCGGACGCCGTGCTGTTCGTCGTCGGCCTGGACCACGGAGACGAGGGAGAATACGTCGCGCCGCAGGATCTGGATCCCAATCAATTCGAGACCATGGGCGGCGACCGGAAGGACCTGGGGCTGCACCGGGATGAAATCGATCTGATCCGGGCCGCCGCACCGGAGAATGAGAACAGCATTGTCGTCCTGATGGGCGGTAATACGCTTCTGGCGGAGCCCTGGTTCGATCAGGTCCGTTCCATCCTGATGGCATACTATCCCGGGCAGGAGGGCGGGATCGCCCTGGCCGAGATCCTTTTCGGGGACGTGAATCCCTCCGGCAAGCTTCCCTTTATCCTGCCGATGAGGGCGGAAGACCTTCCTGCCGTTGATTGGGACGGGGAAAATCAGTGGTATGATTATTATCACGGCTATACTCTTTTGGACAAGACCGGTACGTCTCCTTTGCTTCCCTATGGCTTTGGTCTGAGTTATACCTCCTTTGAGCTCTCCTCCCAGGCTTTCGGCGTCGACGGTGATCAGTTGTGGGCCGGGTGCAGGGTGAAAAACACCGGAAACCGGACCGGCGGCGAGGTGATCCAGCTCTATGTTGGATTCAGCCATTCCGCCGTGGAACGCCCCGTCAAACTTCTTCGAGGATTTGCCCGGGTCTCCCTTGAGCCGGGTGAGGAAAAGGAGGTCGTGATCCGCTGCCCCCTGGAAAAGCTGGCGTATTACGATCCCAAAGAATCAGCCTTCCGGTTGGAACACATGGAGTACCCGGTGTATATCGGCACCTCTTCCGATCCCCGGGATCTGCTGGAAGGATGCGTTGCCTTATAATCCTGCAAAAATGTTGAGACCGGCAGCAGCCGGTCTCATTTGTTTAGTCCCAATTTTGTTCTTCCGCTGCGCCCTGCGCAGCGTCCAGCAGATACCGGCGAACGGGGGCCAGAGCTGCGGTCATTTCCCTCACCCTGTCCGAGAACGCGTCGAACCCGCCCAGTTCGCTGTCGTCCAGATCATAAAGGCAGGTCCAATTTCTCATCCGCACCCACTCCGACGCAGGATGGTCTGCGGAGAAACCTCTGGGCATGGTTTTCAGCCGGTTACCGGTGAGCGCCAGATGGTTTTGCCGGAGCAAATCCGTCAGTTCTTCCCAGTTCCTTTGGATGTATTCCCGCACGTGATTGGCGGCGACAGTGGATTCGCACCATAACCCGGTCCCGAAACAGCTGATCCCCGGAGCGATCATCAGAAAGTACCCGATGGGCTGCCAGGATCTCCGGTCCCGGGAAAGGTATGCCCGAAAGGAGGGCTGGTAGGGCGGTCCGTTCTTATGGACGCGCATATCCCGCGGAATGCGGTACATCCAATCCTTGGGATCCATGTACAGGATATCCTGCGCCAGCTCCGGGTCTCCCTCTGCCACGGCAAAGCGCAGCTGACCCAGAAGGGCGCGGAAATCCTCCTTTGCCTGTTCGTATTCCTTGTGGTTGGCGTGAAACCATTCCCGGTCATTGTGGGCATCCAGTTCGCCGCAGTAACGCAGCATCCGCCTGCAATCCATGGCCGCCGCCCCCTCTCTTTCTCCTCAGAGAGTATAACACAGGCACGACTCCCGTTCAAGGCTCGGCGCTTCATCCAAGTGCCGCCTCCGCCTGGGACAGGAGCTTATTCAGGTCCGCCCCATGGCTTCTGCAGATGCGCTTCATCCTCCGAAGGCAGTCCGGGTCCCGGGTCAGCCGGTTCATGCCGAAATCGCAGGTCATGGTGGCGAGAAAACCGCATTCCTCCAGGATCCCCTCCAGATCGTCACTGTAGAAGCCGTAGGGATAAGCGAAGGTACTGGCCGGATAGCCTGTCTTTTGATACAGCTCCTCCTGCAGGCGATCCACATCTCTTCGGATCCTTTCTTCATAGGCGAAATCATCCTCCCCCCATCTTCGTCTGCAGCCCTGTTCTCCGCTGCTCCCATGATGGAGATCATAGCTGTGATTCTGGAGTTCCGCGCACCCGGAATCGCGCATTTCCAGCAATTCCTTCCAGCCGGCATGCACATAAGGTCCGCCCTGCTCCGTCAACAGGCTGAATTCATCCGCGCTCCTTCCGATCACGTTGATGACGGCCATTGCGCCATACTGCTTCAGCAGGGGGAACAGGCGGCGGTAACTGCTCTCATACCCATCGTCAAAAGTGAGCAGGATCGGTTTTTCCGGCAGGGATATTCCGTCATATACAAAGGCCAGGACGTCCTCCATGAGTACCGTCGTGTAGCCCTCCCGCTGAAGGTAGCGCAGATCGCTTTCCATCTCCTCCGGCAGGATCGCGTCCTTTCCCGGGTCGTCGTACCGCACCTCATGATACATGAGAACAGGCAGCAGGACTTCCTCCGGCTTCTCCTGCCAGAGCTCCCCGCTTCCGTTCAGCATCAAAACGATCGTCAGCCCTGCCCATAAACGCCGCAGCATACCCGCCCCCCCCTTTTACATGCTTTTTTTGATCTGTCCGATGGCGTTTTTCTCCAATCTGGACACCTGTGCCTGGCTGATCCCGATCTCCGCCGAGACTTCCATCTGCGTTTTCCCGTCGCAGTAACGCAGAGCCAGGATATGGCGCTCCCGGCTGCTGAGCCGTTTCACCGCCTCATTCAGGGCGATCTGCTCCAGCCAGTTTTCATCGGTGTTCCGGGTATCGGAGATCTGATCCATTACGAATACCGCATCTCCGGCGGCATTGTAGATCGGTTCATACAGACTCATGGGTTCGGAGATGGCGTCCATGGAGATCACCACATCCTCCCGCTTTATCCCCAGCAGTCCGGCGATCTCCTCCGCGGTCGGCTCAGACTGTTTCTGTCCCATCAGCTGTTCTCTCGCCTGAAGTACCCTGTAGGCAGTATCCCGCAGGCTGCGGCTGACCCGAATCGGGCTGTTATCACGGAGATACCGCCGTATCTCCCCGATGATCATGGGAACGCCATAGGTGGAAAAACGCACGTTCTGGTTCACATCAAAGTTGTCGATCGCCTTGATCAGGCCGACGCAGCCCACCTGAAACAGGTCGTCCAGGTTTTCGCTGCGTTGGCTGAACCGGCCGGAAAATCGCTGGATCACTGAGAGGACCAGGCGCAGATTGCCCTCGATCAGCTGTTCCCTCGCCTTTTTGTCGCCGGCATGGGCCAGCCGCAGCAGCCGATCCGTCTCCTCCGGTTTCAGGGTTTTGAGCTGAGCGGTGTTGATCCCGCAGATCTCAACCTTTCCGATCATCCTGACGTCCTCCCGCGGAGATATCCGCAAAGGCTAGTATTGCCGCGGGGCGGCGGTTTTATGAGTCAGGAAGGAGAAGGCTGCCGCCGGGAATTGACATTTTCCTGCTCCCATTTTAATATAAGTCATCCTCTTGAAACCATTGATCTGGAGAATGCCGATGAATGCAAAAGATTTGCTCTGGGCGGAAGGAAAACCGCTGGGCGGACTGGATATCTCTCTGGCATATGAAGACCTGGAACTGAATCGGCTGTGCATGCTGCTCTTCCCCTCCCTGGGCACGGAAGGGGCGCTGTCCTTTGCCGAATCCCTGCTGACGGATGACGGAGAAACCATCCGGATGCGGCAGGCTGCCATCCGGGAGCTTCTGGCGCGTCCCGCCCTTGCCGCCGTTCTGGAAAAGCTGCTGCAGGCCATGAATGAAATGGAGGCTGCTTACCGGGGACTTCTGGATAACCCGGTGGGACAGCGCGTCACCCGAATGGACGCCGCCATGGACAGCGTGAAAAAGGCCGTGATCCGTCTGGAACGGAATCTTTCCCAGCAGGCCGCCGATATCCGGGAAGAAAACGCTGCCGACAATCGCTATGCCCAGCTTCTCCGCTATACACTTTTCCGCAAGCGTCTTGCTGCCCTCTATACCGAGGAAATGTCGCTTCTGCTGGACGAATTGAAACGCGAACCCTGCAGCAGTCTGCCTTTACAGGAGCTCTCGCGCTGGGCGGAGGAATGTGCCGCCCGGGACCATATCGAGCAGACGGCGGAGATCCTCCGACGCCTGGAAGCAGAATGGAAGGGTATCGGAGCCTTCGCCATAGACGTCTGTCTGGACAGCCGCCGGATCGTCGTTGGCCTGGAAGTGGCAGAGATCCGTCCGGAACCCTATGCCCAGCGGGGGATGCTGGAAGGAGCCGGTACATCCGACCCCAAAGACGGGATCACCTCCCTGATCAGTTTTCCGCAGAACGGTTCCGGCACGCTGTTTCAGGAATACCTTCTCTCCCAGGTTGGGTATGAGGTTCGCGGCCAGCTGACGAAGCTCCGGGACGCCCTGGTGAAGCTCCCGCTGAGCGGCGTAGAGGAACTGCTGAGTCTCCGGGACGCCTTGCTGTATTACACCGGCGCCGCCGGTTTTTGCCGCAAGCTGCGGGAAAAAGGCAGCGCGGTCTGCGCTCCCTCCATTTCGGAGGCGATGACCTTCCGTTACACAGCTGCCCGTCTGCCCGAGCAGAGCTGTACAGGCATCCTGCCCGTTCCCAACGATCTGGCTCTCGAGCCGGGCGGCTGCATTCTGATGACCGGACCGAACAGTTCCGGAAAAACCTGCTGCCTGATCATGGCCGGTCAGCTGCTTTTCCTGGGTCAGCTGGGCTGTCTGATCCCGGCCGAAGCGGGTGAATTCTCCCCCCGCGACCGGCTTCTGACCCTTTTTGCCGCCGGAGAGAGCAAGACGGGCGAGGACAGCCGCATGGGCATGGAGGTGCAGCGCATCCGCCTGCTCCGCACGCTCATGACCTCCAGAAGCATTCTGTTGTTCAATGAACCCATGACCAGCACCAGCGCCGCAGAAGGTGCGCAGATCTGTACAGACCTTCTCACCGATCTGGCAAGGCAAGGAATCCCCTCCATTCTGGTCACCCATTTCAACCATATCTGGCCCGGCCTGGAGGCCAACTTTGCCGCCCTGGGACTTTCGGAGCGGCTTCACAGCCTGGTCATGGCCGCTTTGGAAACCCCCGAGGGCGTACAGTACCTGTATAAGCTGGAAGAAGCCCCGCCTCCGCCCTCCAGCCATGCCAGAGCTGTGGTGGCTGCGAAAGGCCTGCGGCTGGAGGATATGCTCTCCGGTCTCAGCGCCAGGGGACTGGACGTCCGTCCGTCGGATCCAGGCTGGGACCGGATCCGCGGCGGCATACTTTGAGAGGAGGCGCGGCATATGGCTTGTTTATTGTATCCCATCGGGAGAATGCCGGCGTCTGCTTCCTTCCCTTCCCAAACCGTGGAGGATCTCCAGCTGGACCGGCTGGCCGACGCCATGTCGATCTCAGAATACTATCGTGTCAGCGCCGGTGAGCTATGCGCGCTGTTTACCGAGGACCCTGAGATCATCTGCTGGCGGCAGGCGGTGATCCGAGACATCCTGCAGCTGTCGGGACTGGATGAAGCCCTGAGCCGTCTGCTGGACAGTCTGGACGGCTGGGAAGGCCGCAGCGGCCGCCGCGGCGCGGACAGCTTTGCCGTAGGCTTTTCGTTGGAGGATTTCAGCTGGCTGGACGGCTATCTGCGCAAAGTGAACGCCTCCTGGACAGAACTGAGCCGATTTCCGGTGGAGAGCAAAGGACTGCAAACACTGGTCGGGCTGCTGGATGGTCTGCGCAACTCCCCCAGATATCAAAGCACCGCCGCCGATTTTGAGGCGCTCTGCTCCGGTCATTCGGCTCCTGCCCGTATGCGGATCGGCTATAACCTGGACAAGGATTTGAAGCCTTCGCGGCTGAAGCTGCTGCGTATGGATCCTCCGACAGAGAAAACGGCCAAAGGCAAAGGCTCGCAAAATCGCCAGATGACGCTCAACCAGCGGGCGATCGAAATGGACGCCCTGCTCCTGCAGCGGCTCAGCGCGCAGGCATCCCAGGATATCGGCAGCTTCGTGATCCGGGAAACCGCAGTCCTTCGCGGTCTGCGCAAGGAACTGGTTTTCTGCCTTTCTGCCGCCAAGCTCGCGCGCAGTTGGCAGGCCGAAGGATTGCCCGTTGCCTTCCCCGCCCTGCGTCCGGCTTCCGAAAAGGCCTTTTCCGCCCGGGATCTGTTCGATCCCCTGCTTCTGATTTCCGGTAAGGAACAGGTGGTATGCAACGATGCGGAACTGCAGTCCGGAGGCGAGCTGGTTTTTCTCACCGGGGCAAACCAGGGCGGAAAGACCGTATTCCTGCTGAGTCTGGGACTGTGCCAGTGGCTGACTCAGCTGGGTTTTCCCGTTCCCGCTCGGGAGGCCTCCGTCAGTCCGGTGAAAAACATTCTCACGATCTTTGCTCCCAATGGCCAGGAATACGGCCGAAAGGGGCTTCTTGCAGAGGAAGCAGGCCGCATTGCCGAGGCGATTTCGAATCTCACCGGAGAAAGCCTGCTGCTTTTCAACGAACCGCTGACCAGCACAGGTCCGGAAGAAACAAAATCCATCTCCGCCGAGGTAGCCTCCGTCTGTATGGCAGCCGGCGCTCGGGGCATCTGGGTCACCCATGTTTATGAACTGGCCGGAGAACGTTCCGCTTTGGAAGCGGCCGTTCCCTGGGGCAGCCGCGCCGGCTCCATGCGGGTCGTCCTTGAAGACGAAGAAGGCTCCCCGCGCTTCACCTACCATGTGGAGCGCGGAGAGCCGCAGGGAAACAGCCATGCTGACGACGCACTGCGTCGGGGCGGCGTCGTATTCTGAGTCCTTTCCCGCTTTATTCTGTTTTCCCGCTGTTTTTCGCAGCGCGCTTTTCCGCCTCTTCCTCCTCCAGCTTCCGGTAGGCTACCTTTCCCACCAGAGTCTTTGGCAGATCGTCCCGGAATTCGATCTCCCGGGGGATGGCGTATTTGGCAATATGCTTTCTGCAGTAGGACAGGATCGCTTCTCTCGTCGTCTCATCTGCCGGGATCCCCGGTTTCAGCACGACAAACGCTTTAACCGCCTGCATCCGATAGGAATCCGGGACGCCGATCACACAACTCATATGCACCAGCACATTGGCGTCCAGGATATTTTCCAGCTGGCCGGGATAGACGTTATATCCCGAGGTGACGATCATTCGCTTTGCCCTGCCGCGAAAATAAATGAACCCCTCTTCGTCCATGATGCCCAGATCCCCGGTATAGACCCAGGTCAAACCATCCGCATGCTTTCTCAAGGTCCTGGCCGTCTCCTCCGGGTGGCCGGCGTATTCCCGCATCACCGTTGGCCCGGCCAAAAGGATCTCCCCTTCCTCTCCGTAGGGCAGTTCTTCTTCCGTATCAGGCTTCACGATCTTGATATACGTATCCGGGAAAGGCACGCCGATGCTGCCATCCTTGGAGTGTTCGGGCGGAGTCAGGCAGCAGGCTGTAACGGTCTCCGTCGTACCGTATCCCTCCCGGACCTGAACATGCGCGTTATGCTCTTCCAGAAATCGGTCGAATTTTCTTTTCAGTTCCACGCTCAGGGAATCCCCGCCGGAAAAAACACCTTTTAGACAGCTCATATCCGCACGTCCGATCCCGGGCATCCGGAGCAGCGCCTCATACAGAGTCGGCACTCCGGCGATGAAATTGCAGCGGTATTTGCTGATCAGTCCCGCATAACTCTTCGGCGTAAACCGGGGCACCAGCACGCATCGGCCGCCGGAGGCCAGCATGGTGTGGATACAGACTCCCAGACCGAATCCGTGGAACAGCGGCATGGCCGCCAGCATCTTGTCTCCGGGCCGGAACATCGGATTCGCCGCCACCACCTGCCTGGCCAGGGCGTTGAAGTTCAGATTGGTGAGAACGATCCCTTTTGTTACCCCTGTGGTTCCGCCGGAGTAGAGGATCACCGCCGGATCCTCCCCTGTGCGGCATGGTTTGATTTCCTCAGCCAAGGATTCTCCCATACGGAGGAAATCCCGCCACCGGATCACCGGTGCATCAGCCGGCACTTTCGGGATCTTCCGCCCCTCCGTCATCCGATAGCCCAGACGCATGGGCAGAGACAGAGCGTCCTCCACGCTGGCCAGGATCAGGCTGCGCACCCGGGTCTCCTCCCGGATCGCAGCGAACTTGCCGTAAAACTGGTCCAGGGTAACGACATATGCGCTCTCTGCAGCATTCAGGTAGAAAACGATCTCCTTTTCCGCAGAAAGCGGATGGATCATATTGCAGATACCTCCGGCCAGATTGACCGCATACAGCATATAAATGGCTTGGGGACAGTTGGGCAGCGCGATGGTGAAGCGATCTCCCTGCTGAAACCCCATGGCCTTCAGGCTGGCGCAGCATCGTCGGATCTCCCGGAGCATCTGCCGGTAGGTAACGGACCGTCCCATGAAATCAAAGGCGATCTGATCGGGATATTGCCCGGCAATGGATTCTACCGCCTCATACATGGAACCCTGCGGGTATTCCAGATGCATCGGAACGCCGTCCATATGATCCTTCCACGGAGTCTTCACCGAATTTGTCAACGTTCACTCACTCCTTATTCCGCCCGTTAACCGGTATCTTACCACGCCGGGGGCAAAAACGCAATTTCTATCCTTCATTGGGCGGCTGGATTGAAGGCCGTGCCGCCTCCGTGATATAGTTTCCTGGAAAGGCAGGGATCGAATATGGATCAAATGGTCGAGCGCAACCGCAGATTGGCTCGGGAGGGAGAACCGGTCTTCTCCCTGGCCGGGATCCTGGCGCAGAAAACAGAGGCGGAGCGGGCCGAGCTGAGCCGCCTCGCGGGCACGGAGGACCTGGCCGCCTGGCTGCAGGACCCGGATCATTTTACCATGCTTCTGGATGCGCTGCCCGCCGCGGATTTTGCTCTGTTCTCCAAAGCTGCGGAAGCGCCGTTTCTTCAGGAGGATCAGGTATTTCTCCCCATGCATGGCGGTTTGATCCACTTTGCCTTGATGCAGCCGTACCTGTACGGGGATAAAATATATCTCGTGATCCCGACGGAACTGCGGGCTCTCTGGAGCGATATAAAGCGCACCGGTTTTCCGGAAAGGAAACGAAGGAAGGATCTGATCGACAGCTACGCCCAGGCTTGTGTCAAGCTGTACGGCGTTCTTCCCCTGGAGGAGTTTTTCTCCATTCTGAAGCAGCGCGGCGGAGAAAGCCATACCCAGGAGGCCGAAAACCTGCTGTCCGTCCAGGCGGACGGCACCTATTATACCATTGAGGGCAAGCTGCTTTTGTGCGCCGGTCTGGATGCAAAGGAAGCTGCGCCTTATCTTTCCGCCAGAGAAGGCCTCCCTCCCTACCTGCCCGCCCACGAAAAACTGCTGCGGCTGGGAGACGGCGATTATTATGACGTTTTTCATGAGCTGGAACTGTGGCGGCTGGAGCTGGAGGAAGAATTCCGCGCGAAAGGAAAAGAGAGTCCGGATCGCATGGCAATGGACTTTGCGGATACCCTATATGCGATCCTCCGCACGGAATTGGAGGATACGGAGCACGGAGCGCTTTTCGAAGCCTTCGATCTCGTCCCGGATGAAATCCGTGTTCGCCGGATCAAAAACAAGACCCGGCTCTGGTGTCTTTACGGCAATACCCCGGATGAGCTTCTGCAGCTGATCCAAAAGGGAGAGCTCCGGCCTCCGGTGAATGGACCCTGCCCCTGCGGCAGCGGCAGAAAATACAAAAAATGTCACGGCGCACCGTGACAGGATACCGCAACCCGGCGGGACCGATTTGGTCACGCCGGGTTTGTTGTTCCATTACAGGTTCAGTACATAGAGACCCGAAGTTTCCGGGCCGATCTCCAGCATGTTCCCCGCAAGCTCGGTGCGGTCCAGGAACTTGCCGGTAAAAGCGTCCAGCGGTGTCAGAACGTTGAACCCCATCTCACCCCGGCGGTAATGCATGGGCACGATCACCCGAGGCCGGAGCTGCCTGCATATGTCTGCCGCCTCATCCGGACCGATGGTGAAGAATCCGCCTGTGGGGAGCATCAGCAGATCCGCTTCCCGCAGCGCGTCGATCTGATCGTTGCTCAAAGCGCAGCCCTGATCGCCGAGATGCACGGCGCGGAAGCCTTCGTACTCCACCAGCGCGATCCGGTTCGGCCCGCGCTTTGCCCCCTTGTCCGGATCATGGTAAGAGTCCAGACGAGTCAGGCGGAAAGCAGGCTTTCGTCCTGTGAGCTTGACCCGGTCGGCGGCATTGTGGTCGCCATGCTGATGGCTGCACAGGACCATATCTGCTTCCAATCCCTTCGGGAGCTCGACTCCGGGCACGCTGCCGGGGCTGTATGGGTCAAAGATGACGCTCCCGCCGGGACCCAGGTCCAGGCTGAAACAGGAATGTCCATACCAGGTCAGAATCGCCATAGTCCTGCTCCTTTCTTTCATAAAGCACTTATTGCGGGCTGTCTTCCAGCCAGGCCCGGTTCAGCTTCCGCATCCGTTCAACGTCTATCTTTACCGTCTCCCGGTCGGCGGTAAGAAGGCCGTTGCGCTCCTGCTCCACGTCGGACAGCTGCGTATAAATGCAGCAGACCAGACCTTTGCTCTTCAACGGCAGAAGCTCGCCGCGGTACAGTTTGGTCAGCAGCTTCTCCAATCCGGCTTGATCCCTGGCTTTACGATAACTGAAAGAACCGCCTTTTCCGCTCAGATCCAGTCCGTATCCTCCGCATTCCGTGATCGCGCCGATCCGGCTGCTTTCCAGGCTGAATTTCAGCTTCTGGAAATAGATATGGCGGCTGCAGAAGTCTCCTCCGCCCTGATCATGCCAGCCGCTGGCAGAGTCTATCAGCCGGGTGGGATCCAGCTCCCGCAGGCGATCCGTGAGCCGCCGGGTATCAAACTGTCCCCATCCCTCGTTGAAGAGGGTCCAGGCGATCACGCTCGGGCATGCCTGAAGAGTGCGGACGATATCCGCCAGTTCCTCTTCGAATCGTTTCCTGCCCGGCTCATACTTCCGGCCGAACCGTCCGTATTTCCGATCCTTCAGCTGCATCCCCAGGGTCAAGGGCACGTCCCTCGTCCAGAAGGCAGAATAACTGTCTCCCCCATTGGGGATATCCTGCCAGACCAGCATGCCCAGGCGGTCGCAATGGTAATACCAGCGCAGCGGCTCGACCTTCACATGCTTGCGCAGAAGGTTGAATCCCATTTCCTTTGCCGTTTCGATATCGAAGACCATTGCCTCGTCCGAAGGCGCGGTATACAGGCCGTCCGGCCAGTACCCCTGATCCAGCAGACCGCTGAGCCGGATCGGCTTCCCGTTCAGCAGCAGACTGTTCCCTTCCCGGCGGACACTGCGCATGGCAAAATAACTCTTGACCAGATCTTCCCCGCGCTTCAGCAGAATATCATACAGGAACGGATTTTCCGGCGTCCAGAGGATGCAGTCGGGCAGTCCGATCTCCGCCTTTCCCTCCGCGGAAAAGCTGCCGGTGCAGATACGCTTGCCGTCTGCAAACACAGCGTAATCCGTCCCGCCGCCATCGGGGATCTCCAGCAGCACCCGTTTTTCCTCCGGATCGGGGGTGATCCTGAGCTCGGGGATATACTCCTCCGGCACGCTTTCCAGCCAAACGGTCTGCCAGATCCCGCTCTGCGCGGTGTACCAGATCCCGCCGGGACTGGTCGACTGCTTGCCGTAGCTGCCCGTTCCCAACTCCGTCCGATCCTCTGCAGAGACCAGGAGCCGGTTCTTCCCTGCCTTCAGCACGAATCGGGTGATATCCACCGTAAAGGGCGTGTATCCGCCCGAATGCTCCCCGGCAAGATGACCGTTGACATATACCTGGCAAATCTGATCCACCGCGCCGAAATTCAGCAGGAGCCGCCCTTTGAAAAAGCCCTCCGGCAGGGTAAAGCTTCTGCCGTACCAGGCCTTCTCCCCCGTGCCCGGAGCACGGTCCGCTCCGGAAAGCGGCGCTTCGGGACTGAAGGGCACAAGGATGCTGCCCTCCAGCTCTTCCGGGATCTGATCCAGAGGACTGACGCCGAATTCCCAAATCCCGTTGAGGTTCAGCCAATCCGGCCGCATAAACTGAGGCCGCGGATACTCGTTCAGCGGCAGATTGTCCTCCTCCAGTCTCCCCAAGCGGGTCGATCTGTCCGCAGCGCGATCCATAAGTCTTTCCTCAAAGCGCCGTCCCATCGGGACGGAACAGGGGCAGAGGGGCCAGGACGATAATATCCTTCCGTTCTATGGCGTCGCCCTCAGCCAATACGGCCATTTTGCCCACGATATTGCCGCCGGCCTCCCGAACCAGTTCTTCCATGGCACGAAGGCTCTCCCCTGTGGAGATCACGTCGTCGACGATGACGATCCGCTTGCCGCGCATTTTGTCTGCGTCGGCGCTGTCGATGATCAGGGTCTGCACCTCTGCTGTGGTGATGCTGCGGACCTCAACTTTGAAAACGCCGCTCATATACGCCTTCGCCTTCTTACGGGCCAGGAGATAGGGAATGCCGCTCTGCCGGCTCATTTCGTAGATCAGAGGAATGGCTTTGGCTTCCGGGGCAATGATGTAATCGCACTCCGGCATACGCTTCAGCAGTTCTGCGGCTGCATGGATCGTCAGCTCCACATCCCCGAACATGACAAAAGCGCCGATCGAGAGCTGATCGTTTACGGGAAGAACGGGAAGATCTCTTTCCAGGCCGGCAATATTCATTCGATAGACAGGCATGCTGTTTCCTTCTTTCTTTTCGGTACTGTTTCCGTTTCTTCTTCGATTATATCAAGCAATAACGCATTCTTCAATCTCTTTCGGGCAGATTAATCGTGAATCCAAATCCGAAAGGGACGGTAAGAATGACGGAACTGGAACGGGTGGACGCCTGGTGGCGTGCGGCGAACTATCTCACCGCAGCACAACTGTATCTGCTGGACAATCCTCTTCTCCGGCGGGAACTGTGCAGGGATGACATCAAAAGAAAGATCGTAGGGCACTGGGGTACCTGTCCCGGGCAGAATTTCATCTACGCACATCTGACCAGCCTCATCCGGAGGCACAATCTGAACATGATCTATATCTGCGGGCCCGGACATGGAGGCGCAGCTCTGGCGGCAAATGTCTGGCTGGAGGGCACCTATTCCGAGTTATATCCGGACGTCAGTCTGGATGAAGAAGGGCTGCGCCGGCTCGTACGGCAATTCTCTTTTCCCGGCGGGATCCAGAGCCATGCGGCTCCCGAACTGCCCGGCTCCATCAACGAGGGCGGCGAACTTGGCTACAGTCTGGCGCATGCCTTCGGCGCCGTGCTGGATGATCCCGGGCTGATCGCCGCCTGTGTCATCGGAGACGGAGAAGCGGAGACCGGCCCTCTTGCCGCAGCCTGGCAGTGCAGCCGATTTCTGGATCCGGAGCATGATGGCAGAGTCCTCCCCATCTTGCACCTGAATGGGTATAAGATCGCGAATCCCACGGTGCTGGCTCGGATCCCCCGGGAAGATCTGAAGAAGTATCTGGAGGGCTGCGGATGGACTCCTCTGTTCGTCGATGTGGGCCGAAGCCCCGCCTCCTCAGCCCTGCCTCTGGAGCACGCCGCCATGGCAAAAGCGCTGGAAACCTGCCTCCGGCTCCTGAAACGGGGGAAGTATCCGGTGATGGTGCTCCGCTCTCCCAAGGGTTGGACAGGCCCGTCAGATACCGTGGACAACTTTCGAAGTCACCAGATCCCGTTGGACGTAGGCGCTGAGGATGGGCCGGAAAAACTCGCCGCCTGGCTGAACAGCTACGGTCCGCAGGAACTGTTTGACCTGAACGGCGCGCCGAACGAGGAGATCCGGGCACTGGCTCCAGCCGGAGATCTGCGCATGGGAGCCAATCCCCGGGCAAACGGAGGCAGGCTGCTGCGAAGCCTGCGCCTGCCGGACTGGCGTGAATATGTCTTCCCGGTGGAGGAACACGGGAAGCAGGATGCCGGCGACATGGGAGTTCTGGCTCCCTATGTATTGGATGTGATGCGGCTCAACCGGGATGCGAAACACTTCCGTATATTCAGTCCGGATGAAACCATGTCCAACCGTCTGGGAGATGTATTCCGGGAAACGGGCAGACGATGGATCCTTCCTCGTATGCCCGGAGATGAATTCTTGTCCCGGGATGGCCGTGTTATGGATTCTCTGTTGTCCGAACATCTCTGCCAGGGCTGGCTGGAAGGCTATCTGCTCACCGGACGGCATGGGGTGTTCTGCAGCTATGAAGCCTTTATCCGTATTGTGGACTCCATGGTCTCTCAGCACGCAAAATGGCTGAAGGCCTGTCGGGAGATCCCCTGGCGGCAAAGCATTTCCTCCTTGAACTATCTCCTGGCGTCCAATGTCTGGCAGCAGGACCACAATGGTTTCACGCACCAGGATCCCGGCTTTCTGGATCATCTGGCCAACAAAAAGGCGGATGTGGTGCGCCTCTATCTTCCCCCGGACGCGAATTGTCTGCTTTCCTGCTTCGACCACTGCATCCGAAGCCGCAACTATGTGAACGTGATCGTCGCCTCCAAACACCCCCGCCCGCAATGGCTCAGCCGGGATGAGGCCGCTGCCCACTGCGCTCAGGGCCTCGGGATCTGGCGCTGGGCTTCCAACGACGGGGGATGCGAACCCGATCTCGTCATGGCCTGCTGCGGAGAGACGCCGACTCTTGAGACCCTGGCCGCTGTGACCATTCTGCGCGAAGCCTTTCCGGACCTGCGTCTGCGGGTCGTGAATGTGGTGGATCTGATGCGGCTCCAGCCCGCCAAGGAACACCCACATGGACTGGAGGACCCGGATTATGAAGCGATATTCACCCGGGATAAGCCAATTCTATTTGCCTTCCACGGTTATCCCAAACTCGTGCATGAGCTCACTTACCGGCGGAGGAACCCAATGCTCCATGTCCGGGGTTATAAAGAGGAGGGTACCATCACCACGCCATTCGACATGCGGGTGCAGAATGATCTGGATCGTTTCCATCTGGTCATGGATGCGGTGAAACTGATCCCGGGGCTGAGCAACCGCGGTGCGTTTCTCATCCAGGAAATGAAGAATAAACTCCGGGCACACACGGATCACATCCGCAGATACGGAGAAGATCTTCCGGAGGTCCGTGATTGGCGCTGGTCCGGCGCACAGGCGCACAGCTGAACCGCTCGCCTTTCTTGCGGACATTTCCCCATTGTGATATACTTCTCCCGTATTCGACTGATCCTCATGCCTGTTCACCCAGTCGAGGGAGGCATTTTCACTATGTACACCTGGATTTTTGAGCGAGCTGTCTGTCCCTATCCCATTGACGGCCGTCTGTACCGCAGCTGCCTGATCCGCAGGCCTGCTCTGCTGCTGTTTTTTTTCCCCAGACTTCTGGGCCTGCTGCTGAGCCTGTTCAGCAGCAGGCTCGGTTTGGCCCTCCGCTGGAGCTATCTTCGCCGTGTACAGCCACAGGATACCGCACGCTTCTGGAAACGGCATGCGAAACGGCTTCCCGCGCTGCCCGCAGCCTCCGGGCAGGTATGGCTCACCCGTCTGCCGGAAGCGGCGGTGGCCCCCCTTGCCGAATTGGCAGGAGCAAAACTGTATTGCGGCGGAACGTGGAGCGAGCTCGCCCGCCAGGCAGACCTCCGGGCAGGACAGCGTTTTGCGGACGCCTGGCCTCCCTGCATCCGCAGGCGGGCGAAGGTGACCTATGTACTGGGCCGACGGATGATCCCGAAAGCATCGGAGTATCTGCTGCGGAAGCTGCTGCGGATCCTGTTCACGTTCTTTGCCCTGGTCATTCTGGGGACCGGACTCGGCCTTTTGAGTCTGTATTTCGCCGCGGGTGATTATAAACTGGAAATGGTGAAGACCTACTTTGCCGTTCCTCTCATCCCCCTGCTGAACATCGTTCCCGTTATCGTCCTTCTTTTGCTTCTGTACCTTCTGTTCAATCGGGCCCATCTGGCTTTTCTCGTCACCGGGATCCTGGTCCTGGGCTTTTCCCTGGCAAATTATTTTAAACTTTCCCTGCGCAACGACCCCCTGTTTTTCAGCGATCTGGCTTATGCCTCAGAAGGCGGCGGCATGGTCATTGCCCGGTATGGCCTTTCTTTGAACTGGAAGATGGCCGCTGCCGTCGGCGTCTGCTTCCTGGCAGTGCTGTTTGCGTTTTTCTTCATCCGCGGAAGGCTGCGTTCTCCCCGCCTGCGATGCTTCCTGTTTTTTCTGCTCGCTTTGTTCTCCGTTTGGGGCTGCAGGAATTATTGCTTCAGCCAGGCGGTCTATGATTCCACCTCCAATAACGTTCTGGTCTCGCCCTGGTCCGCGACCGGCCAGTTCGTTTCCCGGGGATTCGTCTATCCCTTCCTCAGGAGCATTCAGGATGCAAAGCGCTCCGAACCGGAGGGATACAGCGCGGACGCTGCCCGGACAATATTGAATGCTTATTCGGACACGGATATCCCGGAAAGCAAAAAGGTACATATTGTGTCCCTGATGCTGGAAGCATACAACGATTTTTCCAAGTTTGGCGTCCCCAAGCTGAAGGATTTCGTATACGGTCCCATGCATGAACTGGAATCCAGAAGCTATCACGGCGAACTGATCACCAACATTTTCGCCGGAGGAACGGTGGATACGGAGTGGAGCTTTCTGACGGGTTTTTCCGAAGCTGCGGATTTCCGTGCGGACTGCAACTCCTATGTCCGCTATCTGAAGTCTCAGGGATACTACGCCGAGGGCGGTCATCCCTGTTACGATTGGTTCTATAACCGGGGCAACGTCAACCGCTACCTCGGATTTGATGAGTACTATTTCTACGAAAACAAATACGGAGCCATAAACGGCTCCATCATCCTAGACGATCTGTTCATTCCGGATCTGTACGACATGCTCATAGAGCATCTGAACTCGTCCGACGATCCCTATTTCAGCTTCAGCGTCACCTATCAGAATCACGGCCCCTATGATGCGGATACCTATTGGTACGATTCACAGCCGGTTGTGAATGAAGGGTATACCGCAGCGGAATACAATATCCTGCGCAATTACTTCGCCGGGGTCGCCAACACGGGAAAGAATGTGGCAGAGCTGGCGGACAAGCTGGATGCGTTGGATGAACCGGTGGTTCTGATCGTATTCGGAGATCATAACCCCTGGATGGGAAACGGCAACAGCATCTACCAAAGGCTGGGGGTGAATTTTGATTTCCGTACGACAGAGGGCTTCTGCAACTATTACTGCACCCCATATATCATTCATGCCAACGACGCGGCCAAAGATGCTCTGGACTGTGATTTTGTCGGAGAAGGGCCGAAGATCAGCCCCTGTTTTCTGATGAATCTGTTTTTCCGGCTGGCCGGTCTGGAAGGAAACCGATACATGCAGACTGCCAATGAAATGATGGACGCCTCTCCCCTGGTGCATACCTATGAGCTGTACTGGCAAAACGATGCCGTAACGGAAGCGCCGAACGAGAAAATCCGGGAAGTCCTTCGCCGGTTCCTCATAGCGCAGTATTACTGGCGCTGGACTGCTCCCGGAAAAACCCGATAGAGTCTGCCTGAAAAATACACAAAAGGCGCTGCACTGAGGCCATGCCGCATGGCCGCCGGTGCAGCGCCTTTTGTCAGGATCGATTCCCGTTTTCAGTCAGTCATCATTTTGGCGGAGCACCCGCCGTCTGCGTCCGAACAGACGGCGGATTTCACGCCGTGCAAGAGGTGCAAGAGGATGGAGGTAACTTATGGAGGAATTATCCAAAAAGCGGAGCCGCATTCCGCTTCAGGAAACAAGAAATAAAAAAGAACGGATGCCTCATTCCAATAAAGGAAATTGAAGCATCCGTTATTCATGCAATCAATCCACGAGTGGACCGCTCGTGTTAACCCGCAGCACAAACTGCGAAACATACACTCGTAAGTCTTCTGACTCGCGATAGGGAGAAGAAACTCTCCTGCGCCCGATTCCTACCTTCCCAGGAAAAATCCCAGTGGCTGGCTTTCGCCCAGGCTTTACGCCTTCGGATCGGTCTCACGCTTACAGCGTCGGCAACGCGGGGCTTTGCACCCCATTCCATCTACATCAGGACCTGATCAAGCTGATCATACGGCCAAGATGACAAGTGCATTCAATTGTCGCTTGAACTGTGCTTATCATAGCACACCGAAATGCGTTTGTCTATAGGCAAATGCATATAATCTGAAAACAATTCCCGATTTTCTTGTGCATCCCTGTCGATAAACCGGAAAACTCAGTACCGGAAGCTGCCCCGGTAGACCATGACCGCATCTCCTGTCAGGGTCACTCCCGCATCGTCGTAAACCACCATCAGATCGCCGCCGCGCACTTTGACGGTTACGGTCTCCCCTTTTTCGCACAAACCGTTTTCCACAGCCGCGATCACCGCGGCGCAGGCGCCGGTGCCGCATGCGTTGGTTTCCCCGTTTCCCCGTTCGTAAACGCGCATTTTCAGCATATTTCGATTCACGACCCGCACGAACTCCGTATTCACCCGCTGGGGGAATATCTCGCCGTGCTCAAACAGCGGGCCAACCGTCTCCACCGGAAAACGGTCCACCCGTTCCACAAAGACGACGCAATGGGGGTTCCCGAGAGAAAGGCAGCTGATGCTGTACCTTCCGTCGGCGATCTTCACCGGCCGGTCCAGGATCCGATCTCCCGGAAGATCCACGGGGATCAGAGCGGGACGGAACTCCGGCATGCCCATCTTCACCGTGACCAGGCTCACCTCTTCCCCGCTGGTATAGAGGCGCAGTTCCTTTACTCCGGCGGAGGTCTCGATCCGCATCTCCCTTTTTCTGACGCGGCCGCTGTCATACAGATACTTCCCCACGCAGCGGATCGCATTCCCTCCCATGCCGCCGTCCGTACCATCCCGGTTATAGATGCGCATACGGGCGTCCGCCACCTGGCTGGGGCCGATGAGCACGATCCCATACCCACCGATGCCCCGGTTCCGGTCGCAGAGGCTCACGCTCAGGGATTCCGGACAGGATATCCCCTCCTCCGGCTCCTCGATAAAGATATAGTCGTCGCCCGTGGCCTGCATTTTTGCAAATTCCAGCGTCTGGCGAGTGGAACGCATATGGCTGATATCCACCAATTCCGTATTCTGCTGATTGAATCTGCCGGCGATCATGTCCGCCAGGGCATTTGCCGTATCCAGAGATGTGAAGCAGGGTATGGACCGGAGCAGCGCCCGCCGATGAAGCGCGATATAATCCTCCACCGTGTCGTCCATCAATGCGCCGGTATACACGATGCAGTTGATCCATCCGCTGTCCAGCAGCTCGAAAACGTGGTCGCTCTCCCGGATGCTCTTTACCGTCTCCACATCGATTCCCAGTTTGATGATTTCCTCGGCCGTCTCCGGGGTGGCGTAAATGCGGAAATGCAGATCATCCAGCTTTTTGGCCAGAGAAACGATCTCCGGCAGATCGTGGCTGTCCACGCTTACCAGCACGCCCGGCTCCTGGTCGGCACCCGGCTGCAGGGTCATCCCTGCGGAGGTCAGCCCCTTAAACAGCGCTTCCGGCAGCGTCCTGGCGATTCCCAGGACCTCGCCGGTGGACTTCATCTCCGGTCCGAGGTAGGCGTTTACATCCGTCAGTTTTTCAAATGAGAATACAGGTACCTTTACCGCGCAGTAGGGGGGCGGATTCAGCAGTCCGGGCTCATAACCCAGATCCTTCAGCTTCGCGCCCAGCATCACGCGGGAAGCCACGTCCACCATGGGCAGACCGGTGACCTTGCTGATGTAAGGAACGGTACGGGAAGCCCGGGGATTGACCTCGATCACGTAGAGGCGGTTCCGATAGATCAGGTACTGGATATTGACCAGGCCTTTTGTCCCCAGGGAGAGCGCCAGCTTCCGGGAACACTCTACGATCTCCTCGGTCATCATGTCGTTCAGATTGTACGGGGGATACACGGCGATGGAATCTCCGCTGTGCACGCCCGCACGCTCGATATGCTCCATGATGCCGGGGATCAGGATATCCGTGCCGTCGGAGATCACGTCGACCTCCAGCTCGGTCCCCTCCATGTACTTGTCCACCAGCACCGGGTTTTCGATCCCCTGCGCCAGAATTCGCTCCATATAACGCCGGGCGTCCGCCGCGTTATGGATGATCTGCATGTTCTGGCCGCCGATCACATAGGAGGGACGCAGCAGCACCGGATAACCCAGCTCCTCCGCCGCAGCCAGAGCTTCTTCCAGGGTGTTCACGCCTTTGCCCTTGGGACGGGAGATCCCCAGCCTCTCCAACAGCTGGTCGAAGCGCTCCCGGTCCTCTGCCAGGTCGATGCCCGAGGCGGAGGTCCCCAGGATGGTGATCCCCTGCTTATCCAGGAATTCCGTCAGAGCGATGGCCGTCTGTCCGCCGAAGGCTACCACGACTCCCACCGGCTGCTCCACCTGGATGATCTGCATCACATCCTCCGGCGTCAGAGGCTCGAAATACAGTCGATCAGCGGTATCATAATCCGTCGAGACCGTTTCCGGATTGTTGTTCACGATCACCACGTCATACCCCATCTTCTGGAGGGTCCAGACGCAGTGTACGGAGGAATAGTCGAACTCAATTCCCTGTCCGATACGGATGGGGCCGGATCCCAGGACCATCACCACAGGCTTTCCGGACCGGCGGAAGCTTCTGGATTCGCAGACTTCGTCCGCTGTCGCATAGAAATACGGCGTCTCAGCGTCCATTTCCGCGCCGCAGGTATCCACCATCTTGTATGCTGCCCGGAATTCCGGCAGTTCCCGGGCTCCGGAAATACGCCTGATGGCCGCATCCGTATAGCCCAGCCGCTTTCCCTCCCTGTAAAGCTCCGGAGTCAGTCCCTGCTCCAGGGCCGCTTCATACTCCGCCAGACGGCGGATGCTCCGCAGAAACAACGGGTCGATCCGGGTGATCTCATTGATCCGCTCCAGGCTGACGCCCTTCCGGATCGCCTCAAACACGGTGAAGAGACGACGATCATCGCATTTTTTCAGCCGCTCCTCCACCGGTTCATCCGTCAGCGGTTCAGCCCGGAGAGTATCCAGATGGATCTCCGCTCCCCGCACCGCCTTCATGAGCGCCATCTCGAAGCTGCTGCCGATGGCCATGACCTCGCCCGTTGCCTTCATCTGTGTGCCCAGCTTATGGGATGCGCCGGGGAATTTATCAAAGGGCCATTTGGGGAACTTCACCACGATATAGTCGATGGTGGGTTCAAAGCATGCGCAGGTTTTTCCGGTGATGTCATTGGGGATCTCATCCAGCGTGTAGCCCAGGGCCAGCTTTGTGGTGATCTTGGCAATGGGGTACCCCGTGGCCTTGGATGCCAGCGCCGAGGAGCGGGATACCCGGGGATTCACCTCGATCACGGCATATTCCATGCTCTCGGGATCCAGGGCAAACTGACAGTTGCAGCCGCCCACGATCTCCAGTGCGGAGATGATATTCAGCGCCGCGCTGCGGAGCATCTGAAACTCCTTATTGGCCAGCGTAAGGGTGGGGGCAACGACGACGCTGTCTCCGGTATGCACGCCCACCGGGTCCACATTCTCCATGCTGCAGACGGCGATCACATTGCCGACGCTGTCCCGCATGGTTTCAAACTCGATTTCCTTCCACCCGTAGATATACTTTTCCACCAGGATCTGGGTGATCGGAGAGGCGTCCAGGCCTGTCTGTGCGACGACGCGCAGCTCCTCCTCCGAATAAGCCACGCCGCCGCCGGATCCGCCCAGGGTGAAAGCGGGCCGTATGATCACCGGATATCCGATCCGCGACGCGATTCCGAGAGCGGTATCCAGATCGTTGGCGATGTCCGAAGGGATCACCGGCTCGCCGATGGATTCCATGGTCTCCTTGAAGAGCTTCCTGTCCTCCGCTTTATCGATGGCTTCCGCATTTGTACCGATCAGCCGGACGCCGTGAGACTGCAGAAACCCCTCTGCATTGAGCTGCATCGCCAGCGTAAGACCCGTCTGCCCGCCCAGGCCGGCCAGAAGACTATCCGGTTTTTCCTTCTCGATGATCCGTTTGACAGAGGCGGTGGTAAGCGGCTCCAGGTAGATCTCATCGGCAAGGGCTTTATCCGTCATGATGGTGGCGGGATTGGAATTCACCAGCACTACGCTGACCCCTTCGCTTTTCAGCACCCGGCAGGCCTGTGCGCCGGCATAATCGAACTCCGCCGCCTGCCCGATCACGATCGGGCCGGATCCGATCACCAGCACCTTTTTGATGCTTTTATCCCTCGGCATGCTTCTCGCCTCCCATCAGCGCGCAGAAACGATCGAACAGGAACGCCGTATCCGCAGGGCCTGCGCAGGCCTCCGGATGAAACTGGACGGAGAAAGCGCGGGCCTCCGGATAGTCGACCCCTTCACAGGTCTTGTCGTTTGCCTGGATATAGCGCACCACGCCGTTTTTCAGGCTTTCCGAAACCACGGCATAGCCGTGATTCTGGCTGGTGATGTAGGTCCTGCCGCCTGCCAGGTCGCGGACGGGCTGATTTGCGCCGCGATGACCGTATTTCAGCTTCACGGTCTCTCCTCCCTGGGAGAGGGCCATGAGCTGGTGACCCAAACAGATACCGAACATGGGAAGCTTGCCAAACAGCTTCCGCAGCTCAGCGATCGGCCCCGCATTTTCAGCCGGATCTCCGGGGCCGTTGGAGAGCATCACTCCGTCATAGCTGCCAGCAAGGATCCGCTCTGCCGGAGTGTCATAGGGATACCGTTCAACGGTACACCCTCTCTTGCAGAGTTCGCGGAGGATGTTTCTCTTCTCTCCGTAATCCAGCAGTGCTACGCGGAACCGCTCTTTGCCCACCGCGGGGTAGGTTTCCTCCTCCGGGGTCGACACGTGGGCTACCCCATCGGTGATCCGGAAGGCTTTGACCGCATCCAGAGACTCCGGAATTGTGTCGCAGAGGATGGCGTTCATCACCCCATGCTCCCGGATGATCCGGGTGATCTCCCGGGTGTCCACCCCGGAGATCCCGGGTACGCCCCGTTCCTTCAGGAATTCGTCCACCGTGCCTTCCGAGCGGAAATTGGACGGTTCATTGCAGAGATCCCGGACCACATACCCCCGCACCTGACAGCTCCCCTCAAAATCTGCAGGGATGATCCCATAGTTGCCGATGGAGGGGAAGGTCTGAAGCACGATCTGTCCGTAATAACTGGGGTCCGTCAGGGTCTCGATATAGCCGCACATGCCGGTGGTAAAGACCAGTTCCCCCACCCGCTCCGCATCGGCGCCGAAAGCCCGGCCCTCAAAAACCTGTCCGTCCTCCAGGACCAGATACCTTTTTTTCATACTGCCTCAGCTCCTGCAAGGGTGGCCGCCATGACCGCTTTGATGGTATGCATCCGATTCTCCGCCTCCCGGAACACAACGGACTGCGGCCCCTCAAAGACCTCGTTGGTCACTTCCATGCTGTCCCGATGGAAACGCTCGCACATTTCCCTGCCGATCGTCGTTTTCTTGTCATGGTAAGCGGGCAGGCAATGCATGAATACGGCGGTTTCGGGAGCCATATCCATCAGTTTCCGGTTCACCTGATAAGGCCCAAGGACCTTGATCCGCTCCTCCCAGACCTCCGTAGGTTCGCCCATGGAGACCCAGATATCCGTATAGATCGCATCCGCTTCCTTTACTGCTTCTCTGGGATCGGTACAGAAGCGCAGGGTGGCTCCTGTCTCCTCCGCGATCTTTCTGCACTGCGCCTGCAGCTCCGGCGCAGGGAAATACCCCTCCGGCGCGCAGGCGGTGAAATGCAGGCCCATTTTCGCGCAGCCCACCATCAGAGAGTTGCCCATGTTGAAACGGGCGTCCCCCATATAGGTGAAGTGCAGTCCCTTCAGTTTTCCGAATTGCTCCTGCAGGGTGAGGAAGTCCGCCAGGATCTGGGTGGGATGGAATTCATCCGTCAATCCGTTCCACACGGGCACCGAGGCATATTCCGCCAGCTCCTCCACGATGCTCTGCCCATAACCACGGTACTCGATCCCGTCAAACATGGTGGAAAGCACCCGGGCCGTATCCGCAATGCTCTCCTTCCTGCCGATCTGGGAGCCAGATGGATCCAGGTAGGTCACGCCCATTCCCAGATCCCGGGCCGCTACCTCAAAACTGCACCGGGTCCGGGTGCTGGTTTTTTCGAATATCAGCGCGATCTGTTTGCCTTCGCAGAGCTTATGGGCAACGCCGCTCTTTTTCTCCGCCTTCAGTCTGGCTGCCAGATCGATCAGGCCGCCGATCTCCCCCGGAGTCAGATCCAGCAGCTTGAGAAAATCTTTTCCTTTCAAATTCATCGTCTTTCTCCTTATTCGGCGCAGGCTTCCCGAATGACCTGTACTGCGGCAGACAGCTGCGCCTCCGGGATGTTCAGCGCCGGCAGCAGCCGCACCTTCGTTTTTGCAGAGATCACGAGCACGCCCTTTTCCCGGCAGGCCGCGATCACTTCTGCACAGGGCTTTTCCGTTTCGATGCCCAGCATCAGCCCCAGCCCGGTGATGCTCTTTACGCCGGGGGCTCCCTCCAGGCCTTTCCGAACCAGGTCGGATCGTTTCTCCACACCGGTAAGGAGGGCATCGTCGAGCCGCTCCAGAATGCTCAGCGCCCCGGCGCAGCAGACGGGGTTGCCGCCGAAGGTGGAGCCGTGACTTCCGGGCGTGAGCACGTCCTTTGCCTTCTCCCCGATCAGGGTCGCGCCCAGAGGAAGGCCGCCTGCCAATCCCTTTGCGGTGCTCACCACGTCCGGCTGAATGCCGTAATGCATATACCCGTAAAGCTTTCCGCTGCGGCCGTTGCCGATCTGCACCTCGTCCGCCATAAGCAGAATATCCTTTTCCGCCGCCAGTCGGGCCGCTGCCTGTACGAAGTCCCGCTCCAGCGGGATCACGCCGCCCTCACCCTGGACGACCTCCATCAGGATGCCTGCGCAGGGATGGGTATTCACCGCTTCCTCCAGGGCGGAAATGTTGTTGGCTTCCACATAAAGGAAGCCTTCGGTCAGAGGCGTGAAGTCCTTATGAAATGCTTCCTGCCCCGTAGCGGCCAGCGTGGTCAGGGTCCGTCCGTGGAAGCTGTTGACCAGCGTGACGATATAGCAGTGATCTTTTCCGTATTTCTCCTGGGCATATTTCCGGGCGACCTTGATGGCACACTCGTTGGCCTCCGCACCGGAATTGGAGAAGAACACCTTTTTCATCCCGGTCCTGGCGCAGAGTTCCTTCGCCAGCAGGATATCCGGCTGGGTATAAAACAGGTTTGAGGTGTGCTGTACCTTGGTCAGCTGATCCGTCACCGCCTTGACCCATACGGGATCGGAAAAGCCGAAGGTATTCACCGCAATCCCGCCGGAAAGGTCGGTATAGGCTTTGCCCGCGTCATCCCAAACGGTGGAGCCTTCTCCCCGAACCAGGGTGACGGGAAAACGGGAGTAAGTATTGGCCAGGTAGGTTTTGTCCAGTTCCATCCAGTCCATGATATCCCTCCTAACGGTTGACAAACATGGTACCCAGGCCTTCATCGGTCAGGGTCTCGATCAGGATCGCATGAGGAATGCGTCCATCCAGGATAAAGACCTTCTGTACGCCCCAGTGAATGGCGTTGATGCAGCATTCCACCTTGGGGATCATTCCGCCGTTGATGATCCCCTGCTGCACCAGAGCCGGCGCCTCGCTCACGCCGATCTCGGGGATCAGCGTCGAAGGATCGTCTTTATCCCGCAGAATGCCGCAAATATCCGTCATGGAGATCAGACATTCCGCACGCAGTGCGCCGGCGATCTTCGCCGCTGCCGTATCTGCATTGATGTTGTAGACGTTTCCTTCATTGTCGCAGCCCAGGGTGGAGACCACCGGGATATATCCACGATCCAGCATGTCCAGAAGGGGCTGAACGTTCACGCTGGTGATCTCGCCCACGTAGCCCAGTTCCGGATCCCGGATCGTGGCCTCGATCAGATGCCCGTCCATGCCGGACAGGCCGATGGCCTTTCCGCCTTTGTTCTGGATGAGATTTACCAGGCTTTTGTTGACCTTGCCGGCCAGCACCATCTGAACGATCTCCACCGTTTCCCGATCGGTGACCCGAAGGCCGTTGACAAATCGGCTCTCCTTCCCCACCCGGCGAAGCATGTCCGTGATCTCCGGGCCGCCGCCGTGGACAAGGACTACCTTCACCCCGATCAGATTCAGCAGGACGATATCCCGCATGACGGAATCTTTCTTTTCCTCATCGATCATGGCATTCCCGCCGTATTTGATGACAGCGATCTTGCCGGTATACTCCTGAATATACGGCAGCGCTTCCACCAGGATGGAGGCCCGCTGCGCATTGGTAATATCCATATCGATCTCTCCTCTCAGGTCCTGTAATCCCCGTTGATCTTCACATAGTCATAGGTCAGGTCGCAGCCCCAGGCGGTTGCCGACTCCTCGCCCATATGCATATCGGAGAGGAAACGCACCTTATCCTCAGAGAGGATCCGAAGGGCAAGTTCTTCGTCAAAGGGCAGGACCGCGCCATCCCTGCAGAAGACGACCTCCCCGTTTTCGCCGATCATCCGGATCTCGGTCCGCTCGGGGTCAAAAGCCGGTCCCGCATAACCCAAAGCGCAGAGTATCCGCCCGCAGTTCGCGTCTTTGCCGAATACCATTGCCTTGACCAGGCTGGAAGAGACGACCGACCGCGCCAGCGTCCGGGCGTTCTCCTTCGTATCCATATGGACCACGGCAGACTCGATGAGCTTCGTAGCTCCTTCGCCGTCTGCAGCCATCTTCATGGCGAGCTCCCGGCAGACGGAATACAGGGCTTCTGCAAACACGCGGCAGTTTTCATCCTCTGCTGCGATGGGTTTGTTGCAGGCCATCCCGTTCGCGAGAACCAGAAGGGTGTCGTTGGTGGAGGTATCACCGTCTACCGAGATCATGTTGAAGGTGTCGGCAACGATCCCGCTGACCAGCTTCTGCAGCAGGGATTTCTCAATAGCGCAGTCCGTGGTGATGTAGGCCAGCATCGTACACATATTGGGGTGGATCATGCCGGAGCCCTTACTCATTCCCCCGATGGTCACCGGCACGAAGCCCGTACCGTCCGCGTTGGGCAGCTCGATCACCACAGCGGTTTCCTTGTTCACCGTGTCGGTGGTCATAATGGCCCGGCTGGCTTCTGTCCCCTTTTCCAGGCTGCGGCCCAGATCGTCCGCCAGCAGGCCGACGCCCTTTTCGATCCGCTCCAGAGGGATCTGCATGCCGATGACCCCGGTGGAGCCCAGCAGGACGGAGCGGGCCGGGATGTTCAGCCGTTCCTTAACGGCCTCAGCCGTTTTTTCGCAGATGCTCATACCCTCAGCGCCGGTTCCGGCATTGGCGATGCCGGAGTTGACCACCACAGCCCGCACCGTCTGATCACTCTGTACGATCTCCCGGTCCCACAGCACCGGCGCTGCTTTCACCACGTTGCTGGTGAAAGTGCCCGCTGCGGCACAAGGCGCGTCGGAATAGATCATCGCCATGTCGGTACGGTCCCGATATTTGATCCCCGCCATGCAGGAGGCGGCGGAGAAGCCCTTGGCAGCCGTCACGCCGCCGGGAATCTTACGTATTTCCATTTTCATCACCTATAAACTGAGTAATATTGTTTTCATTCAGAACGAATTCATAGTAGTTCGCGTCAGCCTGGGTCCAGCCGATGTTCCTCCAAAAAGCATTGCCCACGTCGTTGCGGCGGAATGCGATCAGCGAGACCTTATTGATCCCCATTCTGCTCAGCTCCCGCATGCAGTACGCCACCATCAGGGTGCCGATTTTACGACGCCGCCAGGGCTTTGCCACGCAGACGTGGTACAGCGCGCCCTGCCGTCCGTCAGACCCGCAGAGGATGGAGCCCACGATATGTCCGTCCACCTTGGCCACCACGCTGGTGGTCGGGTTGCGCCGGATAAAGCGTTCGATATCCTCCCGGGAGTCATCCAGCGTGCGGATCCCGAACCCGGAGATCGTCATCCAGAGAGCCCGGACCTCATCATAATCCGCAATGGTCATCGGCTCCATCTGTACTTCGCTCATCATGTTCTCAGATCACCAGCCCGCAGGTCTCTTCGACGCCCAGAGTAAGGTTCATATTCTGAATGGCCGCGCCGGACGCGCCTTTGCCCAGATTGTCATAGACCGCCGTAAGCAAGATCCGTTCCTCGTTCCCGCTCACGGAAACCGCCATGCAGTCCTTCCCGGTGAACAGATTCGAAGCCAGGAATCCGCCTTCCTCCATGGTCTCCAGATAAGAGAGGACCGGACCTTTGTATTTTTTCTCATAGACTGCCCGGATGTCATCCGGCCCTGCGCCATGCTGCAGTTGGCTGCGGAACAGCGGAACGGTGACTTCCATGCCGCTGTAGAAATCCGCCACGATGGGGCAGAAGACGGGAAACTCTTTCAAGCCTGTGATATAACGCATTTCTTTCAAATGCTTGTGCTGCTGCGTCAGGCCGTACTGCCGGGGAGAATCCAGGAGCGGATCGCGTCCCTCCCGGGTGTAATCGGCGATCATGCTTTTTCCGCCGCCGCTGTATCCCGTAAGGGAGTGGCAGGTCAGAAGCGCATCCGACGCCAGGATGCCCGCTTCCACCAAGGGCCAGACCAGGGCGATAAAGCCGCTGGCGTGACAGCCGGGAACGGCGATACGTTTCGAATGGGTGATCGCAGCCTTTCGCGCTTCGCTGAGCTCCGGGAAACCGTAGCACCAGCCTTCCGCAGTCCGATGGGCGGTAGAGGTGTCCAAAACGATGGCCTCCGTCTGATCGATCAGCGATTCCGCTTCAATGGCAGCGGCGTCCGGCAGGCACAGGAATACCACGTCCGCCTGCTTCATGGCCTGCAGCCGGCACTCCGGATCCTTACGCTGTTCATCCGGTAAGGTCAGAAGTTCCAGATCTCCCCTGGCGTTCAGCCGGTCATGGATGCGCAGGCCGGTCGTTCCGGCGCTGCCGTCAATGAACACCTTCTTCATTGTCATCATGCTCCGTTTCCATGCTCTTGCATATAGTTTCATTTATTCTGCGATTATATTCATATATCATGGATATGTCAAGCCCTATCCGAAATATTATTCATAATTTTGTGTTTTAGCCGCATATATTTCCTTTTCCGATCCTTAGGGGCATCCCAATTACGCAAAAATGCCTGACCGGCGCCGCCGACAAAGCTTCCAGGGGCCTCCGGCTGCCCGGAAGCCCCTGCTGGATGCAATGATCATGTTTCTTCCCGAACGACCCTCAAGGCGCCATACAGGCATCCTCCTGCGCACCGAAAACATCGGATGCAGCGGCGGATCTCATAACTCAGATTTCCCGCTTCATCCACGCTCAAAGCATTCTGCGGGCAGATCGCGATACAGCCGAAACAATGGCGGCACCGCGCAGCGTCCCAACTCAGGAATACGGTTTCCCGGCCCATAGGTCTCCTTTCCGGCAGGAAAAAGCCGTCTGCGGTCTGACCGCAGACGGCGAGTCTGCTTGCTGTCCGGCCGGTCAGGCCAGCGCGATGCGGCTGTACTTATAAATCGCCTTGGTGAACCGGGGATCGCCGAAGAAGGAGGAAACCACAAAGGGCTTTTCCGCAAAGTCGGCTGCGTACTTCTGCACAAAGGCGTCGGCGGCGGCCTCCACATCCGCGTCGCTGGCGTCGGGGCCCAGCGCAGGGGGCGCGATGGAGAACATGATCTTATCGCCGTACTTATCCCGGAGCATATTGACGTCGTTCATGGTCTGCGGATACCACATATCCACGCCGGCGTAGATCATGGCGGGGACCAGGAGCTCGTTCTTGCCGCAGCAATGCTGCTGGAACCACATGCCCTTGGAATGGCAGTAATCCGCAATGCGCTTGATGTAGGGGGCGACCATCTCCAGGCACACATCCAGGGAGAAGAAGGGGGCGCGCTGGCTGCCCCAGTCGTCGTGGAAGACGATGCCGTCCAGCTTCAGGATGTCCAGGTAATGGTCGATCATGCTCTCGTACATCTCGCAGAGCTTGGTGAAGAGGGCATGGACCGCATCCTGCTGATCCTCGTCGATCAGCGCCAGGGCGGCGTTCTCGAAGTCCATAAAGCTGATGAGGCGCTCGAAAATGCCGTTCTGGAAGGTGACGTGCAGGCTGCGGGTGGACTCGTTCAGCACGCTGTTCAGCCGACGGCACTCATCCCAATCCAGCGCGTCGATATCCGGGAACTTGATGACTTCAGGCCAGTCGTTTACGTCCAGCAGGGTGGGATTGCCGGGCTGCACCATGCTGCCGCCTACGGTGGGGACGTAGACCCAGTCGATGCCGAACAGGTCCTTGCCGCCCTTTTCCTCATCCTTATAGGGAGGGCCCATGTCCATGACCTCCGCCCGGGCGACGTGGTCCAGGTTGGTCCGGGACTCCAGATTGCAGAAATCCGAAGAGCTGGGGAACCAAAGGGGCTTTTCTCTCTTGACGCAAAGCGCCAGATTCTCCTTGGGCGTGATGGGGGTGTTGTACTTGGGAACGCTGCGGCCGAAGAACCTCCCGCCGAAGGAGGTGGTGTTGATGTGTTCGCCTATGACCTTGAACTCATCTTCGGAAAAGGGTACTCTGTTCATTTTCAACCTCCAAGATATGTATTCCTTCTTGCACAAGTTTCTGTTATGTTATTTTACCCTATCTGTAATATCATTTCAACCGCTTTTGGAAAATTCCTCTTATCCGTTTGACAAAGGAAGTCTGCTATGCTAAACTCCATTTGCTTCGGCCTGCAGACGCCGCGTCTGCGGCGGAGCCTGGGATCCGGAGGGTTACCGAAGCGGTCATAACGGGGCGGTCTTGAAAACCGTTAGGGGGAAACTCCACGCGGGTTCGAATCCTGCACCCTCCGCCATCAAAGAAAGCTCTTTTGTCTACCAAAGACAAAGGGGCTTTCTTGTTGTTTTGGTGTGTCTGGAAGTGGTATAATCAGCTCAACAAATCAGCGTTTGACGAGGAGATAATTAGATGAACATAGACTTTGTCCCCGCAAAAACGAGTGACTCGGCGGCCATCAGTGCGCTCCGGCAGAGGATTTGGGATACGACGTATCGGGGCATCTACCCGGATGCGGTTATTGATGATTTCAACTTTGACTGGCATCAACAGCGCGATCTGAAAAAAATCTCAGATCCATCCTTCACGGCATATCTGATCAAGTACGGTGACGAGGATATCGGATATTTCATTTTTCAGCATGCTGGCTCAGGGGTATGGCTGCGTTCCCTGTATGTGTTACAAGAGTATCAGCACAGAGGGATCGGAAAACAGGCCTTTTCTATCTTGAATGACTACTGCAAGGAAAAAGGAATTGGTCGTTTTTCCTGCGATTGCAGTCCTCACAATGAGAATGCCATGCGATTCTACCGGCGGATGGGCGGTACAGTAATCAAAACCGATACCGGGCACGAGAACAGGCAAGAAGACGGCGTCATATTTGAGTTTAATGTGTGAGAGTGGTGATTTATCAAGACAAATTCCAATTTATCGAGAAAACCGTGTACCTTTTGGGCGTACTTAGACAGACAAGGAACCTCTTTTGTCTACCACAGGCAAAAGAGGTTCCTTGTCGTTTTCGATACAACATGCTATATTCAACATACCTACTCTTGATTCTCGGAGGGAAAACGGATGACAGAGCTGACAAAAACGCAGGCACGAATGTTCATTCTGGCTAAACAGGGATTGCTTGGCAGTTACCGTTTTTCCGGTAAAGATGGCGCTTATGCCTTTGTGCGGCAAGCAGGGTGTATTCAGTACGATCCCGTAGACGTATGTGGAAAGAACGCAGAACTCACACTGCAATCGCGGGTAAAAGGATTTCGAAAGTCCATGCTGGCTGAGCTTTTATACAAGGATCGGCTGCTGGTGGACTACGCAGATAAGGAGCTCTCTATCTGGTCCGCAGAAGATTGGCCGTATTTTTCTCCCTATCGGGAACGCAGCCGGGAACTCGGGGCCAGCTTTCCCGGGCTTGCGGAGTTGGAACAGGAAGCGTTGGCATTTATTCGCGCAAACGGCCCGGTTTCCAGCGATATGCTCCCGATCAGCGGTGAGATTTTCTGGCACTCGTCGATGCATTGGAGCGGGAATTGGCATAAGAAGTCCAAGGCCGCCCGATCAGTTCTGGAACAGTTGTATACCGACGGGACTCTCGTTATCCATCACAAAAACGGTTCCCGAAAGTTCTATGATCTGGCTGAGCGCCATCTGAAGAAATCGCTGCTGACAGCAGATTTTCCCTGCGTCAATGACGAGGAACTTCTGTGCTGGCGCGTTCTGCGGCGGATCGGAGCGGTCGGACTTCTATGGGACAGGAATTCGCCTTCCCTTTTGGGCATCGAATTGAACGCGGACCGGCGCAAGTCTGTGTTTTCCGCGCTGGAAGAGCGCGGCGCGATACAGCCCGCAGTGGTCGAAGGAATCAAAACGAGATTTTATTATCGCACAGAGGACGAGACGCTGATGCAGGCGGTTCTTGCGGGAACGATGGATCAAAAAGCGCGTATGGAGTTTCTGGCGCCGCTTGACCCGCTGCTTTGGGACAAAACGCTGGTTGCCGCGCTCTGGGATTTCCACTATTCATGGGAGATTTATACGCCTGCCAGCAAAAGGCAATACGGCTATTATACCCTGCCCGTCCTCTGGGGCTGCGACTTCATCGGACGGATCGAGGCAACGTCTGACCAGAAAAGCAGAACACTCCGCGTCAAAAACTTCTGGCTTGAACCCGGCGTCCGGCAGACTAAAAAGCTGCAGCTCTCACTTGACCGGACGCTCCGCCGCTTTGCGAGTTTTAACGATTGTACAACTGTAGAGTTCTGCAAGTAAACAGCCGGTCTTACGCGCAGCGCACTTTTTAGGCGTACTTAGCTAAGTCTTGTCCCTTTTGGGCGCACATAGGCAACAAAGAAACATCTTTTGTCTATCGGGGCAAGATAGGTTTTTGTTGTAATGCCGTTTTATAAATGGCATAATTACTGAGTTCTGCCGAGGGGAGGATTCGACGTGGATCGGGAGCACGACGCGATCGTCTTACCGGGATCGATCCGACAAATGATCTCCGGAAAGCCCTATCAAACCGACGATATCGGGATGTCAAAAGCCCGGGTCATGGTTTTTGACGACTGTGTGCTGAAAATCGCGCCGTATCAGAAGAAGAATGAAGAAACGGTCCATGTCATGCGATGGCTGGAGAACAAACTGCCCGTCCCCAAAGTTCTCTGTTATGAATGCGACGCGGAGCGCCAGTACCTGCTCATGAGCAGGATACCGGGAAAAATGGCCTGCGATGCATATTATCTGGAACGTCCGCAGGAACTCGCGGCAAGACTCGCCGAAGCGATCCGGATGCTTTGGAGCATCGACGTCTCGGATTGTCCCCGCAGCAGGGATCTCGACGTTGAACTCAAAGAGGCCAGGGTTCGGGTTGAGAACCATATGGTGGACGTGGATAACGTCGAGCCCACGACCTTTGGGCCGGGCGGTTTCAAAAACCCCGAACACCTTTTGGATTGGCTTGAACACAACAGGCCGAACTACGAACCCGTATTATCTCATGGGGACCTCTGTTTGCCGAACATTTTTATCGATCACGGAAGGATCAGCGGTTTGATAGATCTCGGAGACACGGGGACAGGCGATAAATGGAGAGATATCGCTCTCTGCTATCGCAGCATGCGGTTGAACGCCGAAGGGGCATTTGGCGGGAGGATATATCCGGGTACCCGCGCGGAAACGCTTTTTGATGCCATCGGGATTGCGCCCGATCTGGAAAAGATCCGGTACTATCTCCTTCTGGACGAACTGTTTTGATCCGCAAACCCGTATACTATGTGTGCCTTTGGACCACTTTTTCTATGGGTTATGTACCTTTTGCGCGCTCTTTCACAGCAAAAAGCAGTAATTGGTAGACGAATCACTGCTTTTGAATGATGTTTGCCCTGTCGGACAAATGATGTGTGCTTTACATTCCTTTAACTTTGAGATCGCTGCGTATGATACATATACCAATTTGTTCTTTTTTCAGATTGGACACTTGATCGATTATTGCGCAGCAACACTTCTTTTGATATGCTCTCACAATCCGGAAGCAGGCATCGGAAGCAGAACAAGAAAAGCGGCATTTTCCATGAAAAAGCCCGATAACCTCGGCGATCAGGCAGTCGCAAGCCGACTCTGAACCGAAAAAGTCCCGGGAGCAGTACATGTTCCCGGGGCTTTTTGAGTTACCCAAAAGAGTTTAATTACTCAGATACTTTGCCAGAAACGCTTCCGTTTCCTCGCTCACCTGGATGTCTCCCAGATTCTTCGCGTTCCAGTCTTCCAGCTTCTTTGCGATCCGCATGACGCCATCCCGATAGACGTCGGAATCTGTCTCCACCGCCATCAGGAGGTTAAAGGCCGTCTGCCATGCCGACGGATCCGACGACACATAATCCACGTATTTTTCGACCATCTGGAGACCTTTTTCCATACGATTCGTGCTGAAATAATACTGAGCCAGATAGATCTGCACCGTATTGGAACTGACCTTGGACAAGCGATCGGCATATTCATCCGCCTGGATCCTTGTCCCCAGGCTGACCTCCGAATCCATGGTATTATTGACATAAGCCAGCGCATAATCCGCCCACTCGAACTTATCCAGCTTTACAGCAGTCACCACGGAATTCAGAGTTGGCTGGCGCTCCAGAAGCCGGTCGGCCGCGATATTGCAGGCGACAAAGATCCCGTAGATAAAGATACAGGCTGCCAATACCCCCATCACGATGTTTTTTGCCAGCTTGGAAAGGCTGGGTTTGGGCAGCGCGGGACCGCAGCAGAGATTGATCAGCGCAAACACCCCATAGGCCATGGGAAGATAAACAAATGTGGAGAACACCACCTCGACCGCTGCGTGTCCCGCCATAAACACCAGTGCTGCACCCAGGACAGGCGCATAAGGCTGAGACTTTCTGGAGCGCCAGATCGCAATGGCAGAGATGACCAGCAGCGCCAGAAACAGGACCAAGCCCACTATGCCGACCTGCACAAGCACTTCGATATAGTGATCATGGGCGTACTTCGTTTCATAATAGAAGGTCTGAACGCTCTTGATCCCGTTCTCATAGGCGCCCATTCCCAGGCCGATGATGGGGCTGCGCTTGAAGAGCTTGATACCGTCTTCAAAGAAGACCAGCCGCTGGATCGCATTCTCGTTCGCAAAAAGGCCCTGGAGACGGTTGGCCATAAATCCGGGCAGCAACAGGTATTTCAAGGGGATCTTCTTACCGCCGACGGAAGCCGCTTCGATCGTCACATCCTTTTTGGCGCTGAAGGTAAAATACTGGACCAGGCTGTCCTCCGGCACGGTAAAGGTTGCTTTTTTTGCTTTCCCGTAATACAGGCGTTCGCTGGTATGGAGCATCGTTTCCCGCTTGTTCTGACTGACGATCCGCACGGTCACCGAGCCGCTCGCCTGAATATCCATAGAATACTCCCCGGGCTCCAGATACATCGCCCGGCGCAGAGTGACTCCCTTGGATACTTCTCCCGCTCCGGTGATGCTCCAGGCGGCGATCACATAGGCTGCGATCAGGACCAGTACTGCAGCGATGGTATACGGGATGATCTTGCTGCGTTCGCTGAGCCAGGCGGCGATCCTCTTGCCTACGAAAAGATCCAGAACGCACAGCAGCGCCGCGCCGACGGCCGTGCAGGCCAGCGGGATGGGCTGGATGCCGCTCCATTCCTGGAAGGAGGTCGCTGAGACCAGGCCCGCGGAAAGGATGACCAGCAGCAGTGTCTCCAGCATCAGGATCAGGCTCCCTCCCCGCTTTTCCTTGGGAAGGAGGAACAGGTACACCAGATAGGCCGCCAGGACAAAAATGCTTGCGCCGAGACTGAACGCGAGAAGGAAAGCCAAGGCATTTATATAGAGCAGGACCAGGTAATAATTCCTTTCCGAACTTTTTTCCGCTTCTGCTGCCAATCCAAGAGAAAGCAGTACGGCGATCCCGGAAAAGCCGGCGAAAACATTCGGGTTGATGAACATGGAGGTCATGCGGGTACCTGTTTCCACACCGCTCAGCCATGTATACTCGTCTGTAAACAGACTCAGGAATCCCAGCACCGCACCGCTGATCAGGCGGGTGGAAAGGAGATCGATACTGATCAGGCTGCCCAACGCTCCGCAAACGGCCAGCGCTGCGGCTGCCCGGGTGCCGGGACGTTTTTCCTGAACGGGAGACAGCGTCAGGATGAGCAGGACCAGGCAAAAGGCGGATAATACCTTCAAAAACTCCCGAAGGGCGAACTTGCCCGAGATGGCATAAAAACTGGATATGCCGTTCATGATGACGAACAGGGACAAGGCCAGGAACGGGAGGAATATCCGCTCCCGCAGCAGATTCCTCCTGAAAGCGACCGCAAGCAGACTCAGCACCGCCAGGACAAGCGATACGGTCTTGATTACATCCTGCGCGCAAAAGCATACGGCAAGAAAATACAGACATCCAAAACCCAGCGAGATCAAAAGTGATGCCCGAAGCGAAATCTGCTTCTCCCGAATCAGGGTTTGCTGAAGCTCGCTCTTTTTCGCAGATTTTTTCCCTATGGTGATCACCCCATATCTGAAAGGGAAAACGGCGGCATAGCGCCGTTTTCGTCATATGTTCAAACTGTTTTTTCAGACTATCATATTTCATTCCCTCAGTCAATAGTGCGTGTTTCTCCCTTCTCCCGGGAAAGTTTACGAATCATTCATGGACATTCCCGTTCAATTCCTGTAATATAATGATTACCTAACGGTACGGAAAAGGAGATCATCATGAAGCTGCTGCAGGGCTTCCAGAACCGGGTCGACCGTTTTCTGTGGAAGCACCCCAATTTTGGGATCCGAAACCTGATGCTCTATATCGTCATCGGGAACGCGCTGATCTATCTGCTGTCCATGATGGACAGGAGCTCGACCCTTATATATTATCTGGTTTTCTCCGCTGACCGGGTTCTGCACGGAGAAGTCTGGCGGCTCGTCAGTTTTGTTTTCGTTCCCCGTACCAGCAGCATCCTCGGTCTGGTACTGATGCTGTATTTTGAGTACTTCATCGGAAGATTGCTGGAACAGGCTTGGGGCAAGGGAAAGTTCACCGTGTATTATTTGCTGGGAATGGCTTTTATCATTCTCTATTCCTTTGCCGTGCGGTTGATTTTTGGCCGGGATATCATGTCCGACGCCACCTACCTCAACCTGAGCATGTTTTTCGTTTTCGCCACCCTTTGGCCGGAAAACCGGGTCCTGCTCTTCTTCATTATCCCCATTAAGGTGACCTGGCTGGCCTATGCCGAAGCCATCCTCTATCTCTATATCATGATCAGCGGCCGTACCCTGCTTCCTTTGATCGGCATCCTGAATTATTTCCTCTTTTGCGGGGATGAGCTCTATTACCGGATACAGCCTCTGTTTCGAAGGTTCTTCGGCCACGGCGCGGAATTCCGACGGTCTGCAAAACAGGCACAGCGGGATGCAAAGGCTCTTCCGTATATCTATAAATGCGCCGTATGCGGCAGGACGGATACCGATTACCCTGAGTTGGAATTCCGGTATTGCTCCCGCTGCGTCGGGTACCATTGCTTCTGTGAAGATCATATAAACAGCCATGTACACTTTACCAGCTGACCTTCAGTCAGGCACTGGTTTTTGAAAAGGAGGATAGGATGATGAAGTACGTCTGTGTTTGCGGCTATGTCTATGATCCCGCTGTGGGAGATCCGGAAAACGGCGTCGCTCCCGGAACTCCCTGGGAGGAGGTCCCGGAAGATTGGGTCTGTCCCGACTGCGGTCTGGGCAAGGACTCTTTTGAGGCCCAGTAACACGAATACAGAACCGGGAGAAACGGTGTTCCATTCCGTTTCTCCCGGTTTCACTATTCTCTTATGGTCAATCCCGGAACAACTGGGGAACGTAATCCCGCAGGCACTCCCGCCATACGCCCCAGACATGACCGCCGTGGTAAAGGTGCCGGTCCTCCCGGATTCCCTTCTGCTTGACGATCTCATCGTCCTCCAGGAAGGTGCTCAGGAACTGATCCCGATCCCCGCAGCCGCGGAAGAAGACCTTATAGGTCTCCCCGAACTTCTTCGCGTCGTCCATGGCTTTCAGATGCACATTGTCGTCGGGGAAGATATTCCGCAGGAAACCGGAAAACAGGCCGATATAAGCGAACAGTTCCGGATGGGTCATGGTGGTGATGCTGGTCTGTACGCTGCCCATGGACAGGCCTGCCATAGCCCGATCCTCCCGCCGGGAAGACGCGCGGTAGCGCCCTTCCACAAAGGGGATGAGATCCTCCACAAGCAGCTGGGTGAAGCGGTCGGAGCGAACCTGCCCATCCACCTGAACCATACCGTTGGCCATGACGACGATCATTTCCTGCGCCTTGCCTTCCGCCAGGAGGTTGTCCAGGATCCAGTTGGTCTTGCCCTGGTGGATCCAGCAGGTCTCATTCTCCCCGTGACCGTGCTGCAGATACAGCACGGGGTATTTCTTCGTGTCTGTGAAATATTTGGGCGGCAGGTAAACCAGGCATGATTCAGTACGACCGGTCACCTTGCTGGGATAGTAGTCCTGCACCACAAAACCATGGGGCACGTCCCGGCAGAGCCAGAAATCATCGTCTCCGGGTACGTTCAGGAAGTTCATAGGCCTGCTGTAGCCGAAACCGATGGGAAAAGCGGGATGGACGACGTTGGCCCCGTCGATCTTCAGGAAGAAAAACCAAAACCCGGGTTCAGGCCGAAATTCCAGGCTCCACTTTCCCTCCCCGTCCCGGGTAAAGGGATACTCTTTTTCATCCAGGCGAATAGAGATCTCCTTTGCTTCCGGGGCTTCGATCGCCAGCCGCCAGCTCCCGTCTTCCAGCTGCCAGGCCCCCTCCTTGCTCAACACGGGATTGAAACATAGGGCCGTCTCCAGATAGGCTTCGTTCATGTCTTTCCGCTCCTTTATCATTTGATCTGTCCTCATTCGTAGGTCGCGGGCAGGGAGCGCAGCAAATCATCCTTGATCGACGCCTGCAGTTCTTCCCCCGCCGCGGTAAAGAAATCTGTCCGGGTCCTTACCCCTTCCCAGAAATGCAGAGCCTCCAGCAGGCGCGCGCAGATCGCCTCGATGCGTTCGCTCTGTCTGCGCAGCTCATCGGCGGAAAAATCCGGACTTAAGCTGATCTCCAGAAGTGCGTCGGCCAGTTCGGTTCCGAGAACCGGAAGCTCCCCCAAAGCGCGCCAGGACCACTTATAATATGGTCTGTACCTTCTGTTGATCAGAAACGCCGCGCCCATGACGCTGTCCGCAAAACGTGTGAGCACGGTGCGTACCGTGACCCAATCCTCCCGTTTCGCCATACGCAGGAAATTGTATTGCCCGGTCTGGGCGATCGCCATGCACTTCGCCGCCAGCTTCTTTTTCCGCACGTCATCCGGATAATGCTGCAGGAGGCGTTCCCGTATGGCCGTGAAGCTTCCGTCCCTGTCCAGGAAAACTTCTCCGTTGACCGCCATGGCCAGGTTTTCTTCCGGGACCTGCAGCCATTGCACAAGGGTCTCCGGACCGGTGGGGCTCCCAAGGAGAGATCGGTAGAATTCCCCCACCGTCTGTACGCCGATACGGGCTCCATAGGCGCTCCGCACCCGTCCCGCCCAGGGCGGGTTATCGCGGAAGACCTGCTGCCGCCAAGCTTCCAACGGCTCCCGCTCCCCAGCCAGTTCCTCCGGGAGCCAGAGAAAATACTCCACGCCCCAGTCGTGATCCCGGGAGATCTCATCATCATAACCGAAGCAATCCGACCCATTGCCCGCCAATCCCGCGGCAAGGCGGGGAAGCAGCTCCGGATGATCCTGCTCCAGCCTGGGAAGCACGGTATCCTGGAAATAAGCCCGGCTCAGGTCCATGCCCTTCATGCGCCGATACCCCGCATATCCTTCAGCTCCCGCCGCCATTGCCCGACTCTTTCGTGGTCCGCGCCCAGGATCCGGCTCAGATCGGAGATCGCGCTTTCCATCCGCTCCAGCGCATCGTCACGTCTTCCCTGTTTTTCGCAGATCAGTGCCAGGCTGTGCTCCGCAGCCGCGTAATCGACGTTCTTCCCAAAGAAACGGTCCGTCAAAACCAGCGCCTGTTCCAACAGCTGCTCCGCCTCCTGATAATCTCCCTGGCGGGCTCGAATGGCGGCCAGGGTAGACAGGCCGGCAGCATGGTGATCGTCTGTCTCCTCCATTGCCTCATAGATATCCAGCGCCTGGCGGATCTCCCGCTCGGCGGCCTCCAGATCCCCCATCTGCAGATAGATGGCCGATAGATTGCTGTGTGTCGTGGCGACCTCATGTTCGCTGCCCGGCTGGGTGCGAAAATAAGCCATTGCCTCCTGGACCTGGCCCAGCGCCTCCTCCAGACGTCCTGATTCCTGATAGACCAGCGCCAGATTATTCAGCACGCTGACATAGGCGTAGGCGGGTTGTTTTCCAGCCTGCTCCAGCAGCGACTTTGCCCGAAGGAACATCTCGGCAGACCGTTCCCTCTGCTTCAAAAGCCGATAAAGACCCGCGCAGTTCACCAGGATCGTGGCAAACTGCGGGGTCCGCTCCATACCCAGGCGCTCCATAAGCTCCAGGGCCTGTGCAAAGGTGTCGGCAGATTCCTTATACCGGCTTACACCGCGGAAAAAACAGGCCATTTCATTGAGTACGGAGGCATACTCCCCGCTCTCTCCCCTGCCTTCTGCTTCCAGACGACTCAGGGTATCCCGCAGAAAGCCTTCGATCCGTTCCAGATTGCCATCCTGAAAGCGCCGGTCCAGTTCCAGGAAGAATTCGTCCATATCTCAGTCCTCCTCGGGAGGCTGCTCGCAGCGGCTGCAGCCATAGGAGATCTGGATCCCCATGGCCTCAGCGCGTTTTTTAGTTTCCTCCTCCGCTTCATCCAGGCTGGTATAACCGTAGCTGCAGACGCTTCCCTCCAGGATCTTCTCCGCCAGGGAAATGCCCTTCGCTTTCAGATCGCACAAATGACGGTACAACAGCTCCAGCGTACGGGTGGAATACGTCATGAGCTCTCCCCGCTGATAGGTTTCGATCGAGGTGGTGCCGCCAAGGTCCTGTGAGCTGTAAAGCGGTCTTCCCGCACCTGAGACATAGGGATACCGCTGGAACAGCATCTCCGTCTGCCGGATCATCTCCCCGTTGATCAGATCGACCAGCTCCATCCCCCGGTCATCCGGGAAAGTAAGCTGATCCTTAAGCCGTTCATACTGCAGGATGGCCGTGTTCCTCATCATGTGGATATACTTCTCTGCACAGAGGTTTCTGCCCGTACGCTCAGCCTCCAGGATATCCTGATAATAGGAATCGCACGCTTCCATGCTCCAGGCAGAAAACTGTGCCCGCCGCATCATATCAAAGGTCTGCCGGTCATTCTGACAATCCGCCTTTTCCCCGTCTCCGTTCACCGCGTGGAACATGACGAATTCCTTATCCAGAAGTCTGGTGATCAATTCCTGCTGATCCATATCGATCCGCCTCCATTTCATTCATGGTAAACAGTATAATTGTCCCGACGCCGACTTGTCAACGCCGAGGAACCGGCATCAGAAAAAAGCCCGGCAGCTGTACTGCCGGGCTTGGGTACGATCAATGGATCATAGCGGGAAGACCGTAACTCTGGAACAGGGCAAGCTGTTCCTTCATAAAGCTGTCCTCCGGTGGTTCCACGTTGGTCAGCCGGTATGGGATCCCCAGCCGGATGTATTTCATGGAGCCGAATTTGTGATACGGCAGCAGCTGGACCACGTCGATCCCCGCTTCGATCTCCTTGCAGAATTCCGCCGTGGCCCGGATATTCTCCGGCGTGGCGTTCAGCTTCGGGATCATGGGAAAGCGAACCTGGAAACGGGCTCCCGCCTTTACCAGCTCTCTGGCATTTTTCAGGATCAGTTCGTTGGGAACGCCGGTGAGCATCTCATGGTGATGGGAATCCATGTGCTTCAGATCATACAAAAACAGGTTTACATAAGGCATTATCTCCAGATACTGCTCCGTAGGCGCAAAACCTGTGGTGTCCAACGCCACATTGACCCCTTCTTCCCGGCAGCGTTTGCACAGAGCCAGCGTAAAAGCGAACTGGCTCATCGGTTCTCCGCCGGAAATGGTCACCCCGCCCCCGGATTTATCATAGTACTTCTTATCCAGGAGGACCTGCTGTATGCACTCCTCAACGCTCATCCGCTTCAGGGGATCATACAGTGCATTGGCCGGACAGGCTTTCACGCATTTCAGGCAAATATCGCATTTTTTCCGATCGATCTCCGGCTTATAGATATCCTTTTCCCCGGATAGGTCTTTGACCGCTTCTCCCCATGACATGGCGCCGCGGTCGCAAACCGGAGCGCAGAGGCCGCAGTCCTCCCGACCCACGCAGCGCACGTCCATGAAGGCCACGTCATGGCCGAAGCTCTGACTCTCCGGGCTGTGACACCAAAGGCAGTGAAGCGGGCACCCCTTCAGGTAAACATCCGTACGAATACCGGGGCCGTCGTGAACGGAGAATTTTTGAATATCATAAACGTTGCCGTATTGCATTTCCGCCATCGTCATTTTCCTTCTTTCCGTCGTCTCAATTTTCCTGTCTCCGCCGGTCATTCCTCCGGGGCTTCTTCCTCCTCCGGCAGTCCTGCCGGATCCAGAAGTTCTTTTGCCAGCTCGACCATCGTTTCCGGCACGAACACATCCATACCGGTCCCGGCAAAACCCAGAATCAGCTTTGCCAGGTTTCCGGTAGCGGTGAAGGTGCCCAGCACCGGTACGCCGTATGAGCGCAGCTGCGCCAGCAGCAGCTGATAATCCAGCTGCGTTCCGGTCACCGTCGTCAGCAGAGCGGGAGCCACCGGCTCGCCGTTGTCATCCGTCGGCCATATCCCCTGATCGCAATTACCGGTGCAGCTTTCCTCATCCGTGCACATCCCGCAGGCAGAACAGTCGCCGCTGCACCCCTCGGCAGGCACGCCGTCCTCCAGCAGATCCCCGCAGTCCGGGCAGATTTCGGTCCCGGCCGGATAGATCTTCTTGCAGTTCATACACCAGGGCATGATTCATCCCTCCGTCACTTGTGATACTTGCTCCCCAACTGGATCTGAAAGGCACGGTAGATCTGTTCCAGCAGCATGACCCGCACCAGATGATGGGGAAATGTCATGGGAGAGAAGCTCAGCTGGAGAGCAGCCCGATCCTTGACCTCCTGATGCAGGCCGAAAGATCCGCCGATCACAAAGCAGAGCTTGCTTTTCCCCTTTGTGGCACACAATTCCAAAAACTGTGAAAACCCGACGCTGTCAATGGTCTTTCCTTCGACGCATAGGGCGACCAGAACAGCCCCGGATGGGATGCGCAGGAAAATGCTCTCTGCTTCTCTGTGCAGCGCTGCTTCCACCTCGGCTTCCGAAGGTTCGGATGAAAGCCTGGCTTCAGGCAATTCCTCCACCTCCAGGCGGCACAGGCTTCCCATTCGCTTCTGGTATTCCGCCGCAGCGTCCAGGTAGAATTTTTCCTTCAGCTTCCCCACGCAAATGATCTTGATGCTCAGCATAATGGTTATTCAAATCTCCAATTCTTCGCTTCGTTCGTTTCGCGGCGCCACCCGGATCCGGATCTCGCCGCACAGGCGGCGGCTCACGGTCTCCCGCGCCAGTCCGGGCATATTGTTCTCTTTGCTCAGATGGGCCAAAAGGAGCTGCTTTGCCCCTTTTTCCGCCAGACAGGCGCACAGCTCCGCCGCATCCCGATTGTCCAGATGCCCGTAATTGCCCTGGATCCTTCGCTTCAGGTTCAGAGGATAGGGACCGCACCGGAGCATATCCAGGTCATAATTGGCCTCCACTACTGCCGCTGTACATCCCTCGACCGCTTCCCGCACGCTCCGGCTCACATAGCCCAGATCCGTCACGATGGCAAGAGTCCCATTTTCTCCGTCCACACGAAATCCGAATGGCTCTGCCGCGTCATGGGACGTTTCAAAACACGTTACCCGGAGTTCGCCCAGGGAGAGCGGAACGCCCGCTTCGACCATATGCAGGCTTTCTTTTCGGCAGTTGATCTGCCGCAGAAGGGCACGGGCGGTGCCGCCGCTCATATACATCGGCAGATCCGAATACTTGCTCAGCATGGCGAGGCCGGCCACATGATCGCTGTGTTCATGAGTCACCAGGACACCGTTGAGATCTCCCAGCTCCAGGCCCTCGTCCGCAAGGCAGCCCCGGATCCGCTTGAGAGAAATGCCTGCGTCCACCAGCAGGGACACGCCTCCGCCCTGAAGCAGGCCGCAGTTTCCGGAGGAACCGCTGGCAAAACTCACGTACCGCATGACGATCCACCAAAAAGAGACGCATTGACCTGCGGTTAATGCGTCTCATCCTTTCCTCTCAAGCCACCGCAGCGGCAAATATCCTCAAGCCAATTCCCGGGCCTTCCGTACAGGATCCTTTTCTTCCACCAGGCGGACGTCCGCTCCGATGCCTTTGAGTTTTTCCACCATGTCTTCGTAGCCGCGTTCGATATGGTAGATCTCCCCGATGCTGGTGACGCCCTGGGCGATCAGACCGGCGATCACCATAGCTGCGCCGGCGCGAAGATCACAGCACCGCACTTCTGCTCCCGTAAGGATCGGCTGTCCTTCCACAACAGCGGTTTTCCCATCCACCTGGACCTTTGCGCCCATTTTCAGGAGCTCAGTCACGTAATTATACCGATTGTCCCAGATGTCCTCCGTCACGACGCTGGTGCCTTCCGCAACGGTCAGGCAGGTGAGGATCTGCGGCTGCATATCCGTGGGGAAGCCGGGATACGGCATGGTTTTGACATTGGCGCTGTACAGCTTGCCGTCCGAAGTGATCCGGATCGCGTCCCCCATTTCCTCGATCTCAGCGCCCATTTCCACCAGCTTGGCGGTAATGGAGTACAAATGCTTGGGGATCACATTCTTCAGCACCACGTCGCCGCCGGTCGCGGCAACGGCAGCCAGATAGGTCCCCGCTTCGATCTGATCGGGAATGATGGAATAAAAACCGCCGTGCAGCTTCTCGACGCCGTTGATCCGGACGACGCTGGTACCTGCGCCGCGCACGTCGCCTCCCATGGCGTTGAGGAAGTTGGCCAGATCCACGATATGGGGTTCCCGGGCGGCATTTTCAATGACGGTCCTGCCTTCGGCCAAAACGGCGGCCAGCATGATATTCATGGTGGCGCCGACGCTGACTACATCCAGGTAGATATTCGCTCCATGCAGCTTGCCGTTTTTCGCCTGGGCATAGATATACCCGTCCGCCACTTCGACTTTGGCCCCCATGGCCCGCATCCCCTTCAGATGCTGGTCAATGGGACGGACCCCGAAATCACAGCCGCCCGGCATAGGGACCTTTGCTCTGCCGAAACGGCCGAGAAGCACGCCGATGAAATAATAGGATGCGCGGATCTTGCTCATGGATTTGCTTCCCTCCTCAACGGGGGGAAGATCGCGGCAGTCAAATTCCATCGTCGTCCGATTGATCGTTCGGATCGCCGCGCCCATCTCATCCATATTGGTCAGCATCAGGCTCACGTCGCTGATCTGCGGGATGTTTTCTATTCTGCAGACACCGTCCACCAGCATGGCTGCGGGAATGATCGCAATGGCAGCGTTCTTCGCGCCGCTGATCTCCAGTTCGCCATGCAGCGGTTTCCCGCCGCGGATCTCAATCTTTCGTGCCATGGAAGCACCTCTCTGTAACGGAGTTCGGACTGCCGTCCGGCTCTCCGGCCTTTCTGTTTATCAAAACGCAGAGTTTACATATTATCTCTATTATACAAGCTGCTCAAAAGAAAGTAAAGCATTTCCTGCTCCGCTCATGGGAAAAGTTTAGTCGGCCCCGGCCCGGTTCAATTGGGTATATATTCGTTGAGAAGTTCTCCCTTTTCCAGATCCGCATACCAGATGCCGCCATCCGTCTCAATGCACCAAACCGGTACCAGCTCTGCGGCGGGTACTGCCGGCCGCAGCAGATATCCCGGGCGGATCGAACGGATCTCTGTGAAGACCCTGCCCGTTTCTTCCGCCTGATCCCTGAAGCGGAGGATCATGGTCGGGGCGCTCAGGGCCGCAATCGTCTTTCCGGGCTGCAGCGTTCCCAGCAAGCATCGTCCATAGATCCGATAACTGCCTTCTTCCTGAGCGGAAAGCCGGATCCGGCAGTTATATACTTCATGCTCATCCAGGAGACAGATGAACTCGTCCCCATCGCGGGCCAGAGACAGGCCGTTCTCGATCAGACGTTTTTCAATGGAGCTTCCCGGAAGCGACACCTGGATCTCAAAATCCCCGGAATTCCGGAAGCTGGCTCTGCCGTTTTCATTTTCATAATAGTGGATGCTGCCGCCCATATCCCGTCCTGTCGCGTTGCCGAGAAATGCCTGCACAAGGGCGGTCTCCAGGGACATATCCCGGGTCAGGGTGTATTGCCGCATGGACAACTCCCGGGGAATGATGCTCTCATCCATCGTCACGCCCATATTGGCCATTACCTTTACCAGCTTGCTGCGGGTCTGTGCCTGGAGATCGGCTTCATTCTTCCGCTGGGACAGCAAGATCCAGCCGAAGGCGGCGTTTACCAGGAGCAGGATCAGGATCACCGCGGATTTCAGTTTCCCGCTGTCCATACTCAGGCCCTCCCTTCCCGCAGGATCCAGACAGGCTCAAGAAGGACATCGCCGCCGGGATCCGAAATGATCAGTTCCGGTGCGCTGCCATGCTGTATGCTTGCGGACGCCGCTGCCGCCTGGAGCGGGGGAATCCGATGAACCGTTTCCTCTGTGATCTGATATGTTCTGGGACGGAAACCGAGTTCTACGAGCCTGCCATCGCGGAATACCGCCCAACCGGCGCTACCTCCGGTGAGCTTCACCTGGATCCCGCTCACCCGATAATCAAAACGATAGGTCACGTTATTCTCATCTGTCTGCGAAGCGGCATACTGCAGGTCTCCTATGCCTCCGCAGACATCGGCAAGGCCGGCGAGCAGGCTTCTGCTGAGCTCGATCCGGTCCTCTTCCGATTCCGCCCCTCCCAGGTCCTTTCCGTCGGCAGACAGATAACGAATGGCGCCGTCCGCTTCCAGGCGGAGTCGTCCCTCGTCGGCCAGGTAAACCGTATCCTCCTGCTCCTGAAAGCTGCTGCCCGCATTGAGCCTGATCCCGAACAGATCGGCTGCCGTCTGTACCGCTGTGCTGCTGCATTCATCGCTGGCAGTAACGGCAAACAGCCTGGGCAGATCCCGCAGGATCAGGGCATACGGATCACAATCCTGCAGCGTATCGATCTGCATGGCAAAATCTGCGCCGTTGGGCAAAAAGCCGTTCATTCCGGCATACAGGGTGCTGCCCAGCGCCAGGGTTTCGCAGAAGAATGTCCTGCCCTGCTCATCCAGATAATAGAAGTCCACCTTATCTTCCTCCGGAAGGGCAAAAAGCAGCCGGTATGCCTGCTGCTCCGGGGAAAAATTCGCTGTCGTTCCCATCCAGCAGGCAAGCACATTCAGGGGAACAGGCGTACCGTAATCCAAAAACAGGCCTGGCTCAAGCAGAGCGTCCCGCCAGGCAGATTCCTCCACCTGAACGGGAAGCGAGGCCGAGCCAAGGGTCTCCCCCAGCACAGAGCGGAATTCCTGCATCACTTCGTGGATGGCTTTATCGTCATAGCAGGCGCCGTAAACCAGGCCAGGAACTCCGGTCACCGCAGCGCAGATCGGTTCAGCGGCGACCTGATAGCTGCTCACCCCCGGAGTGGGCTCCGCAGGCGCAGCATACTCATGCTCCGGCATCAGGCGCTGAAACAAGCCCGTTTTCCACGCCAGGAAGGCAGCGCTCACCGTCAAAAGAAGGATGAGAAGACTCTTGATCCGCTCGATCCATCGCTTTTCCAGGCTCATGTATCCTGCTCCTCCAACCGAGGCAGGCAGATGCTGACGGCAGTACCTTCCCCGACCTTGCTCTCGATCCGGATCTCGCCGTTATGTCTGCTGATGATCTCATAGGCAATGGAAAGCCCCAGGCCGGTCCCGCCCATGGCTCTGCTCCTCGCCTTATCCACGCGATAAAAACGATCGAAAATATGCGGAATATCTTCCTCCGGTATTCCGATGCCCGTATCCCGGACGCGAACGATGATCGTATCCCTGCTTCTCTCCAGTTCCATGGTCACGCTGCCCCCGCTGGGGGTGTAACGCTCCGCATTGGTCATGATATTGATGATGACCTGTTCGATCCTGGCCTGATCCCCATATACCCGAAGCGGCTCCGTGGGCAGGGAGATATGCAGGTCGATCCCATGCTTTTCCACATCCAGCCGCATGGCCTCATATACTTTTACCGCGGACTCCGTCAGATCGAAGGGAACCATGGTGAACTGCATTTCTCCGGCGTCGAAACGGCTCAATGCCAGCAGGTCCTGTACGATCTTGGTCATACGGTCGCTCTCCCCCAAAATCACGTTCAGGAAGCGCTGCTCCGTTTCCGGGGGCAGATCCCCGGCGGAATCCACAAGGGTCTCCGCATAAGACCGCACATTGGTGATGGGGGTGCGCAGCTCATGGGAAACGTTCGCCACAAATTCCCTGCGCATCTCATCGCTGCGCCGCTGCTCCGTAACATCATGGACCACCGCCAGGATGCCTCCCTGGGCGCCTTCTCCCCGGAAAGGAGCCAAAAACACATCCAGGCTGCGGCTTCCGCTCTCCTTTTCCCCTTCGATCACCTCATCCTGGCTCATATCCAACACGCGGCTCAATGGGGCAATATCGCCGAAGATCTCGTCGAAGCGAAGTTCGGTATCCGTCAGTTTCAGGCCCAGAAAACGTTCGGCGGCGGGGTTGAACTGGATCACGGCTCCTTCTCCGGAAAACGCCACGATGCCGTCTGTCATATGCAGGAATACGGTAGCAAGCTTGTTTCTTTCATTTTCGATCACCAGAAGGGTGTCGTGCAGCTGGGATGCCATATCGTTGAACGTATCCGTCAATACGCCGATCTCATCTTCCGCCTGTACGGGGATCTTCTCGGAAAAGTCGCCCGTCGCCATGCGGTTTGCCGCCCGGGTCAGGCCCTGGATCGGTACCACAAGCGTTTTGGACAGGAGGATGGCCAGCAGGACGGATATCCCGAGGCCCACCAGAAGCGCCTCCAGGATAATGGTAAACAGCTGCCTGGTCAGGGCGGTCACCGTCTGCTTATTATCCCGGACATAGACCACGAATCGGTTGTTCTCATTGGAGATCGGCACAGCGACGTCCATGTAAGATGCTCCGGCTTCGCTGGCATATCCCTCGGACCCGGTCAAGGCGGTGATGATATTGGGCGTCAGTTCGATCTCTTCCGTATCGCCGTCGCCGGAGGCCAGCACTCTGCCGGTATCGCCGGAAAGGATATAGAAGCTTCGGATGCCGGCATCGATTCCCAATGCGCCGGAATAGGCGCTCATCACTTCCGCCAGATGGGTCTCCCCCTCCGATTCGCCGGCAGCCTCCCGCAGATCCGTGACAAAAGCCTGATTGCCGAATACCTCCTGCATCTGCTGATAGAAGCCGCCCATATAGAACTGCATGACGCCGCGGATGAGGAAGGCGCTCACCACCACCATCAGGGCGACGATGAGCAGCAGCAGGACAAAGACCAGTTTGAACTGGAGACCTCTTCGCATCTGTCCGTTTTCCTCCTCTCCTTCAGTATTCCGTCGATCGCCGGATCAGTTGCCGCTGAGATAGTATCCGGCTCCCCGCCGGGTGCAGAGCAGAGTCGGATTGGCCGGGTCATCCTCCAGCTTTTCCCGGAGACGCCGAACCGCCACATCCACGCTGCGGGTATCTCCCCAGTAGTCGTAATTCCATACCTTCTGCATCAGGATCTCCCGGGAAAAAACCGTTCCGACGGAACTGGCCAGAAACAGCAGCAGCGCATATTCCCGCTGCGTGACTTCCACCGGAACGCCGTTTTTGAAGATCTGCAGGCCGACGGTATCCACCGTGATGCTGCCTGCCCGGATCATTCCTTCTTTTCTCCCGGTATCCGGCTCATTCATGGCCGTCTGACGCCGGATATTGGTCCGCACCCGAGCCATCAGCTCGCGGACGGAAAACGGCTTGGAAACATAATCGTCTGCGCCCAATTCCAAACCCATCACCCGATCCGCTTCTTCTTCCCGGGCAGTGAGCATGATGATGGGGGTCAGCTTATCCTCCCTGCGGAGCTCACGGCATACCTGGAAGCCATCCATCTCCGGCATCATTACGTCCAGAAGGATCAGATCCGGGTCAGAGCTGCGGGCCATGGCCAAACCCTGTATCCCGTCTTCGGCGGTGATCACCTCATATCCCTCCCGTTCAAGATTGAAACGGAGAATATCCACGATGTTCTGTTCATCGTCCACCACCAGCACACGCTTAGCCATTGCTTTCTCCCTCCCGTCTCTGCAAAAGCACTTTCAGATAGATCGCCAGGGTCTTTCCATCTTCCACCTGTCCCTCAGCAATGCGTCTGCCCAGTTCTTCCAGAGGCATCGTTTCGCAGCGGAGGAATTCTCCCTGGTCAAGCTGCTGTTCCCCCGGGTGGAGGCCTTCCGCCAGATAGAGGTACAGTCTTTCCGTAAGGAATCCGGGAGAAGTGCAGATCCACCCCAGATCTGTCCATCGATCGGCGGTGAACCCTGTTTCCTCCTTCAGTTCCCGTTTTGCCGCCGGGAAGGGTTCTTCACCCGCTTCCAGTTTTCCGGCAACCGCCTCCAACAGGATCCGATCCTGGGCGTAACGGAACTGATGGACCAGCGTCACGTTCCCTTGCTCATCCATAGGCAGGATCACCACGCCGCCGTGGGAATGGACCAACTCCCGGATCCCCCCGGTCCCATCCGGCAGAAGGATCTCATCCCGGGTAACCCGAAAGACTCTTCCGGAATAGATTTCTTTCCGGGTAAGCATGGTTTCTTTCAGTTCCATTCCGTTTACTCTCCTTTCGGTTCAGCTGTTTTCTTCCTGCCATTTTTTCAGAGCATCCGCCAATGCGCTGTTCCCGCCCTGGGCAGGCTGCGAGGCCAGATAACGCTGCACATCCCTCTTGTTTGCTTTGTCCCCGGAGCTCCTGCGCTTTTCAAAGTCTCCCATGCGCTCCCGGTAACCACAGACGCAGACGAAGATGCGCTTGTCTTCCTCCCCCTTGGCCGGCGCCTGCCCCCGCAGTTCCATGCGCTTATGGCAGTTGGGACAGCGTGCCTGGGTCTGAACGCTCAGGCTCTTCCGGTAACCGCAGTTCCGGTCCGGGCAGACCAGCATTTTCCCGCCTTTTTTGCCTTTGACCTCCAGAAGGAGCTTCCCGCAGTCCGGGCAGCGCTCACGGCTGACGTTGTCCGGAGTATACTGTCCCTCGCTGGCCTTCACCCGTTCCACCAGGCGGGATGCATATCCCCGCATTTCCTGGATGAAGGCGGCGGGCTTCTCTTTTCCGGCGGCGATATTGCTCAGCCGCAGCTCCCATCGGGCGGTCAGCTCAGGGCTGCGGAGCTCCTCGGGGGCAAGGCTTACCACCTGTATCCCCTTCGCCGTAGGGATCAGGGATTTTCCGCTTCGCTCCACATAGAAGGCCGAAATCAGTTTTTCAATGATATCCGCCCGGGTGGCGGGAGTGCCCAGGCCGCCCGTCTCCTCCAGGGTCTTGGAGAGATCCCGGTCCTCCACCTGGCTGCCGGGATGCTCCATTGCGCTGAGGAGCGTCGCTTCCGTGTAGCGGGCGGGAGGCTTGGTCTGCCCCTGATTCACCCTGGCCTGACCGAGGCGCAGTCTCTGTCCCTGGGTCAACGCCGGAAGCTGCTGGATCCTGTCTTCCTCTTCGCCCTCTTCCGTCTCATCCAGGCTCATCATGCCATACGCGGCCTTCCACCCCTCCTGCAGCACACGTCTGCCTCTTGCGGACAGGGTCTCCCCCTGACACCGGATCGTCATGGTCAGATCCTCATACTCCATGGGAGGAAGCAGCACCGCCAGGAAGCGGCGGGCGACCAGATCGTAGATGTTGCGCTCCGGACCGGTCATGTCCCGATACTCCGGAGGCTGCTCCGTGGGCAGGATGGCGTGGTGATCCGTCACCTTTGCCCCGTTGACCAGGAAGCGGGTCTGCATGGGCCGTCTGCGCATCAGTTCATTGACCAGCGCGTTATAGGGTCCTCCCCGCAGGGACTGGAGACGCTCCGGCAGGGTCGGCACCACGTCCTCCGGGATATACCGGGAGTCCGTTCGCGGATAGGTGAGGACCTTGTGCCGCTCGTAGAGGCTCTGAAGAATATTCAGCGTCTCCTTGGCGCTGTAGGCAAATTTCTTGTTAGCGTCCCTTTGCAGCTCCGTCAGATCATAGGCTGCAGGAGGCGGGGTCTGTTTGAATTTCTTTTCCACCCGCTCCACAACAGCCTCCGCGCCGCTGAGTTTTGCGGCAAGCTTCTCAGCCTGCTCCCGTTCCATACGTCCGCCGCCGGAGCCCTGACGGCTCAGGGTGAAGCCCTGCTCCGCTTTGACGCTGACGGTATAGTATGCCTGGGGGACGAATCGGCGGATCTGTTCTTCCCGGGCTGCCAGCATGGCCAGGGTGGGCGTCTGTACCCTGCCGGCGGACAGAGAGGCGCCGAATCGGCAGGTCAGAGCCCGGGTCACATTCAGTCCCACCAGCCAATCCGCCTGACTGCGCGCCTCCGCGCTCTGATACAAATTGTCGAATTCCGAAGCTGGACGGAGAGACCGGAACCCTTCCCGGATCGCTTTTTCCGTCTGGGAAGAGATCCAGAGCCGGCTTGTCCTGCCTTTCCAACCCGCCTTTTCCATGATCCAGCGGGCGACCAGCTCTCCTTCTCTCCCCGCATCCGTGGCGATCACCAGTTCGGAGATATCCGGACGGCGCAGGAGGCTCTGTACCACCCGATACTGCCGCCCGGTCTCCGGGATCACGACCAGCTTCCGCTTCTCCGGCAGCATGGGCAGGGTCTCCATATCCCATTTTTTGTACTTGGGATCATATTCCTCCGGGTCCGCCAGGGTCACCAGATGCCCCAGCGCCCAGGTCACGATATATCGGTCCCCTTCCAGGTAGCCGTCTCGTCCCTGACCTGCGCCGAGGCTCCGGGCAAGTTCCCGGCCCACAGAGGGCTTTTCCGCCAGTACCAGAGTCTTTCCCATGCCGCCGTTTCCTTTCAGATTACTTCAGATCAGCGCTTCAGCGCTTCCACCAGCCGTTCCGCAGCCAGACGGACGTAGGCTTCGGAGGTGGCCAGGTTCAGGCGAATATGGCAGTCCTTCTTCCCTGCCTCGACCGCACGGATATCTCCGCTGCTCCGGCTCTCCTTGGGGAAAAACTGATGGCCCCAGTCCACGGCCAGCTTGCACTGCTTCAGGACCACGTCCTCCAGCTTGTCCCGTCCCACATACGGCGCCAGGTCCACCCACTGGAGATAGGTGCCCTCCAGCGGCGTGACCAAAGCGTCGGGCAGGCCGGCGCCGAGGATCTCTTCCGTAATGCGGGCATTGTTCCGCAGATGCTCCAGGCAGCCGTCCAGCCATTCCCGACCGCCGCGATAGGCCGCTTCCACCGCAACGTAACCCGTCATGTTGGAGTTGATGCCGGTGAAAGGCTTGCAGTATGCGTCATATTTCTTCCGGATCGTCTCATCCGGGATGATGATCATGGAATGTGAAAGCCCCGCAAGATTGAAGGTTTTGGAGGCAGCGGTCAGGAGCACGGCAAATTTATCACAGGGATAAGCCGCGAAGATCGGCACATGTTTGCCGGTGATCTCCAGATCATGGTGGATCTCATCGCTCACCACATACACCCCATGCTTCTCGCAGATCTGCAGCAGCCTGGCCAGTTCTTCCTTCTTCCAGATACGGCCCACAGGATTATGCGGAGAACAGAGAATGAAGATCTTGACGTTTTCCCGAACGATGGCATCCTCAAAATCCTGATAATCCGGCGTATAATACCCGTTTTCCTCCTTGAGCATACTGCACACCAGCCGCCGGCCGGTATCCTCCGCGGCGCTCATGAAGGGGTAGTAACAGGGGCTGAGGATGATGCAGGCGTCTCCCGGCTGGGTCAGGGCGCCGATGGCCCGATAGATCCCGCAGACCACACCGGGGGTGTAGCGGATCCAGCCCGGCTGCACGGTATAGCCGTGCCGCTCCTGCTCCCATTTGACAAAGCTCTGATAGTATGCGGGAGAGGGGAAAGTATATCCATAGGTATTCTGCTCGGCCAGCTTGCTCATGGCCTCCCGCACGGTGTCCGGCCCGCGGAAATCCATATCCGCCACCCACATGGCGATCAGGTCCTTCCCGCCGAAGCCCCGCTCCATGCCGTCCCACTTTGCACAGCCGGAACCGCGCCGATCCCAGTAATACTTCTTCTCAAATTCTGTCATGTCACTTCTCCAGTTACCGGATAAAATTCGTCATCACAACGGGCTCCAGGGCAGGATAGGTGATCCCCGCCTGTTTGCCGGCCTCGATGCACTTCACCAGCCAGGCCATATTCCGCCCCAGCGTACGCATGATCTGCATGCCTTCCTGATCTTCCTTCACCTGCTCCGGCGTACGCCCGTGAACCACGCACCAATACTTGCTGCTGACAATGGGCATACCGGCGATGGTGAAATACTTGTTCAGCACGTCGAAGGAAGCCGTGCCGCCGCTGCGGCGGCAGCTCAGCACCGCTGCGCCGGGTTTGCCTGCCAGGGGCTTCGCACAATAGAAGATACGGTCCAGCGCGGAGATCAGGTTTCCCGCCGGACTGGAAAAATGCACGGGGGAACCGAAAATCACGCCGTCTGCCTCTTCCAGCTTATCGATGAGAGCGTTGACCCCATCGTTCTCCCCGAAAGCGCAATGTCCGTTTCTTGCCCGGAAGCATCCGCCGCAGGCAATGCAGCCGTTGATGGGTTTATTCCCCAGCCAGACGATCTCCGCTTCCACGCCGTTTTCCCGCAGCTGGCCTGCCGCCTCTTCCAAAGCGGTGTAGGTACAGCCGTGCTCATTGGGACTGCCGTTGACCAATACGACCTTCATTGCATTTCCTCCCGTTTCTCTCAAGAAGCGCGGGGGCGGCGACAAGCGCCGCCCCCGCGGTCAGTTCATTCTTCTGTCTTACTGATAGTTGTCGTAAATATCGCCCAGGAACTTTGCCGCATCCTCAACGGTAAGCTCTTTGTCCACATAGACAGGGCACTTGGGCCACAGATGACGTGCGGCTACCACCAGAGGAGCTCCGTCCACAACCTGCTGGCGGGTGGCGCCGTATTCCTTCAGGGACTTGACCTTGCAGGCCTTCATCATCTGATGGATCACATCACCGATCTTCAGGGAAACTTCCAGGTTGGTTTCCTTCCCGGTAAGCTCCACGCGCATGGCTTCGGCGATCTTCTTGATCTCTTCGGGCACATAGTCCGCCATGATCTTCAGCAGCTCGGGGGTGACCCAGGCGCATTCGATGCCATGGGGAGTATGGCAGGTAGCGGAGATGGAGTCGCAGGTGGCATGGCCAAGCTGGATATCCGTATCCACAAAGGCGAGGCCGGCCCAGTTGGAGGCCAGAGCCATTTCGCCGCGGGCAGCCAGGTTGTCCCCATGCTCGAAGCATTCCACCAGATTATCCCGCACCCGGCGCAGAGCGCTGAGGGCCAGCAGCTCGGAATGAGGGTTGCGGTCCCGGGCGGTGATGGACTCGATGCAGTGAGCCATTACGTCAAAGCCGGCCTGCGCGGTCACAGAGGGCGGGCAGGTCAGGGTCAGCTCGGGATCGATGATGCCGATGGTGGCATGGATGAAGATCGCCTGCTTCTGGCCGGTGGTCTCATCGGTGATAACGGAAACCATGGTCCCTTCGGAACCGGAGCCGGAGGTGGTGGGGGCCAGGAAGATGGGCACCTTCTCAGGCTGCATGGTGGGAGGGGGTGGGGGAAGATACTTCTCGATCTTGGTTTCCTTCAGGTCCAGCAGCAGTGCCACTGCCTTGGCCAGGTCCATGCAGGAACCGCCGCCGATACCGAGAACAGAGTCGCAGCCTTCCTTGATGGCGTATTCAGCCGCTTTGTTGATCAGGCCGGAGGGGGCGTCGGGCTTGACCTCGTTCCAATACAGGAAATCGATGCCATGAGCCTTCAGGCTCGCCTCAGCCTTGACGGTGCCGCCAGCTTTGGTCACATTGGGTCCGCATACGAAGAGCAGCTTCTTGCAGCCGAGCTTCGCCAGCTCCTCGCCCACGCAACCGATGGCGCCGTTGCCGAAGATCACGGGGTTCAGCTGCGTGTACTTGAAAATGCCAGCCATGAAAATACCTCCTATAATTGATTTGTGTTTGTCTCTTATATAGAACGGCCTCAGCCGTTTATACCTTTTTCAAAATAGCGCTTGGGATTGGGTCTTCGAAATCCCAAAGGACGATCCGGCGCGCCTTCCCTACCCCAAACGCCGTATTCATCCAGATCGATGATCCGGTAACCGGTGCAGTTGATCAAGGTCACGTCTCCCTCGTGATAGACGGCGGAGCGGTTTACCGGATTCCCGCTGAGATGCCGGTGCCCGAAAAGGTGCAGAGCCGGCTGATTCAGCCGATGCACGTCTTTAAAGCAGGAAAAGCCTTGGTGAAACTCATCATCCCCGTCTCCCACGCCCTTTAACGGCGCATGGGTGACGAAAATATCGATCTTTCGATTGCGCCGGAGCTCCGTCTGCAGTCTCCGGACTCGCTTTTCCATCTGGCTTTCGGTAAACTGGTAGTCGTTCGTGGGATCGGCACCCATGCAGCCGCCCAGTCCTCCGATCCGCAATCCCTTGTATTCCAGTACCCGTCCATCCACGCTTTCACAGCCGAAAGGCGGTTTGCGGATGTATTCCTGATCATGATTGCCGAATACATAAAACAAAGGAGCCGGGATCATGGTGACCAGATAGCTGAGATAGGAGGACTTCAGATCTCCGCAGGAAATGATCAGCTCGATTCCGCTGAATACCTCCGGGTCAAAGTGTTCCCATATGAACCGGCTCTCCATGTCCGAAACGGCAAGGATCTTCATGGTTATCCCAACTCCGTCCGGCGTTCAGTCTTCATGATCATGATGATCATGGTCATGGTGGTCGTGATGATCGTGTTCATGCTCATGATGATGCTCCTGCTCATGGCAGGAACACGCTTCGTCGTGCTCATGGTGGTGATGATGGTGGTCGTGATCGCCGCAGGTACAATCCTCGCCGTGCTCATGATCATGGTGGTGGTGTTCGCATTCGTGGGCATAGACGCACCACTGACCGTTCTGGCCGGCAATGGCTGCCGCCATCCCCTCCAGACGATCCTCCAGGGCTTCCAGCTCCGTGCCGAACACGATACCGGTGATCCCCACCTCAGCGATCTCCGGCTCATCGGAGGGCAGATCACTGCCCTTTACCTCTACGGCGCTGCCGGTGGTGGAAAGCATAAGGGCAGCCTCCGTCCCCCACTGTACATAGGCTTTGATGTGTCCGATCATCGCTTCCTGCTCATCCGCCCAAAGCACGGAGATCCGCAGCTGCTCCGCGATCTGATCGCGCAGAGCAGCCACGCCCGCGGCAGGCTTCAGTTCGAATTTGGCAGAGGCGACCCGGGCTTCTTCATGAAGGCGGGCATTGATTTCGACTTTGATCATGGTCCTCTTACCTTTCCAGGAAAGCCCAGACCGCATCGTCAATGGGCTTGTTTGCGATGACCTTATGCAGCTCCGCCTGGGGGTTGTAAGCATGAAGCTCACCGGCAATATGATCGGCGGTTTCCTCGTCCACCAGATCCACCTTATTCAGGAGGATGCAGTCGGCAGAATCCACCTGTGCCTCAATAAGCTGGGGCATATAGCTGTGCAGCCGTTTCCATCTTCCCGCATCCGCCATGGAAAGGATCTTGACCGGGATTCGGAAGCAGGCTTCCACATTATTCTTGATCTCCAGGGGATAGGCTACGCCGGTCGCCTCGATAATGATCCACTCCGGATCCACCGTTTCCTGAATGGTCCGTATATCGCTGATCAGATCCGCTCCGCCGGTACAGCATGCGCAGCCGGCGAAGAGCTCCCGGACGGCCAGTCCCTGAGCCTTCAGGACCTTGTCATCCACTCCGACCTCGCCGATCTCATTTTCAATGATCATAACGCTGGTATCTTTGCGGCCGCTGCGCCGCACCATATAAGCGGCCATCTGCAGCAGCGCGCTGGTTTTCCCGGAGCCGAGAAACCCGCTCAAAAGCAGCACTTTCATACCCGGCAGCCTCCATTCTCACAGATTTACAATAGCCCAAAAACCCGGGAATGTCAACCGAACCGCCGCAGACGTACGGAACGGATCCTCCGTTTTACTGCGCCGGGGACGGAGAGGCGGTGGCGTAATTCAGATTGGTAGTCAGGTAGCCGCTGGACACCCATCCGAATTTTCCGTCATAGTATACCAGATACCACTTTCCGCCTTCACTCTTGGCAACGGCGCCGACCTTGGTGGCATCGGGGATAGAGCCGATCTGTTTATAGGAGGTACCCGGACCGGAGCGCATATTCAGCGCACTGGAAACGGTCACCGCATAATAGACGTAGTCATCATAGATGCTGTCTTCCCCGGGAACGACCTCAAGATCCGGGTATTTGGACAGATCCAGCCAGCCCTTGCGGCCGGGCTCCTGAGTGGGCTCGACAGTCGGTTCAGGCGTAGCCGGCGCCTCGGTCGCCGCGGGCGTCGCGGTGGGGGTCATGCTGGGAGATGCAGGAGCGGCCGTATTCTCCGCCGGTTCAGCGGATACAGCGGTCGTGTTGGAGGGCTTAGGCGCGGGTTTTCCTTCGTTGCCCTTAATCGTACGATACAGGAACGCCACCAGGAAGATATTCAGCAGCAGACTGATCCCCAGAAGGATCACCAGAAGCAGGTTGGTGCGGGAGACGGAATCAGCTTTCTGTCTGGCTTCCTGAAGGGAACGGCGATCGCTTGATCCCTCATCCTCGGAACCAATGGGCTGCATGACTCTGGTATCCCCGCTGAGCTTTCTTGCCGGCTTCTGGGCTTCGGCCGCAGCGGGCTTGGCCTGGTCGGCTGTCTCGTTCGGCATCGGCTCCGGATCGATTTTGATGTTCAGCTCCCTGACCGCCTCCACAGCGGGGCCATACCCCTGCCTGGCAGATTGTTTGAGCCAATAGACTGCCTGCCGGGAATATTCCTTGATCTCCTCGTCCCGCTCTGCTTCCTTCAATCGTTTTCCATATTGCTCGGCCAGGTCATACTGGGCGATCATATTGCCGTTTTTGGCTTCCTGCATCAACTCTTCCAGATTCATGGCGCACCTCCTCATTTATCCATATTCCATTATACAAAATGTGCCCCGGAAGTCAACCATTTTCCCTTTTCCCTCCTGCTTCGATAGGCTCGTCCGGGCGTTATTCATTCTTGCAAAACCGTGTTGTCTGTGCTAGTATGGCAATGTTTTATTTCGCTAAATGAAAGTGGTAATCCAGATGAACGAAATATTCATTCCCGGAGACATTCTTCTCCCCCGAGTTGACGATTTCAGCCGCTGGTCCGTTATAGCCTGCGACCAGTTCACCTCCCAGCCGGATTATTGGGCAAAGGTGGAGGAATTGGTGGGAGACTCCCCCAGCACGCTCCGACTGATGCTCCCCGAAGCCTATCTGGGTCTGCCGGATCAGGCGGAACGGTCCCGATCCATTCTCCATGCCATGGAGGATTACCTGAAGGGGGATTTATTCCGTACCCTGGAGGATTCATATGTATATGTGGAGCGCACCTTGTCGGGCGGCAAACTGCGGCGCGGTCTTCTTGGACTCCTGGATCTGGAAGCCTACGATTACCGTGAGGATTCCGTCTCCCTGGTCCATGCGACGGAAGGGCTGGTCCGGGAACGCATCCCGCCCCGACTTGCTCTGCGCCGTGAGGCCGCTCTGGAATGCGCTCACCTGGTCCTTTTCTATGATGATCCCGAGTTTCAGATCTGCACCGAATCCGCCCGGAACAAGGGGGAACTCCTGTACGATTTCGATCTTATGCTGGGAGGCGGACATCTTCGCGGCTGGCGCATATCCGGCGATGGCGCGGATCGGCTTCGCGGCGCTCTGAACCGTATGTCCGATCCGGAGAGCCTGCGGACTAAATACGGGGATTCCGCTGCGCCGGTGCTGTACGCCGTGGGAGACGGGAATCACAGTCTGGCCACCGCAAAGCAGAACTGGGAACAGATCCGGGAAACCCTGACGCCTGCTCAGCGGGATGGGCATCCCGCTCGCTACACCCTGGCAGAATTGGTGGACCTCCATGAACCTTCCATGGAATTTGAGCCCATTCACCGCGTACTCTTTGACACGGATGAGCATGCTTTTCTGGAGGAAGCCGCATGCCGATTCCCCAGCGCAGGAGGCGAGCATCTCTTCCGCTGCCTGACGTCGGCGGGTTCCGTGACGCGGTCCGCCCGGGGCACCATCGGCCAGGCCATCGCCGCTCTGGATGATTTTCTGCAGGATTATGCCCGTCGACACGGCGGACGGATCGACTATATCCATGGTATGGCAGACGCGGTTGCCCTGTGTTCTTCCCCGGGACGGGCCGCCCTGCTCATGCCGGAGATGAATAAACGGGAGCTGTTCCCTTCCATCATCACCAGCGGCGTTCTCCCGAAGAAGAGCTTCTCCATCGGTCCCGCTTTGGATAAGCGCTATTATCTGGAATGCCGCAGGATCACCTGACCTCAGGAGATCAGCGACCGACGAAATGACGATAAATCGGCCCGGAGATGCGATCTGCATCCTCCGGGCCGTATGCTCACCAGATGAAATTCGAGCGGAGCATTTCTCCGTTATCCACCAGAATATCCTCGCCGGTTATGGACCGGTTCACCGCCGTGAGGTACCAGGCCAGTTCGGCGATCTCTTCCGGCTCCGCCCATTTCCCCAAAAGGGTCTCCGCCCGCACCGCCGCATACAGGTCCTCCCGTTCCAGGATATGCCGATTGGCGGGGGTGATCACCCCGCCGGGGGATATGCTGTTGCAGAGGATGCCCCTTGGCGCCAGGGTCAGGGCAAGATTCTTCATATATCCTACGATCCCCGCCTTGCTGGCCACATATCGGGGAAACTCCGCTCCATTCCTGGCGGAGGCAGAGGCGATGAACAGGATGCTGCGCAGACTCTTCCCTTTCAGAATATCTTCCGTAAAGCGGATCGTCCCCGTCAGGTTCACCGCAATGGCCTCATTCTCCTCCAGGGTCCCGGCATTGTTGATCAGGATCTCCGCCTCCGGCAGTCCCTTCGGCACGCCTTCCCGGATATCCCCGATGACATGACGGTAGCCGGGATGGAGGATCGCACTTTCCTGCACGTCGACCCCCCAGACGCCGCAGCCTTCCAGCAGGAATTTTTCTGCCGCCGCCTTGCCGATCCCGCTGGCGGTCCCGGTGATGATCGCGTTCATAGGCTTTCCTCCTGTACGCCGGCATATCCTTTTTCCCGTTCCAGGAGCCCCCGGCTCAAACGGTAGCCCAGAGGGGAGAAAACCACCTCAAACAGCAGTTCCAGCACGGCTCCCGTCAAGGCGCAGGTCAAACACTGCACCATGGTCCAGCCGAAGAAGATTCGGCTCACCAGCAGGGCAAAGATCAGATTATCCGCAAACTGGGCCAGGAAGGTGGAAGCGTAGGCACGCAGGGCAAAACTCCCGAAGCTCATTTTTCTTTTCAGCCGCAAGCCGATGCCATAGTTCAGGAAGTTGTTCAGCACAGCCGACACAGCAAAGGCAACGGAGCTGCCCAGGATGATATACCACGTGCCGCCGAAGGTGTTGTTCAGGGCGGTATTGATGATCTCCCCGCTGCCTTCCGCAACGCTCTCTCCCCACACGCCGGGAACCAGGCTGCCCAGGAAAAACAGCAGCGCCATGAACAGATCGAGCGCCAGCGCCGTCAGGGAAACCACCGTTGCGGCCCTTGGCCCGCAGTACTGGGTCAGGATGTCCATGGTCAGGAAAGTGAGCCAGGAAAAAAGGATCCCGCAGTCCAGCGCGAGCCAGTTCAGACCGGTATCAATGCTCTTGTTGGCCAGCAGATTCATTCCCACTACGGAGAGGATCAGCAGAGCGGCGGGCATCGGCGGAACTGAGCGCAGTATACTGCGGAGATCATCCATCATGCGTTTCATGGTATTCAGTTCTCCTTGTTTTTTTAAGGTGGTTTTCAAGAGACACCTGTATTTGCCTGCCGTCCGGCGGGCCGGATCATCGTAACACAGAGGGAAACAAAAAGCAAGAGAGAAAGCCTTTTTCCCTGTTCTGAACCGGTTGCCATAAGGCCGGCATGCTCCCGTCGGTTCGATACAGAATTCGGAAATTCTGCCAGATTACCGGTTGAGTTGACGCAGAAACTATGCTATAATACCATATCATCTGAAAAATCACTAAGATAAGGAGCGATATCATGAAAGACTTTGCTGGCAAGATCGCATTCATTACCGGCGGCGCTTCCGGCGCCGGCCTCGGCTATGCCCAGATCTTCTCTGAAGCAGGCATGAAGGTCGTCATCGCCGACTACCGTCAGGACCACCTGGACGAGGCCATGGCCTATTTCAAGGAAAAGGGCGCCCCCGTCCATGCCATCCAACTGGACGTCACCGACCGTGACGGCTATGCCAAGGCCGCGGACGAGACCGAGAAGGTCTTCGGCGACGTACCCAACCTGCTCATCCTCAACGCCGGTGTGAACGTCTTCGGCCCTGCCGAGGCTTCCACCTATGCCGACTATGACTGGGTCGTGGGCGTCTGCTTCGGCGGCGTGGTGAACGGCCTCGTCACCTTCGTCCCCCGCATGATCAAGGCCGGCGGCGATCGGTACATTGCCGCCACCGTGTCCTGGGGCGCTTTCGGCTCCGGCACCACCACGGCTCCCTATTCCGCCGCCAAGGCCGGGGTCCTGAACCTGATGGAGAGCTACTGGCAGGCCCTGAAGCCCTACGGCATCGGCGTCACCGCCATCTGCCCCGCCAACATCCGCAGCCGCATCTATGAGGCCGCTCTGCTGAACCGGCCCGAAGAGTACGCCGATACCGGCTACAATGTCTCCGAGGATACCCAGAAGCTGCTGGCCGGCATCCACGCCCACGGCATGGATCCCCGTGTCCTGGCTGAGTGGCTCAAGAAGGGCATTGAGAATGAGCAGTTCCTGGTGGCCCCCTATGAGCACGGCCCCCGGATGATCGAGCTCGCCGTGGAGCGCTTCAAATACTATGCCAGCCCCGAGGGCATGAAGGCCTGGGAAGAGAAGCAGAAGGCTCCCCTCTCCGAGGAGGACATCATGCTCAACTCCGAGCGTGAGGGCTACGATATGCGCGCCAGCCTCGAAGCCAGGAAGCAGGATCCCGCGAAGGGTTCCTCCATCGGCCGCGAGCGTGTGGACGTAGGCTTCGGCAAGGCCCGCGCCGATCTGGACTGGGTCGATCAGCGCAAGCGCTACGAGAAAAAATAAACATTCCCGTATGGACGATCGGCGCCGCTGAAAAGCGGCGCCGGTTTTACGTCTGAGTTGATCCGGCAATTGACAGGAGGGCAGTTTTCGGCTATAATATGCCACGCTGTCGGCGTGACGCCGCCGATCAATGAACAGGGAGAGGTACCCAAGTGGTCGAAGGGTCCGCACTCGAAATGCGGTAGCCGGCGAATAACCGGGCAAGGGTTCGAATCCCTTCCTCTCCGCCAGAAAAAAGCACTGCTTTCGCAGTGCTTTTTTCAATGAAGTTTGCCCTGTCGGGCAAATGATGCTGCCTGCGGCAATGACGCCGCTTCGCTGATGATGTGTGCCTGCGGCACGTGAGGGCAAACGTCGCATCATTGCGGCACAAAGCGGCGCAGCATCATTTCGGAGCGTCAGCGGAGATACATCATCAGGCGCGAAGCGCCGACATCATTCGATTCCCCCGAGGATTTGCGCATCCCATAGAAGCAGGGAAAGCTCCGCCCGTTCGGGCGGCGCTTTTCATTTGGACCAAGCGGCGCTTCGCACGGGAGCGGGAGCGAATGACGGCACGCAATATTACAGGTAGATAATGATCAGACCCGTCAGCATCCCCAGGATCGCCAGCAGGGCGGGCAGCTTGGATTTCCACATCAGGATGGATTCCGGAAGCAACTCGCCGAACACCACATACAGCATGGCGCCGGAAGCGAAACTCAGGGAGATCACCAGCGCGGTAGGGCTGATGGTACCGATGAGAAAACCCAGAATGGCTCCCAATACGGTGGGCGCGCCGGATATGGCCGTTACTCCCACGGCCCGCCATTTGCTCATGCCGCCGGAAATCAGCGGCACGGCCACGGCCATCCCCTCCGGGATATTGTGCAGGCCGATCACCAGGGCCATGGTCAGCCCGCCCCGGTTGACCAGGATCTGATGCGCCGTTCTGGCAAAGGATGCGCCGATCACCATACCTTCGGGCACGTTATGCAGGGCGATCGCCGCCGCCATCACCAATCCTGCCAGGAAAAGCCCGTTGCGGGGCTGGCGGCCTTCTCTGTGCTCCTGCAGATGGTTGGCATGGGTCAGCTCCTCCAGGGAGTCCGACGTGCGCGGGTGGTTTTCGTCGATATGCGCCACCTCATGGTCGGTTTCCTTGTCGATCCAAGCATTGAGCAGGGCGATCACCGCAAAACCGACGATCACTCCGCAAACCACCAGCCACACGTTGGCAGACGACCCATTGGTACTCAGGGCTTCCGTCAGCAGGTCAAAGCAAACCACTGCGGTCATGATGCCCGCCGCGAAGGAAAGCAGAAGGCTTACGGTTTTATCGGAATCCTTGCGGAACATACAGGAGAGCGCACCGCCCAGACCCGTTCCGCCGATTCCGGCAATGGCTGTGATCCCCACCAGGAGCCAAATCGATTCCATGCGCCTGACCTCGCTTGTCTTCCGTGACCGGACCTTTTCGGTCTGCATGCGGACCCGATAAAGGTCCGCATTTACATGATGGAGTATACCATACTCCCTTGGGTTTCGGAATATCTCTCCTGCAAAAATGTTGAAAAATGAAGATCATTTTCTTCTTGAAACACGATCATCATCCGGCATCGCCTTTTTCTTTAAATCATGTGAAAAACAAGAGGAAAGCACAAGACATTCACGCCGGAGTTTGTTATACTGTTTTCGCACGCATGAGCGAAAAACGCCGCCGCTGACGAAAGGCGGCGGACGCCGACCAATTCACACTGAATCGGCAGAGGAAATGCAGCTGTCGGAGGAGAAAAGATATGAAAGATATTCTGAGCGCGCCTGTCCTGATTGAGCTGGTACGCACCTGTACGAATATGTATAACCATGGCTGGGATGAACGCAACGGCGGCAACATCTCTGTCCTGCTGGAGGATGCGGAAATTGCGGAATACCTGGATCTCAACCGGGTCCTGCGTTCGATCCCCACGGGTTTTTCCGCCCCGAAGCTGGACGGCAGAAGCTTCCTGGTCACCGGCACAGGAAAATACTTTAAGAATGTGCAGTATGATCCCGCAGCCAATCTGGGGATCGTACGGCTCGCCGAGGGCGGACGGACGGCGGAGCTGCTCTGGGGCTTCACCGACGGCGGCAAGTTCACCAGCGAGTTCCCGGCCCATATGATGAGCCACGCCGCGCGCATGGAAACGGACCCGGAAAACCGCATCGTCATGCACTGCCATCCGAACAACCTGCTGGCCATGACCTATATCCACGATCTGGACGAAAAAGCCTTCACGCGGACCCTGTGGCAGATGGAAACGGAGTGCATGATGGTGTTCCCGGATGGGGTGAACGTCCTGCCCTGGATGGTCTGCGGCACGAACGAGATCGGCGAAGCCACGGCGGAAAAGATGAAGACTGCCCGGCTCGTCGTCTGGGCGCAGCATGGCATTTACGGCGCAGGGCGCAGCCTGGACGAGACCTTCGGTCTGATCGAGACGGCAGAAAAGGCCGCGGAGGTCTATCTGAAAATCGCCCATCTTCCCTGGAAGCAGACCCTCACCGTCGACGACCTGCATCAGATCGAAGCCCGTTTCGGCGTAAAGGCCCGGGAGGGCTGGCTGGACTGAAGGAAAAAGCTGTCCGGAACGGTCCGTTCTTTCCCCTGCGCGGTATATTCATTGCAAAGAATCCGTCCCCATGCGCCGGCATGAGGACGGATCGTTTATTCTGGGGAACAGACCGGTCTTTTCAGAGGAAAACTTCTTACAGCGTTTGCTCGCTTCTGCCAATGACGTCGTCCTGGATCCCGGAGGACAGCTGAACAAAGTATGCGCTGAAACCGCCTACGCGGACGATGAGATCCTGGTGATCCTCGGGATGGACCTTGGCGTCCTTCAGCTCCGCGGAATCCACAATGTTGTACTGGATATGGGTGCCGCCGGCGCCCAGGAAGGCATTGGTGTAATCCACCAGCCTCTCGATCCCCTCTTCTGTGGCCACCACGCTCCGGGGGAACTTCTGATTCAGGGCGACTACGTAGCTTCCCTTTCCGAAATCTCCCCGAAGAACGGAGTTGAGGACGGCGGTCGGCCCGCACTTGTCCATCCCGCGCATGGGGGAAGCGGAGGCGTCGTTCAGCGGTTCAAGGGCCATTCTGCCGTTGGGCAGGGCGCCGACGCCCAGGCCGGCGGCGTAGTGCCAGGAGAGGCCCTCCCGCACTGATTTGAAGGCGGGATAGGGGCTGTGATCCCAGGAGGTAACGGAGTCGGCAGACATCTGCCCGACCTTGGCCGCCAGTTCGTCCACTTCCGCAATATCGTTGCCGAACTTCGGCGCGGCCAGGCACATCCGGCGGATCTCCTCTCCCCTTTCCCCGGCGAAGTTCGAGTCCAGAGCCCGGATCAGTTCGTCCATGGTGATCTTTTTCTCGTCGTACACCAGCTTTTTTACAGCCATCAATGAGTCTGCGCAGTCGATGATGGCTCGGTCCGTGATACCGTACTCGCATTGTACGTCCGGGATCATGGTATCCCGTCCCTTGTCCATACACTGCCGGATGGAGAATACGGACAGAGCCGGCAGCCGCAGATACTTGTACTGCGTGTCCCTGGCAATATCGGCCAGCCACAGGGTCCGCTGCATCACAAAGTTATGCTGGGCCGCATAGGCGTCGTAGAATTCATCAAAGGTTTTGAAGTTCCGGGGATCTCCTGTCTCAAGGCCGAGCTTCTTGCCCGTAATGGCAGCTCCGTTGTGGAAAACCAGATGGAGCATGGCGGCGCTGTTGAAGCCTGCGGCTCCGCCCTTGTATTCGGAGCGCTGAGGCAGCGCAGGCCAGACGCAGCCCCGGCCGATCCAGGTGCGGGCTTCCTCGATGGAGACGCCGTCCCGCACGAAGCTCTCCACCATATGCTCGTCGTTCTCAAAGAGCGGGATGCCCCCTCCGGCAAGCTTATTGGTCTCGATCGCCTTTTTCATGAACCAGCGGGGAGTGGCGCTGGTCCAATTGACGATGACCGTGGGAGAGGACAGATGCAGCAGGCCCACAGCATGCAGGAAGAGGTAGCTGAGCTCGTTGGCGTTTTCAACGCCGTCGGGACCGATGCCGCCCAGATTCATGCTGCTGATGCCGTAGGTGATCTGGTGGGTCTGCTTGTGCAGGGCGCTCTGAACCTGGAGCTGCGTGCCCCATCGGCCGATGACCTCTGCCAGGAGGCTCAGCGCCTGCTGCGGGGTGAGCTTGCCGGAGTTGATATCGTTGATGAAGAAGGGATACAGATAGGTGTCTCCCCGTCCCCAATGGGGCTGGTTGTGCATGGGGTGTTCCAGAGCCTTCATCAGGCCCACCAGCACCATGGACTGCAGCGCCTCATGGAAGGTGCGGGCCGGATGCGCGGGGACATGATCGCAGATCTCGGCGATCTGCCGCAGTTCCTCCCTGCGGGCGGGATCGCTCTCCGCAGCAGCCTTCTGTCTGGCCAGATCCGCATACCGCTTCGCCAGAGCGAGGGTCGCGTCGCAGATGATGACGGCGGCTTTCCAGAAAAAGTATTTCTCCACCTCCTGGGTCTTGTTTTTCAGGAAATGGTCAATGTGCGCCTGGGCTTCGGCGCGGTAAGCGAGAACGCCCTGATTCAGGATCTTGTCAAAATCGAAGGTATTCGTACAGTTGCCGAAATTGCCGCTGGAGAGATCGGGGTCCTTCAGATGAGCGTCGACCACGTCTCTGGGCCAGTCCCCCAAGACTTCCGCAAAGACCTTGTTCACGCAGTCCACGGGGTTCTGGTTTTTGAATGTGCGGGCGGCTTCCCGGAGGATCTCCAGGTCCTCATGGGAAACGTTCACCTTATCGTGCAGCGTTCCCTGAATGCCGTCTTCACTCCAGAGGCCGTCCAGATAGTCGCCCACAATATCGATCTCGGTATAGTTTCCCACGACATAGGGTCCGATACGTCCCACAATGCAGTCATATTCCAGTATGCCGATGTCGACGTTCTCGGCGATCTTTTGGACCATTTTTGCCCGTCTGAGCTCCAGGTCCTCCCCCTCTGTCTCCTTCCAGGATTCCGTGGCATATTTCTGCCGATCGGTGAGCATGGTGTAGGGGGCGGTCTTGATGGCCTCCTTCCAGCGGATCCGACGATCGTCCAGGGTGGTCTTATCGATCTCTCTCAATAGATCCTCATTGATCTTTCTGGTGGGAAACATATGAGTTCACTCCTTGCCTTTGCAACGCTTTATCAAAGGGTAGCATATTGTCAGCCGGCTTGCAAGTAGGCTATTTCGGGCTTCATTGAATGAATTGCTCTTCCCTGGCATGGACAGATATGGTAAAATGACCTATCAGTAGCAGTCTGCCTCCGCCCCGCGGAGGCCAATTGAAGAAAGGAGCGTCATCATGATTCTGGAAAAACGGATCGTTATCGACCTGAACGACCACGACAGCAGCTGGCTCATCCCCTGGAAGCAGGTTGCCCCGGACGGATACGTGGGAGAGTACCAGTCCACCATCCTCATGGCGGAGGGGCCCCATCGGGAGTATTCCGTCACGGATTCCATCATGTGCGCCAAGCGCCCGGAGGTCACGCCGGACGAGGCCTCCTCCTTCAGCCACGCCCATAAGAACGGGTTTGAGACCTTCTTTGTGGACAGCGGCTGGATGTACCTCTACGTGGACGGGCGAAAGTGCAAGGTCACCCCGGGAGACATCATCCATCTCCAGCCCGGGCAGCAGCACGCCATGGCCTTTATGGAGGATGTGAAATACCGGGGCTTCTTCCATGACCTCATCTCCCTGGACAACGCGGAGGTGTCCCAGTACCTGAAGGAAAAGATGCCGGAATCCGCCAGCGACCCCGAGTTCCAGAAGGTCCGCATGGAGGCGGGGGGCATGGATATGATCATGCGGGAGCGCCCGGTCTACAAGGAGGTCCCCACGGAGGAGGTCCTGGCGATCCGCAATCCCAACCGGCCTTACGCCGCCTACGAATTCCCCGGCTGCTCCGTGAAGGTCATCACCACCCGCTGGGACAACTTCGGCGTCAACGAGATGATCTGCACCCAGATGAAGAAGGGCTTCACCGTGCAGTGGAACCCCTATCCCAAGGAGCGGGAGCTCTATTACGTCCGCCACGGCCTTGCTGAATTCACCGTGTACGGGGAAAAGCATATCGCCAAGGAAGGCTGCATCGTGAACATCCCCCGTTTCGCCCCCCACAGCCTGAAGGCGCTGGAGGATTCCGAGATCTACGATATGGGCGGCAAGCCCTACTGGTTCGCCTTCCTCCAGGATTACGAGGCCATCCGTACCTATGCGCCGGAGCGGCTGAAGGATCCGGAGGAGCTGGAGAAGCTGCGGAAGAAATTCGGCATCGAGGTCTGCGGCATCGGCTTCGAAGGATAAGGAAAATTCGATGAATACGCAGGACCGCCCGGGGCTGAACACCCCGGGCGGTCCAATTACTATTACATAGGAATAAGCTACAGCGTTTTCTTCAGCATGATGAATTCATCCGTCCGGTATTCCTCGGTAAACCCGGCCCGGAGAAAAAGACTCGCAGCCGGATTATCCAGGGCGATATTGTCCCAAAGGACGCGGACCCCGTTCTCCCTTGCCGCCCGGCAAAGCAGGTCAAGGCCGGCTCGGCCGAAGCCCTTTCCACGGTACTCTGCGGCGACGATCACGTCCGCAAGCCAGATGTCCTGTCCTTCATCATAATGGTATGCGGTCTCCCCCACAAAGGTGTCCGTTTCCGTGTCCCGCAGATACCGGTAAAACCGCTTGTTCTCATGCCGGATCACCCAGCGGTCATACCATTCGTCCCACTCGCTCCGGGGAAAGGGGATCGTACCGCCCCAGGCCCGATTATAGGACATGGTCTCCGGATCGCCCATGAATCGTTCCCGGAACCAAAGGTCCTCCCGTTCCGGCCGATAGAGAATGATCATCTCTTCCCTCTTTTCTGTCTGATCCGGAGTGCCGGATCCCCATACTCTTATTTTATCCGAAACCGGCAGAGTCCGTGGCGGTTGCAGCAGGCGTACAGGTCCTTTCCCCCATCGATTTTGAACCTGGCTTCAGCCCCCCACTCCGGGTAAAGCTTTACCAGCTGGATCCTCTGATCGGATACCGCGGCGAGAAAGGTGATATAGTGCTCCTTCGTCATGGGATGATCCAGGGTGACCCAGTATTCGTCCTCCACCCGCTCCGCCCGCAGGCTGTGCTCCGGGTCCGGTTCCTCCGCCTCCAGGGGCGGAAGGGTGATGCCGCAGCAGCTGACCACAGCCTCTCCCGCAGAGCAGATCACGTTCCCGCACACCGGGCAAAGGTAGAACTGCCCCCGGCGCATATCGGCGGCGCGGTTCCGGTTTCGTACGTCCTCCCCGGACAGCAGTTCGATCACGGAGATCCCCAGGGCTTCGGCCAGGGGGCCCAACAGGCTGATATCCGGGTATCCCCTGCCCGTTTCCCATTTGCTCACCGCTTTGCCGCTCACATGGATCCGCTCCGCCAGCTCATCCTGGGTCATCTGCTTGCGCTCCCGCAGTCTGCGGATCACGGATCCGGTCACATATTTGTCCATTCCTTTCGCCTCCTGTCGGCGGAAGTTTACCATATGCGCCGGGAAGAAGCTACCTACGCTTCGTAGAGCCGGAAAAGGCTTTCGGGTTCCCGGTCGGAGTCTTATCTCACCGGTGGATATACATCCGGCTGGGCTGAGGCTCCCCCTCCCCCTGGACCATACAGAGGAATTCCCAGCCGTACCGTTCGTAGAACCCGGTATGATCGGTCACCAGATACAGCGGTGCGATCCCCTTGGAACGCATATCCTCCGCCACCAGCCCCAGCAGTCTGCCGGCGATGCCCTGACCGCGGCAGTCCTCCTCCGTATATACGGCGCAGACGTTGGGGGACAGATCCTTCCGGTCATGAAAATCGTTCTCGATGACGCCCATGCCTCCCACGATCCGCTCTCCATCCAGGCACAGATACCAGCCGTATTCCGTCTCTCCCGAAAGATAGGCCTCCATGCATTCCAGATAGGCTTCCCGGGGCACGCGCCATTTGCCGCTGAACCAGTCCGCTGCGGATTCCTTCCGTTCCGGCGCTTCCCGCAGCGTGATATACCGGTATGGCTTCGCGGCTTCACCGTCTTTCTTTCCTCCCGCGGCTTCTCCCTCCGCCAGGGCTCCTCTCCGGATGTTTTCCCGGATGATCCGATCCGTCACCTGATACAGGATCTCTGAACCCGCCCGGGTCCCCTTCTGCCGGCCATAGACGGCTGCGGCAGTCACCCCGTGCTCCTTCCAGTCGCTCCCGCCGTTGGAATCGTTCAGGAGCAGCGGCTGCAGATTGTCCATGGCGTGGGCGAAGCGGGCTTCCGCCGTCCTTCCCTCCTCAAACTCGTCGAAAAGCGCGGTCAGCTCCGTTTTCTGATCTTCAGGCAGGATCGAGAATATCCGCTCCTTTGCCGCGTCCTCCCTGGCCTTCTGGGTCTTCAGCCCTTCCGGATCATAGGCATAGGTGTCCCCCGCGTCGATCTCCACAATGTCATGGATCAGACACATGAGCATGACCCTGGCAATCTCCACCTTCTCGTTGGCATACTCCCGCAGCAGATAGGCCATGATCGCCATATGCCAGGCGTGCTCCGCGTCGTTCTCCCTCCGGCCGTGACCGGAGAGATGCGTTTGCCGCAGCACGTTCTTTTCCTTGTCGATCTCCAGAGAAAAGGCCAGCTGTTTTTGCAGGCGTTCGTCCGTTCGGTCCATCCTCTTCGCTCCTCCCGCCTGTGCCGGTATGACAGGCTGTTTTCAGTATAGCCGTTCCCATGCGGGCTGTAAAGCGTCGAGTCGGCGCACTTCCCGCGGAAGCAGTCTCGCAGCTGCGGGAAGAATGCCGCTTGCCAGCGGCGGGATTCGCTGTTATATTGGCAGCAGGCTTTCGAATACCGGGGATCCCAGGCCCCGTCATCAGAGGCGGAAGCGGAAAGGAGGCGTGCAATGAAATCAGCTGCGGAGCGGATGAAATACGTCATCGCCGTGATCCTGTACGGCACGGTGGGGATGTTCCTGCGGCACGTGCAGGCGCCCAGCGAGCTGGTCGCCCTTTTCCGCGGCGTCATCGGCGCCCTGTTCATCTTTCTGTATCAGCGTTTCCGCGGCCAGAAGCCGGACCGGGAAGCAATCCGCAAAGCCCTGCCCATGCTGATCCTCTCCGGTGTCAGCCTTGGTCTCAACTGGATCTTCCTCTTCGCCGCCTATATGCAGACTTCCGTTGCCGTCGCCAGCCTATGCAACTATCTGGCTCCGGCGGTGGTGATTCTCATCGCTCCCGCGGTACTCCGGGAACGGCTCGACCTGCGGAAGATCCCCTTTGTCCTGCTGGCGCTGGCCGGCATCGTTCTGGTCTCCGGCGTGCTGGAACACGGCGGAGGAAATCCGGCAGGCGTCCTGTTGGGCCTGGCAGCTGCCTTCTTTTTCGTCGTCCTGGTGATCTGCAACCGGAGGCTTGGGGCGGTCCCTGCGCTGGACCGGTCCATGCTCCAGCTGGCGATCTGCGCGGCGACCATCCTGCCCTATACGCTGATCCGGCATCCGGGGGCGGTGCTGGAGCCGGATCTGCTCTCCTGGGGTATCATCCTGATGCTGGGCGTCCTGCATACCGGCATCGCTTACATATTCTATTTCCGCGGCATGAACAGCCTTCCGGTGCAGACCTTTGCGATCCTGGGCTACCTGGAGCCGGTGGTCAGCGTGCTCTGTTCCGTTCTGTTCCTGCAGGAGCCTCTCTCCCTCCCGGGCTGGATCGGAGCCGTTCTGGTGCTGGCTTCCACTGCGATCAGCGAGTCCCTCCCGGAGAAAACCGCTCCCTCTCCCCCAAAGGCTTCTTCGTAACGACCAGGCTTTTCTTTGTCTGCCGCTGCGGAAATCCAAACCGATTTGTGAGGTGATCCATCTGGTACGGGAAATCGTCAGAGATCCGATCCTTCTTGCCCGCCGTTCCGCCCCTGCCGGGGCGGAAGATCTGGATACCGCCAGGGACCTTCTGGATACCCTGATCGCCCATCGGGAGGGCTGCGTGGGGATGGCGGCAAATATGATCGGGGTAAGTCGGCGCATCATCGTCTTTGACTGCGGCGGTGAATACATGACCATGCTGAATCCGGAGATCATCCGCTTTTCCGGCCCCTTCGACGCGGAGGAGGGCTGTCTCTCCCTCTCCGGCACCCGAAAGGCAAAGCGGTATCGCTCCATCAAGGTGCGGTACCAGAACGAACAGCTGCAGATCCGGCTGCGGACGTTCAGCGGCTGGACAGCTCAGATCATCCAGCATGAGATCGATCACTGCAACGGGATCCTGATCTGAGGGAGGTTCGATGATGGAGCTGCTTGTCAAGTCCTTTGCTGAGCTCAGCACCCGGGAGCTGTACGACCTGCTGCGTCTCCGGGTGGATGTGTTCGTGGTGGAACAGCGCTGTCCCTATCCGGAGCTGGACGGGTGGGATCAGGCCGCGCTTCACGTATGGCTGCAGGATGATACCGGGATCCAGGCTTATCTGCGGATCATGGACCGGGGCGTGAGCGGCGAATACGTCACCATCGGCCGGGTCATCGCGGTAAAGCGCAGACAGGGTCTGGGCAGCCGGATCCTGGCGGAAGGCGTCCGTCTGGCCAGGGAGCGATTCGGTGCGGAACAGATCTATCTGGAAGCGCAGGTCTATGCCAGGACTCTGTATGAGAAGCAGGGCTTCCGGGCGATCTCCGGGCCCTTCTTGGAAGACGGCATCCCCCATGTGAAAATGCTGCTGGACCTGACCGGCAGCACGTGATCATCCGCTATGCATGCCCGATAAAAGAAGACCGCAGTCCACTTGAACGTAGACTGCGGTCTGTTTTGCTTTGCGCTTTATGAGACCTTTTCGAACTGGCTGTTGTACAGCTGTGCGTAGAAGCCGTTCAGCGCCATGAGTTCCTCGTGGGTGCCCTGTTCCACAATGTCGCCGTCCCGCATGCACAGGATCAGGTCGGCGCCCCGGATGGTGCTCAGCCGGTGGGCGATGATGAAGCTGGTCCTCCCCTGCATCAGGTTGTCCATGGCCCGCTGGATCAGGATCTCGGTGCGGGTATCCACGGAGGAGGTCGCCTCGTCCAGGATCAGGATTCGGTTGTCCGCCAGGATGGCCCGGGCGATGGTGAGGAGCTGCTTCTGGCCGGCGGAGATGTTGCTGGTCTCCTCATTCAGGACCATATTGTAGCCCTCTGCCTGGGTACGGATGAAGAAGTCCACCTGGGCGGCCTTGGCCGCCTCCACCACCTGTTCGTCCGTGGCGTCCAGCTTGCCGTAGCGGATGTTCTCCATGATGGTGCCGTTGAACAGCCAGGTATCCTGGAGCACCATGCCGATCGCCTCACGCAGGTCGTGGCGGGTGAATTCCCGGGTATCGTAGCCGTCCAGCTTGATGGAACCGCTCAGCAGATCATGGAAGCGCATGAGCAGCTTGACCATGGTGGTCTTGCCCGCGCCGGTAGGACCTACGATTGCGATGCGCTGGCCGGCCTTCACGTGGGCGGAGAAGTCGTTGATGACGATCTCCTCCGGGTCGTAACCGAAGTGCACGTGGTCAAAGTCCACGTCGCCCCGGATGTCCATATCGGCGATGCTCAGGTGGGCGTCCGGATCCTGCTCTTCCGGCTCATCCAGGAACTGGAACACGCGTTCCGCCGCCGCCGCGGTGGATTGAAGCTGGCTGGAGATATTGGCCACCTGTGTGATGGGCTGGTTGAAGGTTCGGACATAGGTGATGAAGGCCTGGATGGAACCGATGGACAGGGTGCCCCGGGCGCACATGGAGGCGCCCAGCACGCACACGGCCACGTAGCCGGCGTTGCCGATGAAGTTCATGATGGGCCGCATCATGCCCGTAAGAAATTCCGCCTTCCAGAAGGCGTTGTAAAGCCGGTCGTTCTCGTAGTCGAACTCCATCAGGGCCCGATCCTCGGCGCAGAAGGCCTTGAGGATCTGCTGACCGGAGTACATCTCCTCCACGTAGCCGTTCACGGTGCCCAGCAGCTTCTGCCTCGCCCGGAAGTGCTTCTGGGAGATGCTCACCATCAGGGCGGTGCAGATCCCGCTGAAGGGCAGCATGGCGATGGCGATCAGGGTGAGCTTCCAGCTGATGCTCAGCATCATCACCAGCACGCCGATGAGGGTGACCAGACTTGTGATGATCTGGGTGAGGCACTGGTTCATACTGTGGCTCACCGTATCCACGTCGTTGGTGATGCGGCTCATGACCTCGCCGTTGGACATGGTGTGGAAGAAGTTCACCGGCAGGCGATTGATCTTCTCGATGATGTTCTTGCGCAGATTGTAAGAGATCTTGTTGGAGACATTGGCCAGGGCGAAACCCTGGGCATAGGCAAACAGGGCGCTGATGATGTACAGGATGAGCAGGATCAGCATGACCCGGCCCACATAGCCGAAGTCCACCCCGTTGGTGCCGCCGGCGGTGACCGCCGCCACGCCCCGGGCGATCTCATCCGTGATCTTGGCCAGGATCTTGGGGTTCACCGTAGCCAGTACGGTGGAGCAGATGGAGCAGATGGAGACCAGCAGGATCATCCACTTGAACTCCATGAGGTAGTGGATGAGGTGCTTCATGCTGCCCTTGAAATCCTTGGGTTTTTCTCCCCGCATGGCGCCGGGACCTCTGCCGCCGCCGGGAGGGCCGCCTCTGCGGCCGTTCTTCATCTTGGAGGTATCCGGCCGTACCAGGGGGCGGTAGCCGGGATTATCCTGCTCCATGCCCGTGAGACTGGGCTCGTTCTGGTTGAAATCGAACTTGGGCATAAAGAGCTTCATAATGCCCTTGGGCTTGGGCATATCCGGGAATTCCCCGTTCTCCATGGCTTCCTTGAACTTCTCGGGATCGAAGTTCTCCGGATCAAAGTCCGGCGGCCCCTTCTTGGGGTCGAAGCCCTTGGGAGGTCCCTTCTTCGGGTCGAAACCCGGAGGCGGGAACTTGCTGGGATCGAAATCCTTCGGCAGCTTGCCGGGATCGAATTTAGTTGGATCAAAGTCCTTGGGCGGTCCTCCCGCAGGAGGCCCCATCTGCTGGGGATCGGCGCCGGCGGGCTTGCGAGTTTCATCCGCTCTGTTCATGCCAATTCCTCCTTTGAAAGCTGGCTCTCCGCGATCTCGCGGTAGGCCTCGCAGGTCTGGAGCAGCTCCTTATGGGTGCCGTGCCCCACGACCTTGCCCTCCTCCAGGACCAGGATCTGGTCCGCGTTCATGATGGTGCTGACCCGCTGGGCCACGATCAGCACCGTGGCATTCTCCGTGGATTCATACAGGGCCTTGCGCAGATTGGCGTCGGTCCGGAAGTCCAGGGCGGAGAAGCTGTCGTCAAAGATGAAAATGGGAGGATTCTCCAGCAGGGCCCGGGCAATACTCAGGCGCTGCTTCTGGCCGCCGGATACGTTGTCGCCGCCCTGGGCGATGGCGATCTCCAGGCCGTTGTTTTCGGGATTGATGAAGTCCGAAGCCTGAGCAACACGAATGGCGTTGTAGATCTCCTCATCCGTGGCGGTAGCCTTCCCCAAGCTCATGTTGGTGGCCACGTCGCCGGAGAAAAGCAGACCCTTCTGGGGCACGTAGCCGATCTGCCGCCGCAGCTCGTGGAGGGAAAGATCCCGGATGTCCACCCCGTCCAGCATGATCTGGCCCTCAGTCACATCGTAGAACCTGGGCACCAGATTGATGAGAGTGGATTTTCCCGAACCGGTGGAACCGATGAAGGCCACGGTCTGTCCCGGCTGCACGTCGAAGGAGATATGCTCCAGCACGCAGTTTTCCGCGTCCCCGTACTTGAAGGACACGTCCCGGAATTCGATATGGCCCTTGGACCGCCAGTGCTCGCCCATGTTCCGCGGTTCCTCCGGCTCCTGGATCACCGGATTCGTATCCAGGATCTCAGAGATACGGCCCGCCGCCACCAGGGCCCGGGGGATGAAGATGAACATCTGGGCGATCATGAGGAAGGCCATGATGATCTGCATCACGTACTGCATATAGGCCAGCATGTCGCCGATGGGCATGCGGAAAGACGCCACATGATGTCCGCCGACCCAGACGATCAGCAGGGTGATGCAGGAAAGGATCAGGTTTTCGATGGGATGCAGCGTCGCCATGGTGCGCTGCACGTACAGGCCGGTATTGGTTATGTCCTTGTTGGCTTCGTCAAAGCGCTGTTCTTCCAGCTTTTCGTTGCCGAAGGCCCGGATGACCAGGATACCGGTGAGACTTTCCCGGGCTACCAGGTTCAGCTTGTCCGTCAGCTTCTGCATGATCTGGAACTTGGGGACCACCAGCTTGAACATGAGCACCTGCAGGGCCATAAGGAGCACGACGGCCAGCGCCACGATCCAGCTCATGCTCACGCTCTTCCGCAGGGCCATGACGATGCCGCCGATGCAGTAGAGCGGCGCCATGAACACCATGCGGAGGCCCATCATGGACACCATCTGCACCTGCTGTACGTCGTTGGTGCTGCGGGTGATGAGGGTGGCGGTGGAAAAGCGGTCGATATCCTCGCTGGAGAAGCGGGTGACCTTTGCGTAAACATCATGCCGCAGCCTTCTTCCGATACCCGCTGAAGTTCGGGCGGAGAAGAAGTTGGTCCCGATATCCGCGATGCCGCTCATGAGGGAGAAGAGCAGCATGATCCCGCCGATGCGCAGGATGTAGCTCTGCTGGGTCTTGGCCAGAGGAGCTTCATATTCCTTGTAGAACAGCTTGGTAAAGGTGATGGCGATGCTTCCGGTCATGCCGCTGCCGACCTTTGCTGCCTCAGCTTTTGCATTCTCCCGGTCAGACGCTGAAATGGATCTTGCCAGCGCCCGGAAATCCGATACGCTCATGCTGTTGTAGTCCTGCTCGCCCGCCGCGAAATACAGGGCATACATGGCTTTTTCATAGGCCATTCTGATATCGAAGAGCTTGGCCGGGTCTGTTTCCGCCAGGACATAGGCCCCCTTGCTCTTCAGGGCGGGGTACCGTTTGAGCAGTGCCGCGTCCGCTTTTCCGGCTTCCTTCCATACATAGCCCTCTGACAGGACCCTTGCTCCCCCTTCGGAAGCAAAGGCGAGGACCTGCTCGAAGGAGGCCTCATCGATCACATCCGGGGTTGATACCTCCACGCCGCTCTGCACGATGCCCACGTTCACGATCTTGCTCATGTAGTTGGGCAGGTACAGCTCCAGGATCGTCTGGCAGAAAAGCAGGGCTATCGCTGCCAGCGCCATGAAGATGAACGGCTTCAGGTACTTGAAGATCAGTTTCAAGTCTCTTTCCTTCTCCTTCTATGCTGTCTCATAAATTTAGAACGAGCGCCTCCCGCACGCCTGTCGGCGGGAAGGCCTGCTTTATCTGGGGGCGCTCATGATTCTACAAAATAAAAACGCATCCCTTCCGGCGGGGTCATATAAGGTCCGCTTCCTCCGGATCATTGCCGTCCGTCAGTTTCATCAGCAGCTCCAGCAGCTGCTCCTTTTCCTTCGCGGACAGGGCGGACAAAAACATGGAGGCAAAGTCCGGCCGGTCGATCATCAGTTCCTGAGCACGGAGCTTTCCCTCTTCGGTCATGAAAATATTGAACACCCGTTTATCCCGGCTGTTCTGCCGCCGTTCCACCAGTCCGCCGGCCTCCAGCTTGCTGAGGGTCTCGCTTACAGACTGGGGCCTGAGCTGCAGGAGAGTGGTCATGTCCCTCTGGCTGATCCCGTCGGATTCGTTCAGCATCAGGAGGATCCGGTTCTGTGCGCTGGGTCTGCCTCCCACCTTGGAGCCGGGTTCCCCGGCCGGCAGCTTGGGCCCCCGGCGCAGCAGCGCAAACAGGCGGAAAATGCACTCCATCAGCTGTTCGTTCAGCTCAGAAGCCGTTTCCATTCCCTTCATCCCTCCCGCTAAAAGATAAGGTACTTGAGTTGTTTCATATTATAGACCCGCTTTTCGGAAATGTCAATCTGTTCAAGTACCTTAAATTCAGGTTTTTTCAGGAGGCAAACCAGACCCATCTTACAAATCAAAAAAGGCCTGCCGCGTTTCGCGGCAGGCACGATGCAGGATGCTTATTCCCGCGGGTGCAGAAGCGCCTCTCTGATATCCGGCACCCCCAGCAGGTCTTCCAGGATATCCCGCAGATGGACCGGCTCCGCCTGTTCCCGGTTGAGCGCCGCTGCCACCAGCAGGGCAAATTCCCGATCCTCCGTCAGGTCCTCGACCCTGCCCGAGAGACTTCCGTCCTCCTCCCGGCCTTCTATCCCCCATCCCGTATAGCTTCCCAGCTCCTGTGTAAACAACTGCTGAGAAAAGACGGTATAATGTACCATATCAGGTTTCCCTCCGCCCCCGTTATTGTCCGCTTCCAAACTCAAATATCACTTATGCGAACTTTCATGTCGAATTTAACATCTCCGAAACATCCGCACAAGGAAAACCGTTCGACAGATTCCGACAAAAAACGGGGCCTGCACAGAATGCTGTGCAGGCTCCGGATCAGGAAGGCCAGATATGGATGATTCTCAGAAGAATTTTTTGATCCCCTCGGTGGCGGATTCCACCGGCGCGGAGAGGGTGAGGGTAAAAGCGACGCCGTGTTTCGTGCTGAACCCTTCCAGCCAACTCAAAAACGCTTCCGCGGATTCGACGGATCTGTCTTCGAACATTTTATACAGGTTATCTATAAAAACATGGCAAATATCGTAATTGCAGGCATGAAGCGCGCTGAGAAATCCTTTCATGTACTCCGTACTGCCGAAATCATAATCCGATGCCACGATAAGTCTTGCCTGGTGTGGAATGTCATAGGTGAGAGAGCGATCCTTCTCGATGACTACCACGTCCCCCTGCTCCCCATCCAAGGCTTTCTGTACCAGGTCGATGAGCAGCTTGGTCTTGCCGGAGCCCTTGACGCCCATGATTACTTTGATCATAACCCGTCTCCTTTGCATGTATTTGATTCCTATGTCAGCAGTATAACATTTCCGCCGCCGTTCTTCAACCGGAATCTTCAGGAGTTTGGCAGGGTTTTCTTCATTCTCCGCCAAGGAACAGGAACCGGAGGAGCCGCCGCAGCACATTTCCCCAGGAAGCTCGGAGGATCGTCGCCTCCGCCGTCAGCTCCGCGCGGGCCAGTTCTCGTCCCTCTGCGTCCAGGAGCCGGAGATACCCCAATTGCTGTCCCGCTTCCACCGGCGCCTCCGCTTCCTCAGCAAGAACAAGTTCCTTCCGCAGACCGGCGATCTGTCTTTTTTCCAGCAGGAGCTTCGTCTGACCGGACACTGCCGGCTGCACCCAGCGGGAAGCCCCCATACGCACCGCCACAGGCGGCAGAGCAGCATCCGGCAGGAGCTCAATGAGCCGATAATTGGCAAAAGCGTGATTCAGCAGGAGCTTTGCGCTTTCAAAGCGGATATCCGAACTGGGCGCATGGAGGATCACCGCCACATACTCCGTCCCGTCCCGCATGGCTGAGGCGCTGAGACAATACATGGCTTCCTGGGTAAAGCCGGTTTTCAATCCCGTTGCCCCCGGGTAAAAGCGAATGAGCTTGTTGGTGTTGCTCAGGCCGAAATTCCCGTTCCGCACCGTATCCGTCCAGATGGTGGTATATTTCCGGATCCATTCGCAGCTCAGAAGCTGACAGGACAGGACTGCGATATCCCAGGCGCAGCTGTAGTGCTCCTCCTGACAGGGAAGCCCGGTGCAGTTGGCATAAACCGTGTCCTCCATGCCCAGCTCCCTTGCCCGCTGATTCATTCGCTCCACAAAAGCCCCTTCGCTGCCCTCCGCAGCTTCCGCCAGGGCCACGGCCCCATCGTTGGCGGAGCTGACAGCCACGGCCTTGATCAGTTCCTCCGCCGTCATTGTCTCCCCCTCTTCGAGGAAGATCTGACTCCCGCCCATGGAGGCTGCGTAGGCTGAGCAGGTCACTTTCTGATCCAGCCGAAGGTCTCCCCTGTCTACCGCTTCCGTCACCAGGAGCAAGGTCATCACCTTGGTCACGCTGGCGATGGGCAGATGCTTGCGGGCTTCGCTCTCATAAAGACAGGTCCGGGTCTCCCGCTCCATAAGCACCGCCGCGCCCACAGAGGCAGAAACGTCATCCAGAGAAGACAGGGTCTCCACGGCGGCCCATTCATCCGGATCGAAGTCTTCTTCCTCCCCGCCCTCCGCTCCTGCCGGCATTACCAGCAAGGTCAGCGCCAGGATCAGCGCCAATGCGCTGCGCAGTTTCTTCATCATCCCATCGCTCCTTCCCGCGCCATGCGGCGCATTTAATCCTATGTTGCGATTGACAGGGACATGACCGAACAGATACAATACAGATAGAATCTGATCAATGTTAATGAGGAAATACGATGAACGATATTCTGCTGCTCAAGCCGGGTGAGCTGGTACTGAAAGGCCAGAACCGGCATTTTTTTGAGGATCGGCTCCGGTCCAACGTTGCCCGGCGGCTGAAAAGTCTGGGCCGTTTTCAGATCACCTCCGTCCAATCAACGGTCTATGTGGAACCTCTGGAAGACGATATCGATCTGGACGAAGCTTTCCGCCGCTGCAGGCAGGTCTTCGGGATCATCTCCCTGTGCCGTGCCGCCGCCTGCGAGAAGGATAAGGATGCGATCCTGAACACCGCTTTGCGCTATCTGGAGCCGGAGCTCCGCAGGGCGAAAAGCTTCAAGGTGGAATCCAAACGCAGCGACAAGCGTTTTCCCATGACCTCGATCCAGCTCAGCCAATACGTGGGCGGGGGCATCGGGGAAGCCTTTCCCGATCTGCCGGCGGATATGCACGACCCGGATCTGGTGGTCCATGTGGAAGTGCGGGAAACCGCCGCCTATGTTCACGCCGGCGGCGTACCCGGCGCGGGGGGACTGCCGGTGGGCACCTGCGGCCGGGCGGTCAGCCTGCTCTCCGGCGGCATTGACAGTCCCGTATCCACCTACATGATCGCCCGCCGGGGGGTTCAGATCATCCCGGTACACTTTTTCTCCTTTCCCTATACCTCCGAGCTGGCCAAGGACAAGGTCCTCAAGCTGGCCAAAAAGCTGCTGCCCTGGTGCGGCAGACTCACTCTGGAGGTGATCCCCTTTACCCATATCCAGGAGGAGATCCGGGATAAATGTCCGGAGGAGTTCTTCACGCTCATCATGCGCCGCTTCATGATGCGGCTGGCCCAGTCCGTAGCCATGGCCAACGGCTGCGGCGCGCTGGTCACCGGGGAAAACCTGGGACAGGTGGCCAGCCAGACCATGGAGGCGATCCGCTGCACGGAGGCGCCGCTGGAGCTGCCGGTACTCCGTCCGCTCATCGGCTTTGATAAGGAACAGATCATCGGCATCGCCCGGCAGCTGGACACCTTTGAAACCTCCATTCTTCCCTATGAGGACTGCTGTACCGTATTCACGCCCCGGCATCCCAGGACAAAACCGAAGCCGGAAGAGGTGGAAGAGGCGGAAGCCGTTCTGGACGTGGAAGCCCTTTGCAGGGAAGCGCTGGAGAATACGGAAAGGATACCCATCCAATGAGTCATAAAGCAGAGATCCTCGCCGTGGGGACGGAGATCCTCCTGGGCGATATTGTGAATTCCGACGCCGCGGAGGTATCCCGCGCCCTGTCCTCCCTCGGCATCGACGTATGCTGGCACAGCGTTGTCGGGGACAATCCCGAACGGCTGCGGGAAGCGGTGGAGATCGCCAAAGGCCGTGCGGATATCCTGATCACCACCGGCGGTCTCGGCCCCACCTATGACGACCTGACCAAGGAGACCCTGGCCTCCTGTTTTGGCCTCCCTCTGGTGTTCCACCCGGAGGAAGTGGAGAAGATCAAGGCGTTTTTCTCCTCCATCGGCAAAGAAATGACGGAGAACAACCTCAGCCAGGCCTGGCTGCCGGAGGGATGCACCCCGTTTTTCAATTACAACGGCACGGCCCCCGGCTGCGGCTTCACCGCCCTGGGCATGCAGGTGGCGATGCTTCCCGGTCCCCCGAGAGAGCTGCGGAAAATGGTGGAGACCGGGCTGATCCCCTGGCTGAAGCAGTTCAGCGAAGGGGTGCTCATCTCCCACGTCATCCGGGTCTTCGGCATGGGGGAAAGCGCCGTGGAAGCCATGCTCCATGACCGGATGGAGGCCCTCACCAACCCAACGCTGGCCCCCTACGCAGGCACCGGAGAAATGCGCCTGCGCGTCAGCGCCAAGGTTGCGGATGAAGCGGCGGCGGAAGCCCTGGCCGCTCCGGTGGTCCGGGAGGTATGCGAAGCGCTGGGAGATCTGGTCTATGCCGTGGACGAGCCTTCGCTGGAAGCCGTCTGTCTCAGGCTGCTGACGGAACGCGGGCTCACCTTCGCCGCGGCGGAGAGCTGCACCGGCGGTCTCATCGCCAAGCGGATCACCGATCTCCCCGGCGCCTCCGCCGTTTTTCTGGGGGGCGTGGTATCCTACACCAATACCGTAAAGGAGCGCATCCTGGGCGTACCCTCAGACGTGCTGGAACGGTTCGGCGCGGTCAGCCGGGAAACCGCGCTGGCCATGGCGGCCGGGGTGCGGGAGCGTACCGGCGCGGATCTGGCGGTAAGCGTCACCGGTATATGCGGACCCGGAACGGACGAACGAGATACCCCTGTCGGAACGGGCTTCGTGGGCTTCGCCGGGCCGGACCTTCTGGTCTGCCGTCCCATACAGATGGGTGCGGATCGGGAGCGGGGCCGTGTGGTGGCGGCATCCCACGCTTTTGATCTCCTGCGCCGCTGGCTCACCGGAACGCTGCGGGAAACATGAGTGTTTTCCGCATTGGGACTATCCATCGATCTCACCTTGTGATATAATGTCAGAATAGGAAATCAAGCGGCGGCGCCGCGGATTATTCATCTCGTTCGGGGAGGCGGAAAGCGTTGAAACAGCTGGCAAAATGTTTGCTTCTCGGCTGTATGCTGCTGTTCCTGCTGCTTCTCAGCGCCTGCAGCCCCGGAAGGGATATGGAAGAGCTGATGGCCCTTCCCAAGCTTCCCCAGGAGTATCTGGAGCTTCAGCAGGCGCTGGACGACCTGCAGGCGGGAGGCGCCGCCTTTTCCGCACCGGTCTCCGGCAGCTACCGCCAGTCCGTTCAATTCTACGATGTGAACGGGGACGGCGCCGAAGAAGCCCTGGCCTTCTTCCGGACATCCGGAGAAAGGCCGCTGAAGATCTGTATTTTCATCCGCAGCGGCAGCCGATATGAGACCGCTGCCGTGGTGGAAGGCGACGGGGCCAGCATTGAGAGCGTCACGTACGCGGACATGGACGGGGATGGCTGGACCGAGCTGGTAGTCGGCTGGGGCATGGATGCTGAGCTGAAGATGCTCACCGTATACTCCCTCAAGGCCTTCCAGGTCTCCCCCATCGCCAACGCGGGTTATACCCAATACACCGTCGGGGACCTGAATGAAGACGGCCACAGCGAGCTGCTGCTGGTCCGTCTGGGAGATGGGGACAAGAACGGGACCGCTGAACTGATCGGCGTCAGCCGGGACGGGGAAACGGTGAACGCCTCCTCCCGCATCTCCACGGGGATGGAGAGCATCAGCCGGCTGACCTGCGGCACCCTGCTCGACCGGAAACCCGCTCTGTTTGTGGAAGGCAGCGTTTCCGGAAGCCTGGTGACGGATATCCTGCTCTGCGAAGGAGAAACTCTGCGGAATGTCACCCTTGGGAGCGATGAGATCAGCGAAGGGACCTTCCGCAGTTCTTCCGTGGGACTGCGGGATATGAACGGGGACGGCGTGCCCGAGATCCCCATCCCCCGCGCCCTGCCCGCCCAGGGAGAAACGATATACCGGGTGCTGGACTGGTACGCCTTCAACAGCCGCGGCATACGCCGCCTCCAGCTCAGCACCTACCACAACTTCTCCGACAGCTGGTATCTGACCTTGTCCGAGTATTGGGGAGACCGCATCAGCATCCGCCGGGAGGATACGGATGCGGGCGAACGGGCGGTGGTCTTCTCCCGGTGGAACGGTGCGGATAAACCGGTGACGGATTTCCTGATCATTTATACCATCTCCGGCGCCAGCCGCGAGGAACTGGCTTCCCGGCAAGGGCGGTTCATCCTCTATTCCGGTGCGGAGATCACCTATGCGGCCCAGCTGCTTCTCACAAAAGACGACTGGTCTCTCGCTCCGGACGAAACTCAGATCCGGCGCAGCTTTGGTTTGATTTACTCCGAGTGGATCAGCGGCTCCACCTGAAAGGAAATGGGATCATGAAGAAGATTTTGGTTCTCGAAGACGAATCCAGCATCCGCAGCTTCCTGGTCATCAATCTGCGGCGCTCCGGTTATGAGCCCATAGAAGCGGAAACCGGGGAGGAAGCGTTCCGCCAGCTGCAGCTGCATCCGGATATCAATCTGGCTCTCCTGGATATCATGCTGCCCGATACGGACGGTTTCGAGGTCTGCCGCAAGATCCGTGCCTCCGGAAGCAAGATGGGCATCATCATGCTCACTGCCCGCTCCCAGGAGATGGACAAGGTCACCGGTCTGATGACCGGCGCGGACGACTATGTCACAAAACCTCTGGCCTCCATCGCTGAGCTGACCGCCCGGGTGGACGCCCTGTACCGCCGGGTGGGCGGCGGGGATAACGAGGACCCGACGGAGATCGTCCGGGGCGCCTTCCGCCTCAGCACCAGGAACCGGACCTTGGAAAAGAATGGGGTCCGGATCCGTCTGACCCAGGTTGAATACGCCATTGTCAAGCTTTTTATGGATAATCCGGGGAAAGCGCTCTCCCGGGAGGAGATCCTTTCCTCCGTCTGGGGGAAGGATTACAACGGCGAGCTGAAGATCGTGGATGTAAACATCCGGCGTCTGCGGCTGAAGGTGGAGGATGATCCTCAGAATCCCACCTGCATCACCACCGTCTGGGGATACGGCTACAAATGGGGGATCTGAAGGAGCGCGGCCGGGGCGGTCTGAATCTCAAGGGCATCCGGGCCAAATGGATGCTCAACAGCATGCTTCTGGTGGTGCTGGCTTTGCTTTTGGGGCTGGCCGCCTATTCCTTTGCCATCAGCAGCTACTACTACAGCGGCGTCCGCTCCGCGCTGGAGTCCAAGGCCAAGACCTCCTCGGACTTCTTTGCCAACTACGTCACACGCACCTACGCGGAATACTACCAGAGCGCCTATAAGTATACGGAGATCTTTGACGGCCGGGATCGGATGGAGCTTCAGTTCGTCAATTCCACCGGGCGCATCCTGGTCTCCACCTCCGGCCTTTCCGCCGGCTCGCATCCCAATACACCGGATATCACCGAAGCCATCAGCACCCGCGCTCTGAGCACCTGGCAGGGCCGCAGCCCGGCCACGGGCGAGCGGATTCTGGCAGTCTCCAGCCCCATGCTTTACGGTCAGGGCCAGGTGGTAGGCGTTATCCGGTATGTCACCAGTCTGCGGCTGGTAGACCGGCAGGTCTTTCTGAGCATCCTTGTGGGCTGCGGGATCGGACTGGGCGTTATCCTGGTCGTGCTGATCAGCAACCTGTTCTTTATCCGTTCCATCCTCTCCCCGATCCAGAAGGTCACGGTGATGACCCGGCGCATCGCGGACGGAGGCTTCGGCGCCCAGATCGAAAACAAGTATGAGGACGAGATCGGGGACATGGTCGGCGCCATCAATGAGATGTCCATGCAGCTGAGCCAATCGGAAAAAATGAAAGCGGAGTTCATTTCCTCCGTCTCCCATGAATTGCGCACCCCCCTCACCGCCATCGCCGGATGGGGCGAAACGCTGGAGTACGACGAGACGCTCAGCGCGGACAGCCGGAAGGGGCTGGACATCATCCTCAAGGAGGCCAGACGGCTCTCCAATATGGTGGAAGAGCTCCTGGTCTTCACCCGCATCGAAGACGGCCGGTTCACGGTAAACATCGAAATGCTCGATGTGGGCGCCGAACTGGAGGAAGCGATCTTTACATACCGGGAGCTGCTGAAGCAGGAGGGGATCCAGCTCTTCTATGATCCCCCCGAGGATCCGCTCCCCCTGATCCCCGGCGATCCGGAGCGGCTGAAACAGGTGATCCTGAACATTCTGGACAACGCCGCCAAGCATGGGGGCAGCGGCAAGCGCATCACGGTCACCAGCGACCTGGTGGAGAACGCGCCGGAAACGGGATGCGACTGCGTCCGCATCCGGATCCGGGATTACGGTCCCGGTATCCCGCCGGATGAGCTGCCCCGGGTGAAGCTGAAATTTTACAAGGGCAGCAGCAAGGCCAGAGGCAGCGGCATCGGCCTTGCCGTCTGCGACGAGATCATCCGTCGGCATAACGGCGTTCTGGATATCGCCAATGCCGACGAGGGCACCGGGACCGTGGTCACGATCCTCCTGCCCACCACAGAATAACGAAAACACGGAGAAGGGATCTCATCCATGTCCGATCAACAAAAACGGGGAAATGATTTCCGTACGACCATCGGCGGCCAGGCATTGATGGAAGGCATCCTCATGCGGGGCCCGAAGAAGGAGGCCATCGTATGCCGCGGCCAGGACGGGCTCATCCGCAAGGTGGAGGAGCTGCGGCTCATCAAGGACCGTTACCCTGTCTGCGGTCTGCCGCTCATCCGCGGCGTCGTGACCTTTTTCGATTCTCTGGTCCACGGGGTCAAGGCCCTGATGTTCTCCGCCGAACAGCTTCCGGAGGAGGAGCAGGCCGCTCAGGAGGACAAGCTGGATCAGTGGATCAACGCGCATTTTCAGGGAGAAACGGCAAAAAAGCTCATTATCGGCGTCTCCGTTGCTCTGGGCGTCATCATGGCCGTCGGTCTGTTCATGCTCCTCCCCTATCTGCTCACCGCCTTTCTGACGGGGCCGATCCGGTCCAGCTTTGTGAAGAACCTCATCGACGGCGCTCTGCGCATCCTGATCTTTCTTCTCTATCTCTGGCTGGTGACCCGTGTCCCGGATATCCACCGGGTCTTCGAGTACCACGGAGCCGAGCACAAATCCATTCATTGTTATGAGAAGGGACTGGAGCTCACAGTGGAAAACGTACGTCCCCAGCCCAGAGCCCATCCCCGCTGCGGCACCAGTTTTCTCTTCGTGGTCATGATCATCAGCATCCTGGTATTCAGCGTGGTAAGCTGGAAAAACAAGCTGGTCGCCCTGGTCCTGCGGCTTCTGCTCCTGCCGGTAGTGGTGGCCTTCAGCTATGAGCTGAACCGGTGGGTGGGGCGGCACGACAACTGGCTTTCCTCCATCCTCTCGGCTCCCGGAAAGGCCCTGCAGCGCCTGACGGTGTACGAGCCGGACGACGGAATGATCGAGTGCGCCATCGAGGCGCTGAAGCTGGTCATTCCGGAGGAGAAGGGTTCAGATCGGTGGTGATGCGCCTGTGATTCGGGACTATAACGAGTTCTATCTGGATGCCCGGCGCAGGCTGAAGGCTGCGGGCGTCGAGGCAGCGGGTCTGGAGGCCAGGCTGCTGCTGGCTTTCGCTGCGGACAAAAGCCCTGAGGAATTCCTGCGGGATATCCGCATGTACCCCGATGAAGCCTTCTCCCGGCGGGCGGAAGATCTGGTTCGGCGGCGGCTCGCCGGGGAACCGGCAGCCTATCTCACCGGCTCCTGGTCTTTCTACGGCCTTGATCTGGAGATCAACCCCAATGTGCTCATTCCCCGGGCAGACTCCGAGCTCGCGGTGGACGCCGCATTATCCTGTCTTGCGGACGCTGCCGAGCCCCGGGTGCTGGATCTGTGCACCGGCTCCGGCTGCATCGGGATCGCCATCGCCGCGCGGGTCCCGGCCTGCCGGGTGATCCTGGCGGATCTGGACCGCAGAGCGCTGCTCCTGGCCAAGCGCAACGCGATGCTGAACCATGTGAGCGGCCGGGTCCTGTGCGCCGAAGCGGACGTGCACGAGGGACCTTCTCCCCGTCTGGGAGAATTCACCCTGATCGTGTGCAATCCGCCCTACATCCCCACCCGGGAGCTGGAAACCCTGGATCCCTCCGTCCGGGATTATGAACCCCGGCTGGCTCTGGACGGGGGCGAGGACGGGCTCGATTTTTACCGCAGTATTTTTGCCCGGTGGATAAGGATCATCCGTCCCGGCGGCTGGCTCGTTCTGGAATGCGGCGAGGGGCAGAGCATGGCTCTCCGCCGCCTGTCGGAGGAGTGCGGCGTCATCCCCACAGATACGCTGCTGGACGGACACGGCACCGAGCGCACCCTCGTCTTCCGCAAACCGGGACCGCAGGATCCGGATTGATTGAATATTCGAAGATCATCATAAAAGGAGAGAATCAACCATGGCCGACAAGAAAAAGCGCGGCGTTGAGCCGGCAGCCCCCGCGGCGGACAAGCAGAAAGCCCTGGAGACCACCCTTGCCCAGATCGAACGGCAGTTCGGCGCGGGCAGCATCATGCGGCTGGGCTCAGCGGCAAGCACCGGGATCGAGGCCATCTCCACCGGTTCTCTGGCCCTGGATCTTGCGCTGGGGATCGGCGGCGTTCCCAAGGGCCGGATCGTAGAGATCTACGGCCCGGAATCCTCCGGCAAAACCACCCTGGCGCTGCATATCGTAGCCTCCGCCCAGAAGGCGGGAGGCGAGGCGGCCTTTATCGACGCCGAGCATGCGCTGGATCCCACCTATGCCCAGGCCCTGGGTGTGGATATCGATAACCTGCTCATCTCTCAGCCGGATACCGGTGAACAGGCTTTGGAGATCTGTGACGCCCTTGTCCGCTCCGGCGCCATCGACGTGGTGGTGATCGACTCCGTGGCGGCTCTCGTCCCGCGTTCCGAGATCGAAGCGGAGATGGGAGACAGCGTCGTGGGGCTCCAGGCCCGCCTCATGTCCCAGGCTCTGCGGAAGCTCACCGGATCCATCTCCAAGACCAACTGCGTGGTGGTCTTCATCAACCAGCTGCGGGAAAAGATCGGCGTCATGTACGGCAACCCCGAAACCACCACCGGCGGCCGGGCGCTGAAATTCTATGCCAGCGTCCGTCTGGATGTGCGGCGTACCGAGACCCTCAGCGTGGGCGGCCAGAAGATCGGCAGCCACACCCGTGTAAAAGTGACGAAGAACAAGGTCGCTCCCCCCTTCCGGGAGGCGGAGTTCGATATCATTTACGGCGAAGGCATCTCCCGCTCCAGCGAACTTACGGATATCGCCCTGCAGCTGGGGATCATCGAGAAAAGCGGCAGCTGGTTCACCTTCCGGGATCAGCGGCTCCAGGGCAAGGACAGCGTGAAGAATTATCTGAAGGAGAACCCGGATATCGCGGACGAGCTGGAGGCGCAGGTGAAGGAAGCCATGGTCAAACGCCAGCAGCCCGCTCCCAAGCCTGCCGCCGCCACCCCCGCCAGCCGTGCCGTGAGCGTGGATGCGGAGGATTTTGAAGACTGACCGTGCGTCTCATCCACATCAAGCCCCTGGATGAGGGCAAACGCTTTCTTCTGGAGCTGGAAGACGGCGCGGAGCTCCGCTGCGGCCCCCGGGAAGTCATGGATCTGAACCTTTCCCCGGGCATGGAACTGGATCAGGAGGCCCTGGAGGAGCTGCGGGACGCCTGCGAAGCGTATTCCGTACGCATCAAGGCCGCCGAACAGCTGAGCCGCCGGGCCATGTCCGCAGGGGAGCTGGAACGCAAACTGCGGGAAAAAGGCGCATCCCCCGAACATGCGGAGGCGGCGGTCCGGCGGATGATCGACCTGGGCGTGATCGACGAGGCGGTTTACGCGGAGATGATCGTCCGACGCTGCGGGACAAAGGGCTACGGACGGCGGCGGGCGGAGCAGGAGCTGATGCGGCGCCGGGTCCCCCGGGAATACTGGTCGGATGCCCTGGCAGCCCTCCCCGCTGCGGAGGATAAGCTGGACGCGCTCATCGCCGCGCGGCTGAAAGGGACCGTACCGGACGCCGCCCAGCGAAAGAAGCTGGCCGCCTATCTCCAGCGCCGCGGCTACAGCTGGGAGGAGATCGGCTCCGCTCTTCGCCGTTGGGAGGCCGGGCCGGAGGATTGATCCGGTACTCTGATCATCTCAGATGGGAAAGGAATGGGAACCATGAGCAAGACCGTGGGACTGATCTCCCTGGGCTGCGCCAAGAACCTGATCAACAGCGAGCAGATGCTCTGTCTCCTGAAGGAAGCGGGCTATACGATCACCGACGATCCCGCCGAGGCGGATGCGCTGATCATCAATACCTGCGCGTTCATCGACAGCGCCAAGTCCGAGGCCATCGACAACATTCTGGAATGCGCCGAGCTGAAGAAGACCGGAAAGCTGAAGACCCTTCTGGTAGCCGGCTGCCTTCCGCAGCGATACAAGGAAGAACTGCTGGAGGAGCTCCCCGAGGTGGACGGCATCCTGGGCACCGGCTCCTTCGACGAGGTCGTCACCGCGCTGGAGCAGGCGGACGCGGGAGAGACCCCGCTTCTCCTGGGAGACCTGAACGCGCCGGTTAGCGAAGCGGGCCGGATCGTCAGCACCGGCCCGGGCTGGGCCTATCTCAAGATCGCCGAGGGCTGCGACAATCGCTGCGCCTTCTGCGTCATCCCCTCCATTCGGGGCAGATACCGTTCCCGCCCCATGGAACGCATCCTGGAGGAAGCGAAAGGTCTGGCTGCGGGAGGCGTGAAGGAGCTTCTGGTGGTGGCTCAGGACATCACCCGTTACGGACTGGACCTTTACGGCAAGCCTCGCCTGGCCAAGCTGGTACGGGAGCTCTGCCGGATCGAAGGGATCCATTGGATCCGCCTCCATTACCTGTATCCCGATCTGATCGATGACGAGCTCATCCGCACCGTGGCTGAAGAAGAAAAGGTAGTCAAATACCTGGATATCCCCATTCAGCACATCAACGACGGGATCCTGAAACGGATGCACCGTCGGGGCAGCGGAGCGGATCTGGAGGCTCTTCTCACCCGTCTGCGGGAGCAGATCCCCGGTCTGGTGATCCGCACCAGCCTGATCACCGGTCTGCCGGGAGAAGGGGTGGAGGAATTCGGTCAGCTGTGCGATTTCCTCCGCAGGGCCAAGCTGGAGCGGGCCGGGGTCTTCCCCTATTCCCCCGAAGAAGGCACCCCCGCCTTTTCCATGGAACGGCCCGATACGGAAACGGCGGAACGGCGCTGCGATCTGATCACGGAGCTCCAGTCCCGGATCATGGACGAGTTCAACGAGAGCCGCATCGGCACCGTACAGGAGGTGCTGGCGGAGGGCTTCGACGTGGTGGCGGAGTGCTGGTACGGCCGCAGCTATGCGGACAGCCCCGATGTGGACGGCAAGGTCTTTTTCACCGGAAAAAACGTACAGCCCGGCTCCTTCGTCCGGGTCCGCATCACCGAAACGCTGGATGGAGACCTGGTGGGAGAGCTGGCGGACTGAGCCCACAGCTCTGACAGAAAGAAGGGTTCCTTTTCGATGACGACTGCAAATAAGATCACCATGCTGCGGGTCGCACTGATCCCCGTATTCGTAGTTCTGATGCTTCTGCGGTTCCCGGGTTCCAATATCATCGCCCTGGGGATCTTCATCCTGGCCAGCATTTCCGACAGCGTGGACGGCTACATCGCCAGGAAGTACAGCCAGGTCACCACCTTCGGCAAGTTCATGGATCCTCTGGCAGACAAGCTCCTGGTCACCTCCGCGATCCTGATCTTTGTGGAATGGGGACAGATCCCCTCCTGGGCCGCTTTTCTCATCATCGCCCGGGAATTTGCCGTCACCGCTCTGCGGCTGGTGGCGGTGGACAGCGGCATCGTCATTGCCGCCGGGATCTCCGGCAAGATCAAAACAGCCGTGACCATGGTGTGCCTCTGCGTGATGATGACCTCCCTGCATTCCCTGGAGCTGTTCCCCGGCTTTTCCGTGGACAGTCTGTGCGTGGCCTTGATGGTGATCACCACCCTCTGGTCCGGTTTCCGGTATTTCCGGAATCACGCCGGTCTGCTGAAGCTGAAATAAGAACCGCGAAAAAGCGCATAAAATCACCCGGACATATCAAACTATGTCCGGGTGATCGTTATGTTCAGCGTTTCTTTCGGGACTGGCGGCAGCTCCAGGCTGCAGCCTTATGTGAAAAACTGCCTGAAAAAGGCAAGCCGGGATGGGACCATCGACGCTGCGATCTGCTCCGGCGGCCGGGCGGATCTCCTCATCCTCTCTCCCGGCGCCTCCTTCCGCAGGGACGGAAACGGTCTGGTCCTGGCTGTGGGACAGGTCCCGCTTCCCGGGATGCGGGCCGTCTCCTGCGGTCTGCGGTACGGAGACGATCTCACTCTCTCCAGCATCGGAGCAGACAGCGCCATGCTGGCGCTGCAGTCGGATATTCCCGCCCTGAACGGAGCGCTGCTGGAGCCCCAGGAGATCCCGGTCACGCTGGAGGCACCCGCGGAGCCGGAGGCGGTGCTCGCCGCTGCGGGGGCCATGCTCCTGTTGGGAGCGGACGCCTCGGGGGGACTCAGGCTCCCCTAGTCCTTTCCCTGATAATACCCGTCAAAGAAGCTTGTCATCCGATCCATGGCGGTTTTCAGATCCTCCATATTGGGCAGGTACACGATGCGGAAGTGATCCGGGCTGCCCCAGTTGAAGCTGCTTCCGGAGGTAACGAGAATATGGGTCTTTTTCAGCAGGTCCAGGGCCATTTGAGAATCGCTGGAGATATTGAATTTCGCCGTGTCCATTTTGGGGAAAATATAGAAAGCTGCCCTGGGCTTCACGGCGGTGATGCCGGGGATGCTGTTCAGCGCGTTCCAGATATACTCCCGCTGCTCATAAAGCCTGCCTCCCCTGCAGAGATATTCGTTCATGGACTGATAGCCGCCCAGGGAGGTCTGGATGATGCTCTGTCCGGGCACATTGGAGCAAAGACGCATTTTCGCCAGCAGGTTCAGGCCTTCGATAAAGCCCCGGGCATGGCTCTTGTCTCCCGCCAGACAGACCCAGCCGCAGCGGAAGCCCGCCACCCGGTGGGATTTGGAGAGGCCGTTGTAGCACAGGGTGAGAAGATCCGGCGCCAGGGAAGCCAGAGCCACGTGCTCCTCCTCCCCTTCCATCACCAGCCGGTCATAGATCTCGTCCGCCAGCAGGATCAGATCGTGCTCCCGGGCCACCTCCACGATCTGCTCCAGCACCTCTTTGGGATACAGGGCGCCGGTGGGGTTGTTTGGATTGATGACGATGATGCCTTTGGTCTTTTCCGTCACCTTGCTCCGCAGATCCTGGATATCCGGATACCAGTCGGAGGCCTCGTCGCATACATAGTGCACGGGTTTTCCCCCCGCCAGGGTGATGGATGCGGTCCACAGGGGATAATCCGGGCTGGGTACCAGGATCTCATCTCCGTTATCCAGCAGCGCCTGCATGGTCATGGTGATGAGCTCGCTCACTCCGTTGCCGGTGAGGATATCCTTGATCCCCACATTGGGGATATGCTTCAGCTGGCAGTACTGCATGATGGCCTTCCGGGCGGAAAACAGGCCCTGGGAATCGGAATAGCCCTCGCTGGCCCGTAGGTTGTAGATCATATCCAGAATGACCTCGTCCGGCGCAAAGAACCCGAAGGGGGCGGGATTGCCGATATTGAGCTTCAGGATCTGCGCGCCCCTGGCCTCCATCCGCATCGCCTCATCCATCACAGGTCCCCGGATATCGTAGGCCACATTGTTCAGTTTGCTGGACTGGTTGAATTCCCGTTTCATGTCGTTTCCTCCAAATAAAAAACCGCCCCGAGCCTAAGCTCAGGGCGGATATGATCCTATCCGTGTTACCACCTGAATTCGGGCCGAAGGCCCGCACTCTGCCCGGTACTGACATACCGGCCCCTGTATAACGGAGGGTACCCGTCAGGGCTTACTCGGAAAGCTCCTTTACGTCCTGCCGCTCGGGGATGGCTTCGGCTCCGTTGGCATGGAGGCTCGCACCGGCCGCCTCTTCTCTGAATGCCGCAGTAAAGCGTACTCTTTCCCGTCATTGCGTTTGGTTATGAAATTATGTGAAACTTTAGCACAGGTCCATGTATTTGTCAAGTAGCTGAATCTGTTTTTTGCGCCCGGAGGCAGAATTCGGAGACCTCGCGCCGATACCGCTCCGTATCCGTCAGATAGCTCAATCCGTGGCCCGCCCCGGGAAAGGTCACGAGCCGGACCAGCTCCGGGTTCGCCGCAGCGATATCCCGGCTCATCTCCAGGGGCACGAAACGATCCTCCTCCCCGTGGATCAGGAGGATGGGCACACGGGTGTGCTTCACAGCCTCCATGCAGCTCACCCCGTGGAAGGAAAAGCCGCCGAAAAGGGCCGCGCCGCCGCGCAGCAGAGCCAGAGCGGGTCTTTCCGGCAGGCCCATGTCCCGGCTGACCTTTCCCAGGACAGCCTCCGGAGAGGAATAGGGGGAATCCGCAATGATGCACCGTACGTTTCCCGGCAGAGGCAGAGCGGAGGCCAGAAGCACCGTCGCTGCGCCCATGGATACCCCGTACAGCGTCACCGGACCCCGCAGCTCCGGTCTCGTCCGGATATACGCCAGCCAGTCCAGGCAGTCCCATCGTTCCATGACGCCGAAGGTCATGGTTTTGCCCTCGCTGTCCCCCTGGGCCCGCTGATCCGCCAGGAGCACGTTATGCCCTTCCCCCAGCAGGAAGAGTCCTCCGCCGCTGAAGTCCCGCAGGCCGGTCGCCCGCCAGCCGTGGAAGCAAAGATCCACCGGCGCCTCCGGGCCGCCGCGGAGATAGAGCCTGCCCCGGAGCCTCAGTCCGTCCCGGGACATGATGCTGACCCGTTCACAGGGCTCGGCGGCCATCTGCCGGATCATCCCCCGCATCTCCTCCGCCCGCGGCTCATACTGCTCTCCGGGCGGAAGGCGGTAAATATCGTTCTGTCCCTTCTGCGGGGAGCGGAAGGCGATCCGATAGGGCAGATACAGACTCAGGAGCCCGGCCGCCCCCAGGACTGCCGAAGCCCCTGCGGCTTTACGGATGAAGGATGCCGTAAGAGGCGACGTCTTCATAGCGGCCGTCCTTAAAATCATGGGACTTCTGCGTGCCTTCATACTCCATCCCGCTCTTCTGCATCACCCGGCCCGAGGCGGGGTTGGAGACGAAATGCCTGGCATAGATCTTATGCAGGTCCAGCACCTGGAAGCCGAAGTCGATCACCGCCCTGCAGGCCTCGGTGCCGATGCCCTTGCCCCAGTGGCGGCGGCCATAGGCATAGCCCAGCTCCGCCCGGTGGTCCCGGGGCTCCATCACCAGGCAGATGAATCCGTACATCTCCCCGGTCTCCCGGCCGGTCACGGCAAAGACGCAGGAGGACCCCTTCTCCCAGGAGGCGCTCATCCCGCCGATCCACCGCCGAACACTCTCCTCCGGGAAGGGATAGCTCATGGCATGGGTGGTCTTCACGACCTCCGGGTCGTTCATCTCCGCCGTGATGGCGGGCACGTCCTCCTCACGGAAGGGACGAAGGATCAGATTTTCCGTTGTGATGGTCCTGGTTTCCGCATTGTACTTCATTGGATTCCCTCCTTGTTTCCCAGCTGCCAGAAGGCCACCGCACCGGCGGCGGCCACGTTCAGCGAGTCCACTCCCCGGCTCATGGGGATGCGCACCGCCGCGTCGCACAGATCAATGGTCTCCTGCCGGAGACCGTCCCCCTCGGTTCCCAGGAGGAGCGCCAGCTTTTCCGTTTTCTCCAGGCCCGGATCCCCCAAAACCGCCGCATCCTCCCGCAGGGCCAGGGCGGCGACCCGGAAGCCCATGTCATGCAGCCGGGCGATGCCGCCGCCCGGCCAGTCCTCGCCCCGGTCGCCCAATCTGGCCCAGGGCAGGAGCAGCACGGTCCCCATGCTCACCCGCACCGCCCTGCGGCACAGGGGATCGCAGCAGGATGGACTGAGGAGCATGGCGTCCATCCCCAGGGCGGCTGCGGACCGAAAGAGCGCTCCCACGTTGGTGCTGTCCGTCACGTCCTCCAGCACGGCGATCCGCGCAGCGCCGGAACAGATCTCTTCCGCGGACCGCGGCTGCGGACGGCGCATGGCGCAGAGGATGCCCCGGGTCAGGGTGTATCCGGTGAGCCGGCTCAGCAGATCCCGCTCCCCGGTGTAGACCGGGACGTCTCCGCATCGTTCCAGGATGGCTCTGCCCTGTCCTTCCAGACGTCTTCGGTCCATGAGCAGGGACACAGGCTGATACCCCGCCTCCAGGGCAAGGGTCACCACCTTTGCCGTCTCCGCGATGAAGATCCCTTTCTCCGGGTCCACCCGGCTGCGGAGCTGTGTTTCCGTCAGCCTGGCGTAGACCTCCAGCTCCGGGATATCCAGATCCCGGACCTCGATGATCCGGGGCACGATCACTCCGCCGCTTCCCAGGCCGTGTCCAGGGCGACCTCCATCATCTCGGTGAAGGAGTCCTGCCGATCCTGGGCGCTGAGTCCTTCTCCGGTGAAGATATGGTCGGAGATGGTGAGCAGGCTGAGGGCCCGCTTATGGGAGGCCATGGCTTCCCAATAGATGCCCGCGGTCTCCATCTCCACCGCCAGCAGGCCCATATCCCGGTACTGCCCGGCGGCCTTTTCGTTCTGGTTATAGAACATATCCGCGGTGAACACGCTGCCCACCTTCACGGAAATGCCCCGGTCTTCCGCCAGTTCCACCGCCCGGCGCAGGAGCCCGTAGTCCGCCTGGGGGCTGAGCTGGCCCGGGAACTGATACTGGATGCAGTAGTTGGAATTGGTGGAGGCGGTCATGGCCACCACCAGATCCCGCAGCTTCACGTCCGCGCCGATGCCTCCGGCGGAGCCGATGCGAAGCACGGTCTCCACCCCGTAAAAGCTGAACAGCTCGTGGACGTACAGCGTCGCGCTGGGGACGCCCATGCCGCTGCCCATGACGGAGATGCGGCGGCCCTTGTACGTACCGGTGAAGCCCAGCATATTCCGCACGGTGTTGAAGCATACCGGGTCCTCCAGATAGGTCTCGGCCACCTTCTGAGCCCGCAGGGGATCGCCGGGCATGAGCACCACTTTTGCGATCAGGTCGGGATCCGCCTCGATGCAGGCGGAGGGGGAGGAAATCAGTTTACCCATGTTTATTCTTCCTTTCTGAACAGCGCCGCAAGGCTCTCGGTATAGGGCGGGCGGCAGATGCCTTTTTCCGTAATGATGCCGGTGATCAGAGTGTGATCGGTCACGTCGAAAGCGGGGTTATAGCATTTTACTCCGGCGGGAGCCATGGGCTGTGCATACCATTTGCTGCGGATCTCCTCCGGGTCCCGGAGCTCCACGGGGATGTGATCCCCGTCGGGACAGGCGGGATCGATGGTGGAGGTCGGCCCCAGCACATAGAAGGGGATGCCGTAGTGCTTCGCCAGGATCGCCACCCCGGAGGTGCCGATCTTGTTGGCCGCGTCCCCGTTCATGGCCACCCGGTCGCAGCCCACGAAGCAGCACTGCACCCAGCCGTTTTTCATCACGATGGAAGCCATATTGTCGCAGATCAGGGTCGTGTCGATCCCGGCACGGCTCAGTTCCCAGCTGGTGAGACGAGCGCCCTGGAGGAGCGGCCGGGTCTCATCGCAGAAGGCCCGGAACTGCATTCCCCGCTCCCGGCCCAGCAGCAGCGGGCCGATGGCGGTCCCGTAACGGGAGGTGGCGATGGGACCTGCGTTGCAGTGGGTCAGGACCCCGTCTCCTTCGTGCAGCAGGCTCAGGCCGTATTCCGAGATCGCCCTGCACATGGCGATATCTTCCTCCAGGATCGCCTGACATTCCCGGCGCAGGGCACCCAGGTCTCCCCCGCTCTCCTCCGCCGTACGGCGCATGCGCTTCAGCGCCCAGCTCAGGTTCACCGCCGTGGGACGGGAGGAATTCAGATAATCCGCGTCCTCCCGGAACCGCCGCAGGAAGTCCTCCTTCGGATACCGAAGGCTCAGGATATACATGGCAAAGCCCGCAAAGATGCCGATCGCCGGAGCGCCCCGCACCCTGAGCTCCTTGATCGCCTCATAGCATTCCTCCCGGGTCTCCAGGGTGAGGTAGATCTGCTGATTCGGCAGACGGGTCTGGTCCAGGATCACAAGGCTCCGTTCGTCCTCGCTGAGACGCACATGGTCGATGACTTCCATTGGCTTACCCCCATTCTTCTTTCCTGTTTATTTATAACACAGGGAAAATAGCTTGTAAAGCGCAGGCCGTTCCGGTATAATATGAACATAATAGACAAATTTTCGAGGTTTCGGGCCGGGTTTTTATGCGTATAGAACAGCTGCGCCGTTCTGTATCAAGGGAAGCCCGCCCCCTGGGGAGGCAGAGAGATGGAATACAAGCTCACCGAAAAAGAAAACTTTCTCCGTATGCTCTCCGGTGAAATGCCGGAATTCGTTCCCCATTACAATATGATGGGATGGGGCCTGCGCAGCTCCGTACGCTTCTCCAAAGGGCCGGAGATCGGCGGCGGCTTCGTCAGCGACTACGGCGTGGAGTTCACCCCTGTCTCCGCGGCCGGCGGCGCGGCCCTCCCCACTCCGGGCAAGTTCATTCTGAAGGAGATCGAAGACTGGCCCAACGTGATCCATAATCCCGTCATTCCCAACGATATCGACTGGGAAGCCGCGGCCAAAAAGGACACGGAGAAATTTGACCGGGCAGCCAAGCCCTGTTTCATGAGCGCCGGGGATTATTTTCAGAACCTCATGGCCTTCATGGGCTTCACCGAGGGGCTCTGCGCCATGTATGAATCCCCGGAGGAGGTCACCGCCCTGTTCTCCTACCTCCATGAGTACAATATCGCCCGGGAGAAGATCTATCTCCATTATTATAAGCCGGATATCTGGTATATCCTGGATGACAACGCCACCCGTATGAACCCCTTCATCTCTCCCGAGATGAACCGGGAGCTGCTCATCCCCTTCCAGCGGGAACAGGCGGAGCTGGCTCTGGACGCGGGCTGCAAGGTGATGATGCACGACTGCGGCCGCTGCGAGGACTTCATCCCGGACTGGATCGATATGGGCGTCTCCGCATGGGATCCCGCCCAGGTGGACAATGATCTTCTGGGGATCAAGGCAAAGTATAAGGGCAGGCTCTCCCTTCTGGGCTGCTGGGATTCCCAGGGACCTGCCAGCTGGGCGGACAGCTCCGATGAGCTGCTGCTGGACTCGCTGGCGGAGTACGTGGATACCTATGCTCCGGGCGGCGGCTTCGCCTGGACCGCCAACGTCCTGGGTGCAGAGGGGGACGAAAACGTCAAGCGGAAGAACGAGCTGGTCAAGAAGTTCTATGAGGACTACGCCAAGCCCTGGTACTACAATCACGCATCGTAAAACGGGGATAAGCGCCGCCCCCTGCCGTCTCCGGCAGGGGGCGGTTCATGAAAGATCAGGTCACATCCACCGTATAGGAAACGCACACACCATCCTCGAAGGAAAGGATCAGCCAAAGGTCGTCCGCGGATTCCGTACCAAGATAGTACACCAGGGTTGTCTCCGGGGGATATGCTGCATCGCTCCTCTTGAAGGTGCTTTGCCGGCTGTCCTCCTCCCCCAGGAGGGCGACTGCCTCCTCCATGGTCATCCCCACCAGGGGATGGCGTTTTTCCAGGCTGCTCAGCATGTATTGCCGGTAGAGCGGTTCATCCAGCCATCTCTGACGGGAAAAGGTATGCCTGTACAGCTGAAAGACCAGCATAAACAGGATGATCCCCGCAAGGATAAACAGCAGGATGATCCCCAGCTGCCGCTTTTTGCCCGGTTCCTTTTCCTTCATTTTCCCACATCCGTTTCTCAGGGATACAGCGGGGCACGGCCATCCGGCCATGCCCCGCAAGCTGTTTGATCCCTGTTTATCCCCGGTCCTCCAGGAGCGCGACTTCCCGCACGCCGTCGAATTCCGGCACTCTGACCTCCACCATTTCCCGCCGGGAGGTGGGAACGTTCTTCCCCACGAAATCCGCCCGGATGGGCAGCTCCCGATGGCCGCGATCCACCAGAACGGCGAGCTGGATGGCGGCGGGCCTTCCCCGGTCCATGACCGCTTCAATGGCCGCCCGGGCGGTACGCCCGGTGTACAGCACGTCGTCCACCAGGACCACCACCTTGCCGCTCACGTCGAAATCCATCTTCGTGCTGCTCACGGCGGCCTGGTCCCCGATCTCCTCCAGGTCGTCCCGGTAGAGGCGGATATCCAGTTCCCCCAGAGCGGGAGCCGAACCGGTGATGCTTTTCAGGTTTTCCCCGATCTGCCGGGCAAGGCTGCACCCCCGGCGGTAGATCCCCACCAGGCATACGCCTTCCACAGATGTATTCCGCTCCAGGATCTCATGGCTGATGCGCATGAGGGAGCGATCCATGGCTGGGCCATCCATCAGGATGGCTTTCTGGAGAAACATGCTTACCGGTGAATGGAGGCGTTGATGCCGGTCATATCCGGCCCGTCGTTCAGGTTGTTCCAGTTCCATTCCCGGCCGCCCAGGAACACGCTGGAGTTCATGTCGTTGGAGAGGTAGATCAGGATGGCTTCGGGGAACTTCATGCACATGTCATAGAAGAACTCCTTCATAGCCATCTCATTCACTTCGCCATCCTTGGTGATGTTGTATTTTGCCTTGACCTTGGCCAGCTCCTCGTCCGTCGCCACCAGGTAATCCCGGGTGAACTTGTAGCTGCGCTCGTCGAAGGGCTCGCCGTGCTTCATATGGCCGGGGATGACCACCTCGGCGCCCAGGGCTTCCATCTTGTTCAGGGCGTCGATCCACTTTTTCCGGCCGTTGGCGCTCACCTCGCAGGTGAAGGGGTGGGCGTTGGAGAACAGCACGTCGGAGCCGATGACGGTGGAGATGGAGGGGACCCAGACCACGGTGTTGTACTGCAGATCGCCCCAGACCTGGGGGAAGACGATGATCTCCTCGCCCTCCAGCATGATCTTGTTGTCCGCGGGCAGGGGGGTCAGCTCGGGATAACGGTCCTTGCGGCAGAGGTTTACCTTGCCGATGATGCTTTCCCAGTGCTCCACCTTATCGCCGAACTGGGCTTCGATGGTGTCGATGTCCTCGGGCATGGCGTAGCAGATCGTATCCGGGAAGGCTTCCTTCACATGGCCGATGCCCCAGTAATGGTCGGGATGGGCATGGGTGGCAAAGACGGCTTTCAGATTGAGATTCCGTTCACAGATCTCGGCGATGACCCGGTATGCGTTGCTGCGGGTCCACTGGCAGTCCACCAGGACGGCGTCCTTTTCGCCGAAGATCAGGGTGCTGACCACATTGAATCCGGCCTCGTCGGAGATCATGGCCAGGGTCTGCAGCTTTCCGGGGCCGTGGGTATTCAGACGGATTTCCATACTCATTGTTCAGCTTCTCCTTTTATTGATGATTTGATCTAGTCTGATCATCCTGCGCTGAGGATATACTATTCTACTTATTTTACCATATACGACGGCAAAACCGCAAGACCCATATGGTCCTATTTATCGAACGTTTTCCGGTGTCCCCGGCGTCCGTTCCCCGTCAGAGAGATCCAAATGATCAGGTAAAGGGAAGAACCGCATGGTTGAGCCATTTTCTCATTTACCTGATCATTTGCCTGTTCCTGACGGGAAACCCGCTCACGCCGGCAGCTGCGTTCATGTCCCGTTGTCCGCTCCGGTGATCCCATCGCTTTCCGGGACGATGTTCTTCTTCCCCACCTTCTCCCAGGAAAACGCCGGGATCAGCTCCTCCGCCCTGACCGGCTCGAAGCGGTCCAGAAGCCCGCAGGCGTGCGCCAGGAGCCCGATCACCGTCTCCGGGCCGTACCGCTGCCGCAGGACCCCCAGGTCCAGGTCCGCGTCCCGCTTGGACAGCTTTCTTCCTTCCCTGTCCGTGAGCATCGGCACATGGAAATACGCCGGCTGAGGATACCCCAGGAGCTGCTGGAGATAGATCTGCCTGGGCGTGGAGCTGAGCAGGTCGCAGCCCCGCACCACCTCGGTCACGCCGAATTCCCCGTCGTCCACCACCACCGCCAGCTGGTAGACGAAGACCCCGTCCGCCCGGCGGAGCACGAAGTCCCCGCAGGCGTCTTTCAGGTTTTCCTCATAGGGGCCGTAAACTCCGTCCGTAAAGGAGACCTGCAGATCCGGCGCCTCCAGCCGCCAGGCAGGGGGCGTTTTATGCTTTCTCCGCTCCTCCTCGCTCGCCTCCCGGCAGGAGGCGGGATGGATGGGGTGACCGTCGGAGGCATGGGGCGCGTTCACCAGATTCAGACTGCCCCGGGTGCACCAGCAGGGGAAAACGTTGGCTTTGCCGCGCAGCGTCTCCAGGGCCTGTTCGTACGCCGCCGTGCGGCTGCGCTGGGGCGGGGTCTCCCGGTCCCATTCCAGTCCCAGCCATCGGAGATCGCTGCGGATGCATTCCCCATTCTCTTCCGTGCAGCGCAGGGTATCCAGATCCTCCATGCGCAGCTGGATCTCCCCTCCCCGGCTTCGGGCAGACAGCCAGGCCAAAAGATAGGCAAAGGCGTTGCCCAGGTGCATTCGGCCGCTGGGGGTGGGGGCGAAACGCCCGATCACCGGTCGGTTCACTTTCCTTCCTCCGGGATCGCCCGATAGCGCCAGGGGGCCGTCTCATGGTCCCGCTCCAGCAGGAATCCCCGTCCGTTCTTCGGCTGCCATTCATAGCGGTTTTTCCCCTCATCCGGGAAAAGATAGGCCATGATGGCGGCGATGGGTCCGCCGTGGGTCACCAGCAGGGTATCCGGTCCCCGCTCCAGTTCACGCCAGGCTTCCAGCACCCGGGCCTCCATCATGGCGCCGCTCTCCCCTCCGGGACAGACGTTGGCCGTGTTGTCCCCGGTGATCCAGGCCAGATACTCCGGGTCTTCCTTCATAGCCTCATAGCTGCGCATCTCGAATACGCCGAAGTCCATTTCCCGGAAGCCGGGCAGCGCGGCATACTCTCCTGCTCCGAACAGCAGGGCCAGGGTCTCCTCCGTTCTGCGCATACCGCTGGCGGCAAAGCGCAGTCCCGCCGTGGGAGGATAGTCCGCCTCCCGGCGCAGGGCGAGAAGCTCTTCCCTGCCCGCATCGGACAGGCCCAGATCCGTACTGCCGCAGTACAGCCATTTCTCGTTGGCTTCCGTCCGCCCATGGCGGATGAGCATGCACCGTTTCATTTCAGCTGCTGGGGCAGCCCGCAGAAAACCCGGGTCACCGTATCCGCCTTTCCGGCCAGGGCGCTGAGATACCGTCCCACCGCCTCCCGCCAGGCCCTTTGCTCCGCCTCCATGGGGACGATCCCGGAGCTGATGTCCCTGCAGATGAGCACGGCGTTCTTTTTGAATTTCTGCGTGGGCTCGACCCCGCGGCGGAGGCAGCCCAGCACATATTCCTCCAGGTGACGGATGCAGCGCTTGGCGGTATCCGGTTCCTCATTCTCCGTACAAGTATAAATATCCGTATCCTTCAGGCCGTATTTTTCCCGGGCATAGGTCAGCTTGCCCTGGTACGCGCCGCCGATGATCAGAACCATATTCTTCCTCCTATCCTCAGATGAGTGCCAGGACCAGCAGGCCGCAGAACTCGCCCACGGTCACCGCCAGCCCGGATATATCCCCGGACATGCCCCCCAGCTGCTTTCTGCCGTGAAGGATGCACAGGGACGCTCCCGCCGCAGCCGCGGCGGAGCTGATGCCGGGAAGCCCCCAGAGGATCAGCGGGAGGGCCAGGGCCAGCACCAGCATGACGCAGACGGCCGCCCTATGTCCCGGGGTGACGCCCTTTCGGAAATCCCCCGCATAGCCGCTGGTGCCCATGGGCTCCAGGGTCATCACCGCCAGCGCGGAGGGGCAGCGGGAAGCCAGAGGCAGGAGCAGCAGCAGAAGGACCCGGCTGCCGGAGAGATCCGCCGAGGCCATCAGAGCAAAGGAGCCGATGAGCAGCATGGCGGCGCAGATCACGGCAAAGGAGCCCACATGACTGTCCTTCAGGATCCGCTGGCGCTCCGGCAGGTCCCGACGGGACAGGATGGCGTCGCAGCAGTCCATGAATCCGTCCAGGTGGATGAAGCCGGTGAGCAGATAGGGCAGGAAAGCCAGAAGGAGGCGTCCGAAGAGGCCCAGCCCGCCGATCAGGCCGATCAGCCAGGCCAGCAGCGTCCAGATCCCCCCGATGAGCAGTCCGATGAGGGGAAAGCAGGCCAGCATGGCCGGACGCTTTTCATTGTCCCACCGGGGATAGGGACAGGGGATGGCGCAGAACATGCCCCAGGCCATGAAAAACGGGATCGTACGTTTCATACCGGCAGCTCCCCCTTATACAGGTTCCGGGTGCCGGATACGATCTCCGCCACCGTATCGCAGGTACGGGCGAGAGCGCGGTCCACGTAGGCAAGCCCCCGCCTGTACGCTTCCGTCCATTCGTCGTATCGGCCCGCGTCCCCGTAGAGGTAGTCGCTGACGAAAACCGCGTTCTCCGCATAGCGGGCAAAATTCAGCAGATCCTCCGCCACCCGGGCCGGAGAGGTGGGATCGAAGCTGCCGTCCGCCCCGAACATCTCATTGGCCAGCAGGGCGGTGACGCTGTCCAGCAGATAACTTCCGCGGCCGCCGGTGGTCTCCAGGCAGGAGGAAATATCGCTCCCCAGTTCCAGGGTCTCGAAACCCCAGCCCTCCCGCTCCGCCAGATGGCGGCGGATGCGGGCCCGGTCCTCCTCATCATGGGGGATCATGGTGGCGATGTAGTACAGGGGGCCGTCCCCCGCCAGCTTTTTGGCCGCGTGCTGGGCCAGGGTGGATTTGCCGTTCTTGCAGCCCCCGGAAAGAAAGATCGTCATACCTTAAAGCTCTCCCCCGCCCGGATCTCCTCCAGGTAATCGTCGTTGATGCTGGCCTCCGCGAAGGTGGCCATCTCGTTCATGACGGCGCAGGCGGCGTCCATCACCTGGAAGGCCAGCGGGCACCCGCTCCCCTCCCCCAGGCGCATGTTCAGCAGCAGCCAGGGCTCCAGACCCAGCTCCTGGGCCGCCAGCCTGTAGCCGATCTCATAGGAGGCGTGGCTGGGGAAAATATACTCCGCCGCCCGGGGACACAGCCGACCCGCGCACAGCGCCGCCACGATGGAGATGAATCCGTCCGCCACCACGGGGATCCGGTTCGCCGCCGCCCCCAGAAAAACGCCGCACATGGCGGCCAGATCGAAGCCGCCCACCTTACTCAGCACGTCCACAGGGTCCTCCCGGTCCGGCTGATGCAGCTCCAGGGCGTGGGCGATGACGTGTTTCTTTTTCCTGAAGCTCTCGTCCGTGATCCCGCCGCCGCGGCCGGTGACCTGTTCCGCGCTGAGACCGGTGAGGGCCGCCAGAACGGCCGCGGAGGTGGTGGTGTTGCCGATTCCCATCTCCCCCACGCCGATCACCCGGATCCCGTCCGCCCCGGCCTGACGGGCAAGCTCCGCCCCGGTAAGGATGGCCTGCAGGGCCTGTTCCCGGGTCATGGCCGGTTCACGATACAGGTTTTTCGTTCCCTTTCCCAGACTCCGGTCCAGGATGCCGGGACAGGTATAGGGACAGGCGATGCCCATATCCACCACCTGCACGTCGTCCCCGAAGTGCTTCGCCAGAGTGGACATGCCGGTGAGACGCCGGGTCATATTCACCGCCTGGGCGGCGGTGACGGTCTGCGGCGCGGAGGCAACGCCCTCCTCCGCCACGCCGTTATCCGCGCAGAGAACGATGATCCTGCGCTTCTCCACTGTATTGTGCACCTGCCCGGTGATCCCCGCCAGGCGGATGGAGATATCCTCCAGTCTTCCCAGGCTGCCCGGCGGCTTCGCCAGCTCCGCCTGGCGTTCCCGGGCCTTTTCCATCGCCCGGTCGTCCAGGGGGCCGACGGCGCTGAGCAGCGCTTTCAGTTTTCCTTCCATATCCAGATCCTCCTCGGTCGGTCTGACCTATCCTTTTATACCAGATTTCCCCCTCTTCTGCAACCGAGGGGAATTGCCGCTTCGGGGAGCGCGTACGGGAGGGACAATTCCTTTCGGGGATTGCATTCCTGCGCCGGAAAACGTATAATGCAGTGCATTCCGGGAGGAAGGGAGTGTCGCAAATGGCGGCGCACATTCGTTTTGTCCGGCCTGAGGACGCCGAAGAACTGGCGGGGATCTATGCCCCCTATGTCCGGCAGACGGCCATCACCTTTGAATATGAACCGCCGTCTCCGGAGGAGTTCCGGCGGCGGATCGAGGGGATCCGGCAGCGTTATCCCTATCTGGCCGCGGAGGAAGACGGCCGGCTTCTGGGATATTGCTACGCTTCCCCCTTCAAGGGCAGATCTGCCTTTGACTGGGCGGCGGAGACCTCCATCTACATACGCATGGATCAGCACCGCCGCGGACTGGGCAGGCGTCTGTATGCCGCGCTGGAGGAGCTGCTCCGGGCTCAGGGGGTCCTGGATATGCTGGCCAGCATCGCTTTGCCGGATCCGGAGGATGAATACCTGACCATGGACAGCGTCCGTTTCCATGCCGCTCTGGGGTTTCGGGAGATCGCCCGCTTTCCCGACATCGGCAGCAAATTCGGCCGCTGGTATCACGTGGTCTGGATGGACAAGATCCTGGGTGAGCACAGCCCGGAGCCCCGTTCCGTTCTCCCCGTCTCCGCGCTGGGCTATAATGATGATACGCTGTTCTGAATCACATTTCATATTTTGGAAGGGCAGCGAGGCAAACCGCCTCGCTGCCCTGTTCTGCTTTATGGCTCAGCGGGTGAGGATCTTCACCCAGCGGAAACGGTTGCAGACGATGCTGTTGGGGATGCATTTCAGCAGCTGATCCGCCTTCAGGCAGCAGTAGGTGACCGCCGGGGGAAAATGAAAGACAAAGGCGCTGAGCACGGCGGAGGGAATGGTGAACAGCCACATGAAGAGATTGTCCGTCATGGCGGCATATTTCGTGCTCCCTCCCCCGCCGATGATCCCGCCCTCCACGGGATACTCGTAACAGGAGCCGATGGTGGTGACGCTGAGGATCGTCAGAAACTGCAGGGACAGGGATCGGGTCTCCGCCGAGATCCGATAAATGCCCACGATGGGCCCTTTGCACAGGAACAGCAGGATCCCCAGGAGCGTCCCCAGGGTCAGGAAGATCCCCTGCATGGTTTTGGCATAAGAACGGATCATATCCAGCCGTCCTTCCCCGATGGTCTTTCCGGTCACCACGGAGGCCACGTTGGCGCAGGCCATGCCGAACACGGCAAAGACCTGGGAAACGGTCACCGCGATGCTGTTGGCGGCGATGACCTGGGCGCTGATATGCCCCAGGACCGCGGTCTGGGCCGCCTGGGCGATCCCCCAGAGCAGACCGCTGACGACGACCGGTGTGGCAACTTTGACATAATCCCGGAGATAGGTCCCGTCCAGGGAGAAGATCTCCCGCAGCTTCATCCGCAGCTTTTTGTCTATGTACAGCGTATAGATCAGAACGATCAGCAGTTCCACGGTGCGGCTGGTGAGCGTTGCGATCGCCGCGCCGGTCACCCCCAGCTCGGGAGCCCCGAAACGGCCATAGATCAGGCAGTAATTCAGGCAGGCGTTGATCACGATGGTGCTGAGGGACATAACGGTGCCGATCATGGCGGTCTCCACGCTCTGCAGGGCATACATCAGGGTGTTGGATACGGCAAACAGCAGATAGGTCCAGCGCATGACCTTCAGATACCGGAGCCCTTCTTCGATCACCGCTTCGTCTCCCGTAAACAGAGAGAGCAGGGTCCGGGGCATAAAGGCGGACAGGATGAAAAAGATGAGTCCGGCTGCGATCCCGAATTTCATGCCGATGGAGATGATCTTCTTGATCGGCCCCGTGCGGCGCTGGCCCCAATACTGGGAGGCCAGCACCACGATGCCCATGCCGATCCCCGCCGCGATCTGCTGAAGCACGAACTGAAGCTGATTCACCAGGGTGGCGCCGGAGAGGGCCAGCTCGGAATAGGTGCCCAGCATGAGGTTATCCACCAGGTTCACCGTCAGGGCGGCCAGCTGCTGCAGGGCAATGACCAGCAGCAGGGGGAAAAAGGTACGATAAAACGCCTTGTCCCTGGTGAAGATCCGGAGGAACTTGGGGTCCCGATCCCGGGGAAGCCGGGTATACGATTTCATGGGCAGACACTCCTGTTCAGATCGCGGGGATGCAGCATATTACTGTCTGAGGCGCGGCAAACGCCGCGCCTCAGTTGAGTACCGGTCATAAAGAGAATGCCGTCAACCTTTGCCCAGAGCCTGGAGGACCTTATCCGGGGTCGCGGGAGGATCCACCCAGACGCCGATGGCGTTGTGGATGGCCATGACCACCAGATGGGTATTGGCGAGGCTGTGGCTGATGCCGCTGCCGCCGTAGGCGCCGTTGCTGGCCCGGGTCTCCAGGAAGGCCTTGTCCACCGGGGGAATGTCCACCATGGTGGGCTTATGATAATCGATCATGTTGGTGTTCAGCCGAACGCCGGTGTGCTCGTCGTAGATGAAGTCCTCCAGGAGCTGGCAGCCCTGGCTCATGTACATGACCTGGTCCACCTGGCTCTCCAGAGAGGTGAGCCGGATCACTTTGCCCGGATCCGCCACCACGCCGAAGCGGAGGATCTCCACCTCGCCGGTCTCCTCATCCACCGCCACCTCGCAGTAGGCTGTGTTCATGGCGTCCATCTGCCGGGCGCCGGGGCCTACGCTCCAGACGGACAGAGGAGGCTTCCCGGTATAGGTGGCAAACAGATTCTCGCTGGTGGCCTCCTTCAGGGGCAGGCCGACAGAGTGGTCCTCCTTCAGGCATACCAGACCGTCCACGATGTCCAGTTCCTCGGGCTTGCGGCCCTTCAGGGGATTCTCCTTTTTGGGACGTCCGAAATCGAACATGCTGGGAGGGGGCGGATTATCCGCCTGGCGGATGGCGGAGGCCAGGATCTGCTGCTTCAGATCGTTGGCGCATTCCTTGGTGACCCAGGAGGAAGCGGTGACGCCGTCCGAACCGCCGCCCTGGGGGGTGAAGGCCTCCCGATAATCGAAATCCACCGCGATATCTTCGTACTTCAGGCCCAGCTCCTCAGCCGCCACCATGGCGTTGCACTCCACGCCGTAGATGCCCACGTGCGGGCCCTGGGTGGGGAAATGCACCACGCCGTCCCGCAGCTCCAGCTTCACGGAATAGTTCATGCCGGAGTGCCGGGGGCACTGCTGATACCGGAAGCTGGCTCCGTGGAGCCGTCCGTCCGGCAGGCGCTTCGCCCCGTCCCTGTGCCAGCTCCAGTCCATGAGCTTGCGGCCCTCTGCGATACAGGCCTCGAAGGAGGGCACCGGGTTCGTGTCGTTCTTCTCCTTGGGACCGTGGAGATTCGCTTTGGCCACGTCGATGGGATCGAGCCCCAGCTTTTCCGCGATCAGGTATTCGGCCATGCTGATGATGTCCCAGTTGAAGGGGCAGTGCTGACCGGAGACATACATCATGCCCCGGTTGGAATCCACGATATCCATCCGCTGCTTCACGTTCGTGCACTTGATGGAGGTATAGGGTCCGTAGGTCAGGTCGCCGGCGGTTCCGAAGGAGGAGCTTCCCCGCACGCCCGCGTCCGCCAGGGAATGGTCGATGATGGCGGTGATGACCCCGTTATGGTCGTAGCCCACCTTCACATGGCAGAAGCGCTGGTTCATAAGGAAATCGAAGGACTCCTCCCGGGTGTTCATGCAGCGCACGGGCCGGCCGGTGCGCTTGGCCAGCAGCGGAGTGATCTCCTGGCTGCGCCGGAGGCCCCAGTCGCAGTACCGCCCGCCCATGAACAGGCCCTCCTGAATGGTCTTTTCAATGGGCATGTGGTAGGACCGGGCAATGGGCTCCCGGTTGCGCACGGCGCCCTCGATATGAAGGCTGGGTCCGCCGCCGTGGTAGGGATCGTCCTCCCACCAGCCCAGGGAGCCGGGGATGTTGGGCATCACAGAGCCGTAGGAGGGCATATTCATATCGAATTCCAGCGTGAACTCGCTCTCCGCCATGGCTTTGTCCGCGTCGCCCTCGTCCATGCCTGCGTGGGAAACGTTCCCCTGCTTGGGGGGAAGCTCCGGCCCGCCGCCTCCGCGGCGTCCGAAGGTGGTGGGGGTGTTTACGCCGGGGAAAATGACCGCCGCATCCGGTTCCGCGCCTTTTTTGATATCCACCACGTGGGGCAGGATCTCCCATTCAATCTCCAGAGCCCGCAGGGCCTCATCGCAGAGATCCTCCGTCTCGCAGACCACGATGCAGCCCACCTCGGCCCCTTCCATATCCGCGATATTGTCCAGCCAGGGCCTGGGCGCGCCCCAGTGCTCCCCGTTTCCGACGAAATTGGCGATATCCGGGTCCTCCCAGGTGAGGATATCCACCACCCCGGGGATCGCCCTGGCTTTGGCGGTATCCAGCTTTGTGATCCTGGCATTGGCGTAGGGGCTGTGGAGGAAGCGGGCATAGAGCATATCCGGTTTTACGTAGTCCGCTCCGAATTTGGCGACGCCTGCTGCCACGGCATAGGAAAGCACACCGGGCAGATTTGGCTTGCCTACGACCTTGAATTCCTCCCGCAATCCGTTTACGCCTGCATAATCCGGCATAGCGCAGACCTCCTTATTACGATCCCGGTCTGCCCTTTCGGGAAACCGGCATAGATTTCTTCAGTTTGGATTATACCAAATCACAGCGCTTTTTTCCACAGCTTTTTCACCCTTCGATTGCGTTTTTTGGAGAATAATGATACAATCCGACCAGATTATTATTCGGAAGGGAGACCTGTTTTCATGATTACCTCTATGGATACCGCCTTCTGCCTCAAGGGCAGGACCGCCATCATCACCGGCGGAGATACGGGCATCGGCTTCGGCATCGCGGAAGCCATGGCCCAGGAAGGCGCAAACATCGCCATCTTCTGCCGGAATGAAAAGCGCGCCGCCGAGGCGCTGGAAAAGCTGGCGAAGTACGAGGGCAAGGCCCGCTTCTACCGCACGGATATCACCGATTTTGAGAACTGCAAGGCTTCCGTGGACGCCGTCCTGGCAGACTACGGAAAGATCGATATCCTGGTGAACAACGGCGGCGTCGCCGCCATGGGCGGGGTGCTGGATTACCCCGAAGACCTCACCGAGTGGTTCCGCTGCATCGACGTGGACCTGAATGGCGCCTTCCGCCTCTGCTACCTGGTGGGCAAACACATGCGGGACCAGGGCAAGGGCAAGGTGATCAACGTCACCTCCAACAGCGGCGAGATGTGCAACATACCCTCCTTCACCCCCTACAATGTGGCCAAAGCCGGTCTGAACCGCCTGACCAAGTGCCTGGCCTGGGAGTGGGGCCCCTACCACATCAACGTGAACGCCATCGCCCCGGGCTATACCCATTCCAATCTCTCCTCCGGAGCGCCCAAGGAGGTGGAGGAAATGATGACGGAGCGCATCCCCTACGGCCGCTACGGCGAGCCCATCGAGATCGGCGCTCTGGCGGTGTATCTGGCCTCCGACGCCAGCGACATCATGACCGGCGCCGTGCTCACCATCGACGGCGGCTATTCCCTGGCCCGGTGAATGACTATTCAAATAATCTGAAAATTAATTCAGTTTTACCCCTTGACAGTGAATAAATATGCGTGTATACTGGTTCTCGTTCCGGGAAGACCGGATACAGGATCGAATGATTAAGGAAGAAGGAAAACAAGATGAAGAAGATTTTTGCTCTGCTGCTGGCCGCCCTGCTGCTGGCCGTGTGCTGTTTCGCTGGCTGCGCCAAGAAGCAGGCTGCCACCCTCACCGTCGCCATCTCCCCGGACTTTGCCCCCATGGAGTTTGTGGACACCTCCAAATCCGGGCAGGACCAGTACGTCGGCTTCGACGTGATGCTGGCCAAGTACATCGCCCAGGAAATGGGCCGGACTCTGGTGATCAAGCCCATGAGCTTCGACGCCTGTCAGGTCGCGGTGCAGACCGGCACCGTGGATATGTCCATTTCCGGCTTCTCCGTCACCGCCGAGCGTGCGGAGAACTACAACCTCTCCGATTACTATTATGCCGGTGAAAACGAGACCGAGCAGTCCATCATCACCACCAAGGAGAATGAGGGCAAGTGGACCAAGGCGGAGGACTTTGCGGGCCTCACCGTGGGCGCCCAGACCGCTTCCCTGCAGATGAACCTCTGCAATGAGCAGCTGCCGGACACCGTGACCATCAAGGAATTCTCCGATATCGGCGTGGCCGTGGAGGCCCTGAGGAACGGCAACATCGACGCTCTGGCGGTAGCCAAGGGCAACGGCGACGCCATCATCGCCAACAACGACTCCCTGGCCTTCACCGGCTTTGAGTTCGTGGTCTCCGAGGAGGCCGAGAACAACGTCATCCTGCTGAAGAAGGGCAACGATGCTCTCACGAAGCAGGTGAACGAGATCCTGGCCAAGGCCCTGGCGGCCGGCCTCTACGGCCCCTGGTACGAGGAAGCCAAGAAGCTGGCGGGTATCGACACCGCCGCCGAGGTGGGCTACGACGAGCAGGGCAACGTGGCCGGCTGAGTTTCGGATCCCATCCCTTCCCCGTCGGGCTCTTCCGGCCCGCCGGGGAAATCCTTGTTCCTTTCCCGGCGCAAATCATGACGGGAGGTCCTTCCCTTGAATTATTTCAGCAACATCGTGAAGATCATGCAGAAGTACTGGCAGGTATTTCTGCTGCAGGGCGTCAGCTATACGCTGCTCCTGAGCCTGCTCACCGTGGCCTTCGGCGCCGTCCTGGGCCTGCTTCTGTATCTGGGTCGGTCGGTGCGCTTCAAGCCGCTGAACTGGCTCTGCATCGCCATTGTGGAGATCATCCGGGGCACCCCCATGCTGCTCCAGCTCTATGTGGGCTATTTCATCGTACCCAAGATCCTCCCCTTTCCGGTGACGGAATTTGCCAGCGTGGCTGTGGCCCTGTGCATCAACTCCGGCTGTTATGTTTCCGAGATCTTCCGCAGCGGCATACAGGCGGTGGACCGGGGTCAGACCGAGGCGGCCCGAAGCCTGGGTCTGAACGGCCGTCAGACCATGATGCGCATCATCCTGCCCCAGGCCATCAAGAACATCCTCCCTGCCCTGGGCAACGAGTTCATTATGATCATCAAGGATACCTCCCTGGCCTCCACCTTCTTCGTGGGGGAGCTGATGACCGCCTGTCTGAAGGTCCGGGGCAATACGTTCCTGGCCCTGGAATGCATGACCATCGTGGGCGTGATCTATTTTGTGCTCACCTTCATCCTCAGCAAGCTGCTGGGCGCCTTTGAGAGGAGGCTGAAGGCTCATGACTGAGAACCTCATTGAGACGATCGATCTGCACAAAAGCTTTGCCATCAAGGGCAAGGAGACGCTGCACGTTCTGAAGGGCGTCACCGAACACATCGCCAAGGGCGAGGTGGTATCCATCATCGGTCCCAGCGGCGGCGGCAAGAGCACCTTTCTCCGCTGTCTGAACCTGTTGGAGACGCCGGAGAGCGGCAAGATCATCTTCGAAGGGGTGGAGATCACCGGAGAAAAGGTGGATATCAACCTTCACCGGCAGAAGATGGGCATGGTGTTCCAGCATTTCAATGTCTTCCCGCATCTCTCTGTGATGAAGAACATCACCCTGGCCCCCGTACTCCTGGGCAAGCGCACCCAGGCTGAGGCAGACGAGCAGGCGGAGAGCCTGCTCAGCCGCGTAGGCCTGCTGGATAAGAAGGACGAGCATCCCAGCCGTCTCTCCGGCGGGCAGAAGCAGCGGCTGGCCATCGTCCGGGCTCTGGCCATGGAGCCGGATGTGATGCTGTTCGACGAGCCCACCTCCGCCCTGGACCCGGAGATGGTGGGCGAGGTGCTGGACGTCATCAAGGCGCTGGTGAAAAGCGGCATGACCTCCGTCATCGTCACCCATGAGATGGGCTTCGCCCGGGAGGTATCGGACCGGATCCTCTTTATGGACGGCGGCATCATCGCGGAATCCGGGAAGCCGGACGACATCATGAACCGCCCCCAGAATCCCAGGACAAAGGAATTTCTGAGCAAGGTGCTGTATTGATATGGACTGGAAAACGGAAGCCCAGGCATGGATCGAAAAACGGGGCGGCGAATTCGCCGCCCTTTCCCATGAGATCTGGAAATATGCGGAGCTGAGCCTGCGGGAATTCCGCTCCGCCGCGCTGTATATTGAAAAGCTGAAAGCGGAAGGTTTTGCTGTCACGGAGGATCTGGGAGGCATCCCCACCGCCTTTTCCGGCTCCTTCGGCAGCGGGAAGCCCGTCATCGGCATCCTCGGGGAGTTCGACGCTCTTTCCGGTCTCAGCCAGGCCGCGGGAGAAACGGAACATCATCCCCTGGTCCCCGGCGGTACCGGCCACGGATGCGGGCATAATATGCTGGGTGCGGCTTCCTTCGCCGCGGCCTGCGGCGTCAAGCGGTTTCTGGAGCAGAGCGGTTTGCCCGGCACCGTGATCTTTTACGGCTGTCCCGGGGAAGAAGGCGGCGCGGCCAAAGCCTATCTGGCCCGGGAGGGCGTGTGGAAGGAGCTGGACGCGGCGCTGTGCTGGCATCCGGGAGATACCAACGAGATCACCACCGGGACCAACAATTCCTGCACCCAGGTGCTGTACAAGTTCCTGGGGATCGCCGCCCACGCCGCAGGGGACCCGGAGCATGGGCGCAGCGCCCTGGACGCTGTGGAGCTGATGAATGTGGGCGTTCAGTTCCTGCGGGAGCATATGAAGAGCGACGCCCGCATCCACTACGCCATCGTCGACGGCGGCGGCGTCTCCCCCAACGTGGTGCAGCCCACGGCCTCCGTTCTGTATATGGTGCGGAGCCGGGACGTGCCGGATACCCTGGCCCTCCAGGAGCGGGTGGACCGGATCGCGGAAGGGGCGGCGCTGATGACGGATACGCGCTTTGAGCGCATTTTTGTGGACGGAACGGCCGACACCGTGCCCAATCCTCCCCTGGAGGCCTGCCTTTACGCCAATATGCAGGCGCTGCCCCTGCCGGAATACAGTCCGGCGGAATGGGACTACGCCGCCGCTCTGCGGAAGACCTATGTAAGCGAAGGTCTTCCCGGTCTGGGGGCGAAGCACGACCCGGCCATCGCGGAGCAGGTAAAAGGCATGAGCGAAAACGGGACCAAAGCCCTGAACGATTTCCTTCTCCCCTATTACAGCGGCGAGGACTTCTCCCCCGGCTCCACGGACGTGGGGGATGTGAGCTGGCTCACGCCCGCCGCCCAGTTCACCGCTCTCTGCTTCCCCGCCGGCGCTCCCGGCCACAGCTGGCAGAACGTGAGCTGCGGCGGCAGCTCCATCGGGGACAAGGGCATGCTCTGGGCCGCCCGGGTGCTCTGCGGCGCGGCGGCGGACCTGTTTTCCGACCCGGCGATTCTGGCGGCGGCCAGAGCGGAATTTTCCCGGCGCACCGCGGACCGCGGCTACGTCTGTCCCATCCCTCCGGATGCAGTTCCATATGTGATCGAATAACGGTTTGACATCCGCTGTCTTTATCTTTATAATGCATAATACTGAAGCATCAACTCTGCTCTATCGTCATGAAAACGGGAGGTAACTCAAATGAAACGCACAATCGCTGTTCTGCTCATGCTGGTGCTGACCCTGGGGCTCTTTGCCTGTCTGAGCTCCTGCGGAAACAAGGACAAGGGCGGTGCACCGGCTGCCGATGACAAGGTCTACACCTTCACTCTGTCCATGCACGACCCCAAGACCACCGCCAACGCCGTGTACATCCAGAGCTGGATCGATTCCATCGACAAGGCCACGAACGGGCACGTAAAGATCACCCTCTATGACAACGCCACCCTCTCCGCCGCCACGGACATCGGCGATAACGTGAAGAGCGCCGCCGTAGACATCGGCTGGCTCTATACCTCCTACTATGCCGGTCAGTTCCCCCTGTCCGACGTCATCAATATGCCCATGCAGGGCTTCGGCGATCCCGTGGTGAGCACCGAGGTGCTCTGGGCCCTGGCTGAGAAGTATCCCCAGGTGGAAAAGGAATGGGGAGATTTCAAGCTGCTCATGCTCTACGGCAACCCCGGCATGATCCTCTGCTCCGCCGAAAAGCCCATCCAGGGCATCGACGATCTGAAGGGCATGACCATCCGCTGCCCCTCCGGCGCCATCACGGACGTGCTCAACGCCTGGGGCGCTTCCCCTGTGACCATGGCTCCCCCTGACCTGTACGAGGCCATCGAAAAGAAGAACATCAACGGCTACATCTTTGAGCCCGCGGGCATCTGCAACTTCTCTCTTCAGGAGATCACCAGCTACTACACCGATTATCCTCTGTATGACGGTCCCTTTGCCCTCATTATGAACAAGGCCCAGTGGGATTCCCTGCCCAAGGAATACCAGGACATCATCGACGGTCTCTCCGGCAAAGCCGCCTCTCTGGGGGCTGCCAACGCTTTCGCCGCCGACGTTGCGGCCAAACGCGAGGTCATCACCGCGGCCGGCGGCCAGTTCGTGGAGCTCCCGGCGGCCAGCGTCGCCGAGATGCAGACTGCGGCCGACTCCTATGCCGAAACCTGGATCTCCAAGATGAGCAAGGACGGCTTCGACGCCGCCGCCTATCTGGCGGACGCAAAGGCCTTCGCCGCCCAGTTCGGCAAGTAAACCTGTTTCTTTACACGTTCCCACTGCTCACGGCGGTGGGAACGTATCTGTATTGTTTTGCTGTCAGCGAATCGTGATCGAAAGGATGTGCGTGTCTATGGATCCAATCACCGTAGGCGTGATCGGCATCATCATTTTCCTTGTCCTGATCTTTATGGGGATGAATATCGGTCTGGCCCTGCTTCTGGTGGGCTTCTGCGGCTACGCTCTGGTGGTGAACCCCACCGCCGCGCTCTCCCAGCTGCGCACAGACCCGGCCACCCAGGCCAGCACCTATTCCTTCATGGTGGTCCCTCTGTTCATTTTGATGGGCAATTTCGCCTACCATGCCGGGCTTTCCGGTGGTCTTTACAGCTGCGCCAACAAATGGCTCAACCGGCTGCCCGGTTCTCTCGCCTGCGCCACCGTAGCCGCCTGCGCCGGCTTCGGCGCCATCTGCGGTTCCTGCGCCGCCACCTGCGCCACCATGGGCACCATCTCCATCCCGGAGATGCGCAGATACGGCTACAATGACCGGCTGGCCACCGGCTCCATCGCCATGGGCGGCACCCTGGGGATCCTGATCCCCCCCAGCACCCCCATGATCATCTACTGCATCATGGCGGAGGCCAGCATCGGCAAGCTGTTCATCGCCGGGATCCTGCCCGGGATCATGATGGCAGTGCTCTGCATGGCCACCATCATCATCCAGGTGCTGCATAATCCGGCTCTGGCCCCCAAGGGGGAGAAGTATTCCTGGAAGGAGCGGCTCATCTCCCTGAAGGGGCTCATCGGCGTGGTGATCCTCTTCGGCATCGTCCTGGGCGGGATGTTCTCCGGCGTCTTCTCCGTGAACCAGTCCGCCGCCATCGGCGCTTTCCTGGCCCTCATCATCATGATCGTGAACATGTGCCTGCAGCGCAGCTTCACCTGGAAGGAATTCTGGAGCAAATTCAAGGACGCCATGTGGACCACCATCCGCACCTTTGCCATGACCTTCCTGATCATCATCGGAGCCAGCCTCTTCTGCAAGTTCCTCACCATCACCCAGATCCCCATGCGCCTGGCCGCCTACATCGGCGGGCTGAACGTATCCAAGTATGTCATCATCGCCCTTATGACCCTGGTCTATCTCTTCCTGGGTATGATCATGGACGAGCTGCCCATGATCATGCTGACGGTCCCCATCTTCTGGCCCATTGCCAAGGCGCTGGGCTTCGACGTGGTCTGGTTCGGGATCTACATCATCCTCAGCATGGAGCTGGGCGCCATTTCTCCCCCGGTGGGTCTGAACTGCTTCATCATCTCCGGCGTGGCCAAGGATGTGCCGCTTGGCACCATATATAAAGGCGCTCTGCCCTTTATGCTGACCATCTTCGTGGGCATCGCCCTGCTGGCAGCCTTCCCTCAGATCGCCCTGGTGCTGCCCAATCTGATGAAGTAGGAGGCGATAAAAATGGAAAAAGTTCAGAAATTCAATGCCGGCGTACACCGCTTCACCCAGGCCATCGCCCTCATCAGCTTTATCTGCGTGCTCCTTATGATGCTCATGAACGTGGCGGATGTGATCATGGGTTATCTGTTCCAGACCCACATCCTGGGGGCCTATGAGCTGACCCAGCGCATGCTCATGTGCGCGGTTTTCACCGCCTTCGCCTATGGTCAGAGCAAGAAGTCCCACATCAACATGACCATCATCATCGTCCACTTCCCCCGGCCCCTGCGTTTCATCATTTTTACCCTCATGGGCATTCTTTCCGTGCTGGCTGCCGGGGCCATGACCTACGCCGCTGCGGTGCAGACCGGGGTAGCCGTCAATACAGGCTATATGACAGAGGTGCTGTATATCCCCCTCTGGCCCTTTTACGTGATCGAGACAGCAGCCATGGGGATCTTCACCCTGGCTCTGATCTACGATACGATCCTCAGCGTCATTGCCATCTTCCGGGAGGATTATGCAAAGATGATCCAGGCGGACTGGTCTTGACGAAATCACGAACAGGAGGCAAATCCTATGGAACACAGCTGGAAAAACGTGCCCAAGCTCGGCTTCGGGCTGATGCGGCTCCCCATGCTGGGAGACAAGGTGGATATTGAACAGTTCAAGGCGATGGCGGACAGATTCCTGGAGGCGGGCTTCACCTACTTTGACACCGCCTACGGCTACATCAACGGCCAGTCTGAAGCCGCCTTCAAGGAGGCCGTGATCGATCGGCACCCCCGGGACAGCTTCACCATCGCCACCAAGCTTCCCGCCTGGGCCGGTCCCAAAACGGCGGAGGAAGCCAAGCAGATGTTCTGGACCTCTCTGGAGCGCACCGGAGCGGGTTACTTCGATTTCTATCTGCTGCACAACGTGAGCGATGAACGCAAAAAGGTCTTCGATGCGTACGGCATCTGGGACTTTGTCCAGGAACGGAAGAAGGAAGGCCTCATCCGTCATGCGGGCTTCTCCTTCCATGATACTGCGGACGTGCTGGACAAGGTCCTCACCGAGCACCCCGAGGTGGATTTCATCCAGCTCCAGATCAACTATGCGGACTGGGACGACAATTCCGTTCAGTCCCGTCTCTGCTGGGAGACGGCGAGAAAGCACGGCAAGCCCGTGGTGATCATGGAACCCGTGAAGGGCGGCACCCTGGCCAATCTTCCGCCGGAGGTGCAGAAGCCCTTCCGGGACGGCGGTCTGGAACCCGTGGAGGCCGCGCTCCGCTTCGCCGCCTCGCTGGACGGGATCATCACCGTCCTCAGCGGCATGTCCACCCTGGAGCAGATGGAGCAGAACCTGAAGTTCATGAAGCCCTTCAGGCCCCTGGACGACCGGGAGCGGGGCCTCATCGGCAAAGCCCTGGAGGCTCTGAAGGCCCGGCCCGGCATTCCCTGCACCGCCTGCAGATACTGCGAGAAGGGCTGCCCTCAGGACATCGCCATCCACCAGGTCTTCGCCGCCCGGAACACGGAGCTGGTATACGGCGATCCCAAAGGAGCGAAGATGGCCTACCGTCTCGCCCTGATGCAGGGCGGCCGTCCTTCCGGCTGCGTGGGCTGCGGCCAGTGCGAGCGGACCTGCCCCCAGAAGATCCGCATCATCGACGAGCTGAAAAACGCCGTCATGGACTACGAGGATTGAGTTTCCCCCGGAAGACAGAATTACCGGCTGCGGCGTATGTGCCGCAGCCGGTTCTTTGATCTATTTATCTCTCATTATCTTCTATATTCGAATTCCAGGTCGTAAATGGAGACCGTGTCCCCTTCCCGGATGCCCAGCTCCTCCAGCCGGTCGTACACGCCCCCCTGCCGGAGGGAACGCTCGAAATACATCCGACCTTCGATGTCCGACAGGTTCACCCGCTCCAGAAGCCGTTCCAGCCACGGGCCCTCCACGGACCACAGGCCCTTTTCGGGCTGGAAGATCTTCAGTTCCTCCACGGTGCCCGGTGCGGCTTCCGGCTCCACATACTCGGCCTCGAACACCGGGATCGGAGGCAGATGAGCCAGCTCTCCCGCGGCGGCCTTTACCAGCTCCCGCAGGCCCTGGCCCGTGGCGGCAGAGATCATGAACAGGGGCAGTCCCTGTTCTTCGATATAGGCTTTGAACCGCTCCAGGGATCCTTCATCCTGGACGATATCGCATTTGTTGGCCGCAACGATCTCCGGTCTCCCCGCCAGATCGGCGCTGTACTGCCTCAGCTCTTCCCGTATGGCCTTGAAATCCTCCACCGGATCCCGGCCCTCACGGCCGGAAACGTCCACCACGTGGATGAGCAGCCGGCAGCGCTCGATATGGCGGAGAAAATCATGGCCCAGTCCGGCGCCCTCCGCAGCGCCCTCGATGATGCCGGGGATGTCCGCCAGGACAAAGGACATGCCCTCCCCTGCCCACACGACTCCCAGATTGGGATAGAGGGTGGTGAAGTGGTAATCCGCGATCTTGGGATGCGCTTTGCTCACCATGCTGAGAAGGGTGGATTTTCCCACGTTGGGAAAGCCCACCAGTCCCACGTCTGCCAGGAGCTTCAGCTCCAGAAGGACTTCCCGTCTCTGTCCCGCCATGCCCGGTTTGGCGAAACGGGGCGCCTGCCGGGTGGGGGTGGCAAAGTGCTTGTTTCCCCAGCCGCCCCGGCCTCCCTTGGCCAGGACGAAGGGTTCGGAGCCGGACATGTCCACGATCACGGCTCCGGTCTCCTTATCCCGTACCAGGGTGCCCCGGGGGACCCGGATCACCAGATCCGCGCCGTCCTTGCCGGAACGGAGGCCGCCCTGCCCGTCGGCCCCGGGCTGGGCGGAGTATTTGCGCTTGTAACGGAAGTCCATCAGGGTGGACATACTGTCGTCCGTCTGAAGGATGATGCTGCCACCCCGGCCGCCGTCTCCCCCGTCCGGTCCTCCGGCCGCCACATATTTCTCCCGGTGAAAGGCTACGGCGCCGTTGCCGCCCTTTCCGGCGATCACCGTGATCGCCGCCTGATCCACAAACATCGGCATAATCTGTTCTCCTACGGAAAAGGCCAGCTGCAATGCAGCTGGCCTTGTTCATCTCATCGGCTCTTTAATCGGCCGCTTCGGTCACTTCGTAAACGGAGACCTTCTTGCGGTTCCGGCCCAGACGCTCGTAACGGACGATGCCGTCCTTCAGCGCGAAGAGGTTATAGTTGCTGCCGCAGCCCACATTGGTGCCGGGATGGATCTTCGTGCCGCACTGGGTATACAGGATGTTGCCGGCCAGAACGAACTGCCCATCGGCCCGCTTTGCTCCAAGACGCTTGGACTTGCTGTCCCGCCCGTTCTTGGTGGAGCCCATTCCTTTTTTATGTGCCATGGTATCTCCTCCTTCTCAGCCGACCGTGATGGCGTCGATCTGGACCTGTGTATAGGGCTGACGATGACCCTGACGCCGGCGGTAATTCTTCTTGGCCTTGTACTTGAAAACATGGATCTTCTTGGCCTTGCCGTTCTTGACCACATTGGCGGTGACCGCAGCTCCCTCTACCAGGGGGGCTCCGATAACGGCTTCCTTTTCATCATCCAGGACGGCCAGGACCTGATCGAAGGTCACGGTATCCCCGGCTTCCACAGGCAGCTTTTCCACGAACAGAACGTCGCCGCTCTTCACGCGGTACTGCTTGCCGCCGGTCACGATGATCGCGTACTGCAAAATGTTTCTCTCCCTCATAAAAAGGCTCGCTGTCGGGGGCGCGGCAAAGGCCGACTTTTTAGTGCCCATTCAAAGCGGCTTAAGAAGTATACCATCGGCGTACAAGCCTGTCAAGGTTTTTCTTCTTCCTTTTCCTTCTTCTTTTTTCTCCGTTCTTTGATCCGCTCCTGCCCGGCGCTGACAAAGCGATAGACGATCTTCCCCGGCTCCGCTTCCGGTTCTTCCTCTCTGTCTTCCGCTCCGTGCGCACGGTACAAGCGGATGGGCACATCCGGATCGTCGTTCAGATTGGTGAGGATGGCTGCCAGAATGGGCAGACCGAACAGGCCCACGCCGCCGAAGAGACTGGTGCCCACGAACATGCAGGCCAGCGTGACCAGCGGCGGAAGTCCCACCTGTCTGCCCACGATACGCGGCTCCATGATCTGCCGCACGACGATGACCACCACATACAGGATGGCCATGCCGATCCCCTGGAGCACTTTTCCCTGGATAAAGGTGATCACCGTCCAGGGCAGCAGGATCAGTCCGGCGCCCACGATGGGGAAAATATCGAATACGGCGATCAGGGCGGCGATGAGCAGAGCATTCGGCTTGCCGATGATCAGCAGTCCGATCGCGATCTCCCCAAAGGTCATGAGCATGATGAGCAGGTAGGAGATGCCGTATTTCATGATCACGTTCCGGAAGCTCTTGACCACATAACCCGCGGTCTCCGTGACCTTCTCCGGCAGATTCTCTTTCAGGAAACGGATGATGGCTTCAAAGGTGGTGGCCATGAATATGGTGGAGATGATGCAGATGGCTGCGTTGAGCAATGCGTTGGGGATCGATGTGGCCAGGCTCGTCAGCTTGGTCACCGCCGTGACGGAGAAGCGGGAAACGGCGCTGCCCAGGGAAGAAATGATCTCCGGCATGACCTTGTTCACCACGGCCTCCAGCCGCGGGTCGAAACGGCTCACCAGATCTTCCGCCGAAGCATACAGTTCGCTGAGCCCCGGCTCGATGGTCTGGGTATACAGGGCCGGCAGGCCGGAAAGCCGCTGGGCGATGTTCGCCCCCACATTGACCAGGATCAGGGTGATCAGACCGCCGATGATCAGATAGAAAAACAGCACCGTCGCCACCACCAGGGCGGTATAGAGCTGCCCGTGCAGATTCCTCTTCCTGTACCAGCGGCAGACGGGCCGCAGAAGCCAGGCCACCAGAAGGGCAAGAACAAAGGGCATGAGCAGCTTAAGCAGATAGCGGAAGCACAGATAGACGATCGCCAGCAGGGCGACCCAGTACAGAAGATTGATGAGAAATCGTCTGCGTTTGTTCACGGTATCCATTGATCTGCCTCCTTTCCCCGGGATCCGGGCGGACTCAGAAGGATATAACGCCCAAGTGCTCCAGCAGGATCTTGATCCCCAGAAGGATCAGGATGACCCCGCCTGCGATCTCCGCCTTTTTCTGATACTTCTTTCCGAAAAGGCTCCCGGCCTTCACTCCCAGCATGCTCAGCAGGAAGGTGATGCAGCCGATCAGCAGCACTGCCGGAAGGATGCGCACCTGGAGAAAAGCAAAGGTGATCCCCACCGCCAGGGCGTCGATGCTGGTGGCCACCGCCAGGAGCAGCATGGTTTTGAAGGAAAGGGAGGCGTCCGCATTCTCCTCCTCCTTGCTCAGGGCTTCCCGGAGCATATTGGCTCCGATGGCCGCCAGCAGGACGAATGCCACCCAGTGATCGAAGGAGCGGATGTACCGTTCGAAACGGCTTCCCAGGAAATACCCGATCAGCGGCATCAGCGCCTGGAAACCGCCGAACCAGGCCCCTACGATCAGGGCGTGCTTCTTTTTGATCTCCCCCAGGGCCAGGCCTTTGCAGACCGAAACCGCAAAGGCGTCCATGCTCAGTCCGACGGCCAGGATGATGAGTTCCAGAAGGCTCATTCCGATGTATCCCCTTTACGCCTCAAAGATGACCATACGCCGGTATACAGGATATTCTTCAGGAGCTCCGCGTCCTGAACCAGAGGAAGCCGATCGATCAGGGCGGCGCAGGAGGCCATCTGGTTCACAAGAATATCCAGGATATCCTCCCGGGTCGCTCCCTCCGCCGCAGCGGCCGCCAGGGGGTTATAGTTTCCCCTGCGCCGGTCCCGGTCCAGGTCCTCCATGGCGTCCAGGAGGTACAGGAACCGTCCCATGTGCTCGCCGGCTTCCCGGAGGGTGTCCGACCATCGGTCCTCCCGCCAGAGAAAAAGCTCCCCCATCAGCCGGCCGAAGGCCGAAGCGCCGGGATCGGGACTCTTCTCCCCCCGGGCTTCGATCCCGCTCAGTTCATCAAGACAGGTCCGTATGGCGGCCGCCTTATCCGGAAGCCGGCGGGCGGCTTCTTCCGCTCCTCTGCGCAGCAGCGCGGCCTCGCCCCGCCGGATCAGCCGTTTCTCGTCCGCCCAGTCGTCCAGGCAGTTCTGCCGGGCAAGGATCACGCTCAGATCGGCGGCATACTGCGTCGCCTCCGTCTGCCAGCTGCGGCGTTTCCGGAGGGGGTGGAGCAGGCATGGGCCGTTCTCTTCCTCCTCCCGGGGCTCGTAAAGGCTCCCCAGCAGCAGAGTGAGGAATACCATGTCATAGGTCAGGCTCATGCGGCACAGCTGGCCGCAGCGGCTGCCGATGCAGCGGCAGAGCCCGCAGTAGCAGCCCTTGTATCGGGCGAGCTGTTCCGGTGTGAGCGTACCGATATCTGCCAGAATATATCCAAACATAGAGGGATTATATCCCCTCATTCGGGAAAAGTCCATACCCGCACACGGATTGATTTTCATACAAAATTAGGGTATGATTATCCAGTCATCCTTGTAGATAAGGAAGGTTCGTTATGAAAACCGATATTCTCATCATCGGGGCAGGTCCTGCCGGCATTTTTACCGCGATCGAGCTGCGTCGGCTGGGCTGCCGGAAAAGGATCACCATCGCGGAAAAGGGCAAGGCGGTGGAGGATCGCCGCTGCCCCAAGGCTGTCACGCAGAAGTGCGTCAACTGCAAGCCCTACTGCAGCATCACCACCGGTTTTTCCGGCGCCGGCGCCTTTTCGGACGGGAAGCTGTCCCTGAGCTGCGAAGTGGGGGGCGAGTTCCCTTCCCTCGTCGGCGCGGAGGCCGCCCAGTCCGTCATCGATTATACGGACACCGTCTACCTGGACTTCGGTGCGGACACCCGGGTGGAGGGAAAGGACGAGACGGAGGAGGTCAAGGAGATCCGCCGCCGGGCGATTTCCGCCGGGCTGAAGCTGGTTCTCTGCCCCATCCGTCATCTGGGGACGGAAAAGGCCCAGGAGCTGTATCTGAACATTGAAAACTGGCTGAAGGAGCAGGAAGTGGAACTGCTCATGGAAACGGAATGCCTGAATCTCATCATCAGGGACGGCGTCTGCCTGGGTGCGGAGCTGATGCGCGCGGGACGGCCGGAAACCATCACCGCCGATGAGATCATCGTGGCCACCGGCCGCAGAGGCGCGGAGTGGCTGGAAGACGTATGCGTAAAGCACGGCATCGCCCACCAGCCGGGCACGGTGGATATCGGCGTTCGGGTGGAGGTACGCAACGAGATCCTGGATACCATCAACCGGGTCCTCTATGAATCCAAGCTCATCGGCTACCCCAAGCCCTTCAAGAACAAGGTTCGGACCTTCTGTCAGAATCCCGGCGGCTATGTGAGCCAGGAGAATTATGACGGAGGCCTCGCGGTGGTGAACGGCCATTCCTACAAGGACCGCAAATCCCCCAACACCAACGTGGCCATTCTCTGTTCTCATAATTTCAGCGTCCCCTTCAACCAGCCCATCGAATACGCCAGAAAGGTGGGAGAGCTCACCAATATGCTGGCGGACGGCCGGCTGCTGGTGCAGCGGTACGGGGATATCCTGGACGGCAAGCGCACCTGGGAAAAGGAGCTCTCCCGCTCCAACGTCGTTCCCACGATCCCGGACGCCGTGGCCGGGGATATCACCTCCGCCATGCCCTACCGCTCCATGACCAGCATTCTGAGCTTTATGCAGGCCATGGATCAGGTCGTCCCGGGCTTTGCCGCCTATGAGACCCTTCTCTATGCCCCGGAGCTGAAATTCTACTCCAACCGGGTGGATATGGACGCGGACCTGAACACCAGCGTCAGGAACCTCCATTGCCTGGGAGACTCCAGCGGCTGGACCCGCGGTCTGATGATGGCCTCCGCCATGGGGGTCTGGATGGGCAGGAGGCTGATGGGATGCTGACCACTCTTTCCCGGCTGGAATCCCGGTATCCGGACTGCGACCGCATGGGCATCGTACATCACGCGGTCTATCCCATCTGGATCGAAGCCGCCCGGATGGATTGGCTCACCCAGGCGGGCATCCCCTTTGACCTGAGTCAGTCCCTGGGGCTGAATCCCACCATGGTGGAGCTGAATATCCGCTATCTCGCCCCCGCCTCCTACCCCCAGACGATCCTGATCGAGACCCGCCCGGGTCTGGTCGCCCCGAAGAAGCTGGAGCTGCTGTATACCCTGCGGGATGAGGCGGGCAGGACCCTGAGCGAGGGGCGGACGTTTCATATCTGGACGGGCAGGGATAACCGGAGCTGCAGCGTGGAGGAGGCTTTTCCGGAGATCTATGCCCGGCTGCTGAAGGCTGCGGAGAAGGAAGAGGACCCCCTCCGGAATTCTTCCGAAAGTTTAACGAACGAATAATAAAACTGTTTCAATATACAGTAATTGGCACTTGATTGTTGGGAGCAAATATTGTATTCTGATTAGTGGAGTATTTGAATAAGCAAATAACTATTAAGATACAGCAGAAAAAGGAGGGCATTGTATTGGGCCATCTCAGCGAAAAGGCTGTCCGGAGGATCGAGGAGATCTGTGACAGCCACAGCAAGGAAAACACTCCTCTCATCATGATCCTCAGCGACATCCAGAACGAATTCGGATGCATCCCCATCGAGGTCCAGGAGATCGTCTCCGTCAAGACGGGCATTTCCGTCGCGGAGATCTTCGGCGTGGTCACGTTCTATTCCTTCTTCTCCCTGGAGCCTCACGGCAAGTACGTGATCGGCTGCTGCCTGGGCACCGCTTGCTACGTCAAGGGTTCGCAGAAGATCATCGATCAGTTCTGCGACCTGCTGGGCATCCAGCCCGGCCAGACCACCGAGGACGGTCTTTTCTCCATCGACGCGCTGCGCTGCATCGGCGCCTGCGCTGCTGCTCCCGCTGTCACCATCAACGGCAAGATCTATGCCAGAGTCAAACCCGCCGACGTTTCCATGATCATTGCGGAATACAAGAATAAGGAGGTCGGCGCGCATGTATAAAACCTGTGATGAACTCCGCCGCGCCATTGCGACGTATACCGCGGAACTGGAAGAAAAGTTCAACGGCGGCGACGGCAAGACCTATCTGATGCTCTGCGGCGGCACCGGCTGCATCGCTGGCGGCACGATGGATATCCGCGGCGAACTGGAAAAGGCCATCGCAGTGCACAATATGGAAGACAAGATCGCCATCCGCATTGTGGGCTGCTTCGGTCTCTGCTCCGAAGGTCCCTTTGTCCGCGTATTTCCGGACGACGTGCTTTATCGCGCGGTGAAGCCCGAGGATGCGGAAGCGATCATCCAGGGCATCCGGGACGGGGAGATCGTGGAAAGACTGATCTATGAAGATCCCCGTACCGGCAACAAGTATCCAAAGAAAGACGACATTCCCTTCTACCGCAAGCAAAAGCGCATCGCGCTGCACGGCTGCGGCGTGATCGATCCCAACCGGATCGAGGAAGCGCTGGGCTGCGGCGGATACCAGGGCCTGATGAAAGCCCTCACCATGACCCCGCAGGAAGTCATCGACCTGATCAAGGCCTCCGGCCTCCGGGGCAGAGGCGGCGGCGGCTTCCCCACCGGCAACAAGTGGCAGTTCGCCCTGGCTTCCCAGAGCGATCAGAAATACGTTGTCTGCAACGGCGACGAGGGCGACCCCGGCGCGTTCATGGACCGCAGCGTATTGGAAGATAATCCGCTGGCCGTCATCGAAGGCATGGCCATCGCCGGCTACGCCATCGGCGCGAGCGAAGGCTATTTCTACATCCGGGCCGAGTATCCCACCGCCGTGGCCAGAGTGAAGGCCACCATCGCGAAGGCGGAGGAGCTGGGTCTCCTGGGAGACAATATCCTGGGCACCGGCTTCAACTTCCATGCCCACGTCCGTCTGGGCGCAGGCGCTTTCGTCTGCGGGGAGGAGACGGCTCTGCTGAACTCCATCATGGGCCTGCGGGGCATGCCCAGGTCCCGGCCTCCCTATCCGGCGGTCAAGGGCCTTTGGGACAAGCCCACCGTCGTCAACAACGTGGAGACCCTGGCCACCGTACCCTACATCCTGCGGGAGGGGCTGGAGGCTTTCACCTGCTACGGCACCGAAAAGAGCAAGGGCACCAAGGTCTTCTGCCTGGGCGGCAAAGTGAACAACGTCGGCCTGGTAGAGATTCCCATGGGCCTTACCCTGCGGGAGCTGATCTACGAGATCGGCGGCGGCATCCAGAACGACAAGCAGTTCAAGGCCATCCAGACCGGCGGTCCCTCCGGCGGCTGCCTCACCGCGGAATACCTGGACGAGCCCATCGACTTTGACAACATGGTCCGGTTGGGCTCCATGATGGGCTCCGGCGGCGCCATCGTCATGGACGAGGACAACTGCATGGTGGATGTGGCGAAGTTCTACATGGGCTTCATCTGCGACGAGAGCTGCGGCAAGTGTTCTCCCTGCCGTATCGGCACCAAGCGCATCCTGGAGATCCTGGAGCGCATCACCTCCGGCAAGGGCTCCCAGAAGGATCTGGAGGAGCTGGAAGATATCAGCATCGCCTGCCAGAACAACTCTCTCTGCGCCCTGGGCCAGACCGCTGCGAACCCCATCAATTCCACCATTCGTCATTTCCGGGATGAGTACATGGCCCATATCGAGAAGAAGGAATGTCCCGCCGGCGTCTGCAAGGATCTGATCTCCTACACTATCGATCCGGAAAAATGCCGGAAGTGCTCCCTGTGCTCCAGAGCCTGTCCCGTGGAGGCCATCAGCGGCATCCCCGGCAAGGAGCCCTTTGTCATCGATCAGGCCCGCTGCGTGAAATGCGGCATGTGCATCGCCACCTGCAAGTTCGACGCAATCATTCGGAAATAAGGAGACGGGAATATGGCAAAAGTTAACATCAAAATCGAAGGCTGCAACTACACTGTTGACGACAGCCTGACCGTCCTGGAAGCCGCGAGAGAATGCGGCTATGAGATCCCCTCCCTGTGCAGCTACAACCATGGCGAGTGCAACCAGGCCTCCTGCCGTGTCTGTCTGGTGGAGGTAAAGGGCGCGAAAGGCCTCGTGGCCTCCTGCGTGTACCCCGTTTCGGAGGGGATGGAGGTCATTATCTCCTCCCAGAAGGCCATCAGGGCCCGGCGCACCAGCGTCGAGCTGCTGCTCTCCAACCACTCCCAGAACTGCCAGCAGTGCCGGAAGAACGGCAACTGCGAACTGCTCTATGTCGCCCGCCTGGTCGGCGCGAGAGAGGGCGTTTTCCAGGGCAGCAAGACTCCCACCACCTATGAGGCGCTCTCCCCCTCCATCGTGCGGGACACCTCCAAGTGCATCCTGTGCGGACGCTGCATCGCCCGCTGCAAGGCGGCCCACGGCAACGGCGTGCTGGGATTTGAGAACCGGGGCTTCAAGACCATCGTGGGCCCCGCCGGGAATATTCCCCTGTCTCAGTCTCCCTGCCTGATGTGCGGCCAGTGCGTCAGCGTCTGCCCCACCGGCGCGCTGATGGAAAAGTCCGACCAGGAGCTGGTGGACAAGGCCTTTGAGGAAGGCAAGCATGTGATCGTACAGACCGCTCCCGCCGTGCGCGCCGGTCTGGGTGAAGAATTCGGCATGCCCGTGGGCACGCCGGTCACGGGGAAAATGGTCGCCGCTCTGCACCGCCTTGGCTTCGAGCGGGTCTATGACACGAACTTCGCTGCCGACCTGACCATCATGGAGGAAGCCACCGAGCTGCTGAACCGGATCAAATACGGCGGCAAGCTCCCCATGATCACCTCCTGCTCCCCCGGCTGGATCAACTACGCGGAGACTTATTACGGCGATATCCTGGACCATATCTCCAGCTGCAAATCCCCCCATGAGATGCAGGGCGCCATCCTGAAGAGCTACTATGCCAAGACCCGGGGGCTGGATCCCAAGGACATCTTTGTGGTATCCATCATGCCCTGCACCGCCAAGAAGTTTGAGAAGGAGCGTCCTCAGCTGCGGAACAAGGAAGGCCTCAAGGATGTGGACGCCGTCCTCACCGTCCGGGAGCTGGGCGACATGATCAAGCGCAGCGGCATCCATTTCCTGCGTCTGCCGGATGAGGAATTCGATCAGGATATCATGGGCGAATACTCCGGCGCCGGCGTCATTTTCGGCGTCACCGGCGGCGTCATGGAGGCCGCTCTTCGTACAGCCTACTACGTGCTGGAAGGCAAGGAAGCGCAGCCCATCGAGTTCACCGCCGTGCGCGGCTTTGACAACATCAAGGAAGCCTCTCTGGAGCTGGGCGGCATGACAGTGAATATCGCCGTCACCAGCGGCATGAAGAACGCCAAGATCCTGCTGGACGATATCCGCGCCGGGAAGAGCAAATACCACTTCATCGAGATCATGTGCTGCCCCGGCGGCTGCATCAACGGCGGCGGCATGCCCTTTATCCGTCCTTCCCTGCTGCCCAACGAGGACCACGACATCGTGGACACCTTCCGGCAGAAGCGGGCCAATGCGCTGTACAGCGAGGATGAGCGCCAGGTCGTGCGCCAGTCCCACAACAACACCCAGGTACAGGAACTCTACAAGAAGTTCCTGGGCGAGCCGAATTCCCACCTGGCCCATGAGCTGCTGCATACCGAGTATCAGGCCAGGAAGCCGTTCCGCATCGGAGAATGACGGTTTCGGACCAGGCGGCCGCGGCAGATCGGAGAGCGGAGACAGGGCTTCAGTCCCAGGGAGGGACGGGTTCCCTGCCGAACCCGGAGCAGGCTTTGGAAAAGTTCTTCCATGGCCGTCCCCTGGAGCTGAGTCTCTACGGGATCTTCGCCGCGGCGGTGCAGGAGCGGCTCCCCAATGCGATCACCCGTTTCCGGCGCAGTCAGATCACCTTTTCAGGCCGTCGGGGCTTCGCTGCGGTATGGATCCCCCCCTTCAAGGTCCGGGGCAGACCAAAGCACTATATCGTGGTCTCCTTCGCCGCGGACCGGCGAATCGATCATCCCCGCATCGTCAGCGTAGCGGAGCCTTATCCCCATCGCTGGACCCATCACGTGCTGGTGAGCTGTCCCGAGGATGTGGACGATAAGCTGCTGGATTGGGTGGAGCAGGCATATCGCCTGACCAATGCGCGCTAGATCGGGAAACGGCAAAACAAAACCGTATCAAGAGGATCGGGCTGTCTAAGGGCAGCCCGGTCCTTTTTTCTCATCCCGACGGCGCGGAATCCCTATTGGAAACTTGTTTCCTTTATGTTATAATGACTGGAAGATGCAAGAGTATAACGCGAACAAAGGAGGAACTGGTCTATGCTTTCGCCCAAGGAAAACCTGCTGCGGATGTACAGAGGAGAGCTGCCGGAATATCTGCCCCGGGGCGGCTTCCGTGAATTCAAATGCTCTGCTTTTATCGACGTGAAGAAACCCGGATGCACGAGGGATGAATTCGGCGTGGAATATACCGGCAAGGAAGATGTTTTCGGCGGCGCGCCGATCCCCTACCCCGGCCATTATGTGCTGGACGACATCACCAAATGGCGGGATAAGATCAAGGCTCCGGATCTCTCCCATATCGATTGGGAAGCCCTCGCCGCAAAGGATCTGAAGGATATCGACCGCAGCACCACGGGCGTCGTCTTTTACTGGGGCAAGATCTTCCAGCGGCTGGCGGATTTCATGGGCTTTACCGAAGGCCTCTGCGCCATCGCCGAGGAGCCCGAAGAGGTCTATGCCCTGTATGAGTATCTCTGCGATTACAACTGCGAAGTGCTGAAGAACGTCTGCCATTACTATAAGCCGGACGCCGTATGCATTCCGGACGATACCGCCACCGCCCGCGCGCCCTTCATCTCCCCCCAGGCTTATAAGGACCTTGTCAAGCCCTTCCATGCCCGGGAAGCGGAGATCGTGCTGAACAGCGGCTGCTACATCGATATGCACGACTGCGGCCACTGCGAGGCCTTCATCGACGACTGGATGGATTTCGGCATCACCGCATGGAATCCCGCTCAGACCTCCAACGATCTGAAAGCCATCAAGCAGAAGTACGGCCGGAAGCTCATCATCTCCGGCGGCTGGGATTCCCAGCGCACCATGGGCTACGGCGACCTCGACGACGAGGCTCTTCGGGAGATCCTCATGCAGTACGTGGACGATCTGGCTCCCAACGGCGGATTCATTTTCTCCGCCTTCGTCATGGGTCCCCGGGACGCGAACGGCCACAGCAAGATGGACGTGGTGAACGACGTTTACGAGAACTACGCGAAGAACTACTATCAGACCCATTGACCGTTGGGAGAGAGGAGCAAGCCCATGCTGAATACCATACCCGACGCCAGTCCGAGGATGCCCGCCTCCTTCGAGGTCGAGCCCCCTCCCATTCCGGAGGAAGAGATCGCAGGCGTTCTGGAAGCCGATGTAGTGGTGGTGGGCGAAGGTCTTGCGGGCCTGTGCGCCGCTCTCACCGCCCGTCAGGCCGGAGCGGACACCCTGATCATTTCCGCCTCTGCCCGGCCCGTCGGCCGGGGCGGCAGCGTTTTCGCGGCTTACAGCAAGGTCATGGAGGCCAAGGGACTTCCCCGCCAGAATCTGGACGATTTCTTCCTGGAGGAATTCTCCTCCAACTCCTTCCTGGTGGATCAGCGCAAGTGGTACACCCTGCTGGACCGGAGCGAGGAGGCCATGAACTGGCTCATCGACATCCTCCAGGCCGCCGGCTGCGGCGTGGTGCTGGAGGACGCCAACGAGGATGATCACCACAGCCCCACCTATCAGCCCCCCGGAACGCATGCCTTCGTGGGCAGCGGGATCGCCCGGGCAGGCACAGGCATCACCCTGGCCCTGAACGCCCTGGAGGAAGCCTTTCTGGCCGCAGGGGGCCGGGTGCTGCGCTCCAGTCCCGCCAGACGGCTGGAAAAGACCGGCAGGCGCGTCTCCGCCGTTCTGGCTCAGCAGAAGGACGGGACCTATATCCGGGCAAAAGCTGCCCGCGCCGTCATCCTGGCCACGGGAGACTTCTCCGCCAATCCGGAGATGATGGCGAAATACTGCCCCCAGTATGCGCCGTTCTTCACCGCCGGAGGAGACAACTACGACGTGGGCTTCTCCATGAAAGGCCTGTTCAAGGGGGAAGGCCACCAGATGGCCCTGTGGGCCGGCGCTGCCTGGCAGCGCACCTGGCCCTGCGCCGTGATGATCCAGGGCAGCCGTCTGGGCACCAATCTCCCCTATGGCTCACACCGGGGCCTGCGGCTGAACAACCGCGGGGAACGGTACTGCAACGAGGATATGAACGGCGCCTATACGGCTCTGACCACTCTGCGGGAGCCCAGAGGCGAAGCCTTTGCCATCTGGGGCGCGAACTATGCCAGGGAGATCCGGTTCCGGGCCCACGGCGGCCAGCGGGACGGCCCCGATACGCCGCCGGAAGCGGTGCTGGCCAACTGGAACGGCATGGCGGACCGGGGAATGCTGGTGAGAGCAGATACCCTGGAGGGCGTGATCGAAGCGCTGGGTCTGCCCCCGGAGGAAACCATGGCCACCATCCGCCGATACAATGAACTCTGCCGAAACGGGAAGGATACCGATTTCCATAAGAAGCCCAAGTATCTGCAGGAGATCCGGGAAGCCCCCTTCTTCGGCTGCAGCCTGAGCGACCGCTTTTTCTTCTCTGTGATGGGCGGTCCCCGCACCAATTGGAAGATGCAGATCTGCGACGAGCAGGATGAGCCCATCCCGGGCCTGTACTGCGTCGGCTCCATGGTGGGGGATATGTACGCCCACTGCTACAATTTCCGCATCCCCGGCCAGAATTACGGCGCCTGCCTCACCTTCGGCTACCTCACCGGCAAACGGGCCGCCGAAGAGCGGGCCTGACAGAAAGGAAGGACAACATGGCTTCTAAATACCCCCATGTATTTGACCCCTTTGAGATCCGGGGCGTTCTCTTCAAGAACCACCTGGAGCAGGCCCCTCCCGGCTGTTTCTTCGCCGGGGACGAGCGGGGCTTCGTCACGGATCAGTTTGTGGAATATTTCCGGCAGTATGCCCGGGGCGGCGTAGCCGTCTGCAACGTGGGCAACTGCAGCATCGACATTACGGAGAGCAGCGACGAAGCGGGCCAGCTGCAGCTCTCCGATCCCGGCTGCGTCATGCCTGCCCGGAAATTCAGCGAAATGTGCGAGACCTATGGGGCTCACGGCTCCTTTGAGCTCACCCATAACGGCAAGGACACCGCCTATGAAAACGTGGGCCACGCCCCCTACAGCGCCTCCTCCTTCATCACCGTCGCGGAGGAGCGCCGGGCGAAGATGCTGGGCCGGGACCCCTATCCCACCATCGAGATGTCAAAGGAGAAGATCCGGGAGACGGTGGAGAAGTATGCCAGGGCCGCCCGCTTCTGCAAGCAGGCGGGGATGAAGATCTGCATGATCCATGGGGCCCACGGCAACCTCATCGCCCAGTTCGCCAGCCCCAAATACAACAAACGCACGGACGAGTACGGCGGCTCCCTGCAGAATCGGGCCCGCTTCGCCAACGAGATTCTGGAGGCCGTCCGGGGTGCGGTGGGGCAGGACTTTGTCATTGAGTACCGGCTGAGCGCGGATGAGCACGCCCCGGACCAGATGCACTTCCCCGAGACCCTGGAATTCATCAAGTACATCAAGGACCGGGTGGATATCCTCCATGTCTCCGCCGGGATCCACGACCTGTACGGCGAGCCCTACTATCTCCGCTACCTGGTCTCCAACTATACCATGCCCCAGAAGCTGAACGTCCATTTCTCCGCGGCGGTGAAGCAGGCCTATCCGGACCTGACGGTGGCCGTGGTGGGCGGCATCAAGGACCCCGGCCAGGCAGAGGAGATCATTTCCTCCGGCCAGGCGGATCTGGTTGCCATGAACCGCGCCCTCCATGCGGACTACGATATGCCCAGAAAATATGCCGAGGGGAAGGAATGGCAGCATATGCCCTGCCTGCGCTGCTCCTGCTTCCGCATGGCCAGCCCCCACACCAACAAGCTCTGCAGCGTGAACCCCATGTGGGGCCGCTTCAAGGAATACCCCCAGGGCTGCCTGCCCCCCGCCCCGGTGAAAAAGAAAGTCGCGGTGATCGGCGGAGGTCCTTCCGGCGTGGAATCCGTCAAGTGGCTGCTCCAGCGGGGACACGACGTGACCCTGTACGAAAAGAGCGGGAAGATCGGCGGCCATGTGCGGGATGCGGTGAAGGCGGATTTCAAGACCGACCTGCGGGATTATGTAAAGTATATGGAGGACTTTGCTCCCAACTGCGGCGCGAGGATCCTGATGAATACCGAGGCCACCCCCGAGCTTCTGGCCGGGGAAGGTTATGACGCCATCATCGCCGCCGTCGGCGCCGATCCCATCATGCCCAGGGTCCCCGGTGCGGACAAGCCCCATGTGCACTGGGCCCCGGACGCGGAAAACGGCCGTGCCGAATGCGGGCAGAACGTGGTGATCATCGGTGGCTCCTCCGTCGGCACCGAGGCCTCCATCAACCTGGCCAAGGAAGGCAAAAAGGTCACGGTGGTGGAGATGGCGGAGCGGGTGGATCTGTTCCGCACCGGCGCCGCTTCCGATCTGCAGAGCATGAGCGACGAGTACGGCGTGGAACGGCTCCTGGGCTGGAAGCTCCTGGAGGTGAAGGACGACTGCGTCCTGGCGGAAAACGTTAAAACCGGCGAGCGGAAGTCCATCCCTGCGGATACGGTGCTCATGGCCGTCGGCCTGAAGCCCCGCAGGAGCGTGGCTCTGGGCTTTGCCCATCTCTGCCCCGAGACCAGCTTCTTCATCATCGGAGACGCTCAGCAGTCCGGGGATATCCGGGACGCCACCTTCCAGGCCTTTGAGGTGGCACGGACCATCTGATCCACGGCAGCATATGGGAAGGGGATAAATCCCCTTCCTTTTTTTGTTTCGGGGAAGAAATGAGTCTTGGCATCTTGAAACGGATCCCAATCAATGCTATACTAGTTATGTATATACATTTTTCCCCTGCCGGAGCATTGCCGTCGCCTCCGGCGGGATACGGGAGTTGATTTACCCTCATGGACGACATACCCCGAAGTATCCTGGTCCTGGCGCTCATCCTGCTGGGCGGCTGTTTTGCCGGCAGCGAGACCGCTCTTTCCTACTGCAACAAAGTCCGCATGCGGAAGCGGGCGGAGGAGGGCGAGCGTCGGGCAAAGCGCGTGGTGCGGATCCTGGACCGGTTTGACAAGGCTCTTTCCACCATATTGATCGGCACCAACGTCTGCTATGTATTCGCTTCTTCCTTTGCAGCCCTGTTGTTCATCAAGCATATGGGCACCGTCGGCGCGGTCGTCTCTACCGTTGTGCTCACCCTGCTGATCTTTTTCTTCGCGGAGACCATCCCCAAGAACTTTGCCAGGGTGAACAGCGACGCTTACGCCCTGGCCTGCTCCGGTCCCCTGTCGGTCCTGATGTTCATCCTCACCCCCCTCACCGCCCTGCTTACAGGGCTGGGCTGGGTGGTGAAGCGGCTCCTGCCGGAAACGGGAGATCTGCCCAGCATCACAGAGGATGAATTCTCCACCATGATCGACAACATCGGAGAAGAAGGGCTGATGGAACCCGCGGAAACGGCGCTCATCAAGTCAGCCATCGATTTTTCGGATACCTCTGTGGATCAGGTCATGACCCCGCTGAAAAACATGGTGGCTGTCTCCATCTCCGAGGAGCCGGAAAAGCTGAAGGAGCTGATCCTGCAGGAGAAGTATTCCCGCCTTCCGGTATACGCCGGAACGCCGGATCGGATCGTGGGCGTCCTCCAGACGAAAGACTGCCTCTGGCGCATCCTGCACAAGGAACCCATCGATATCAGTTCCCTGATGAACCTCACTTATAACGTGAGCCCGGATACCAAGCTCAACGCCCTGTTCGAAGGGCTTGGCCGGCGGCATACCCATATGGCCATGGTGGTGGACAGTGAGGGCATCGCCCTGGGCTTTGTCACCATGGAGGATATCCTGGAGGAGCTGGTGGGCGAGATCTACGACGAGGACGACAAGCCTGCCCGGCCTCAGCAGAAGGAGGCGGGCGCATGATATACCTTCTCTATCTGCTGCTGGTTCTGCTGGTCCTCCTCAGCGCCTTCTTCTCCAGCTCTGAGATCGCTTATGCCACCGCCAGCCGTCTCCGTCTGCAGAACGACGCGGAAAACGGCAGCAAGCGGGCGGCCAGGGCCATGTGGATCACGGAGCACTTTACCGGTTTCCTGTCTACCATCCTGGTGGGCAACAATCTGGTGAATATCGCCTTTTCCTCCGCCATGACCGCCCTGATGGTCAACGTATACGGGGCGAGCGGAGAAGCCATCGCCCCCATTGCCAGCACCATGGTCCTGCTCATCTTCGGCGAGATCATCCCCAAGATCGCCGGAACCAGCCAGGCGGACCGCCTGGTCCGTGTCTACACCTATCCCCTGCGCTTTTTTATGATCCTGTTCAAACCCGTGACCGCCCTGGTCACCCGGATCGTGAACCGGCTCTCCAAGCTCTGGACCTCTGAGGAGGCGGAGCCGGAGGTAACGGACGAAGAACTGGTGAGCATCCTGGAGACCATCGAGGACGAGGGCGTGTTCACCGAGCAGGAGAGCGAGCTCATCAAGTCCGCCATCGAATTCAGCGACGTGACCGCCGGAGACATCTTCATTCCCCGGGTGGACGTGACCGCCATCGACGCGGAGGACAGCGTGGAGGACCTGCTGAAGGACGAGGACCTTCTGAGCTATTCCCGCATCCCGGTCTATCGGGACACCATCGATACGATCCTGGGCATCCTCTCCACCAAAAAACTTCTGAAAGCCGCGATCACCACTCCCCTGTCTGAGATCCGGCTGGAGGATCTGCTCTCTCCCCCGGTATATGTGCACAAGACCCGGACCATTTCCTCCATCCTCTCGGAATTCCGGAAAAAGCACCTGATGATGGCCATCGTAGTGGATGAATACGGCGGCACCGAAGGCATCCTCACCCTGGAGGATATCCTGGAGGAGATCGTAGGAGATATCTTCGACGAAAGCGACGACATCGAGCTGGATGTGGAACAGAAGTCGGACAACGTCTACGTTGTGGACGGCGGGACGACCATTGAGGATTTCTTCGATTCCATCGACTACCGGCCCGAGCATTTCGAAAGCGAGTACAGCACCATGGGCGGCTGGGCCATTGAGATGCTGGACCGTTTCCCCCAGAAAGGGGACCACTTCACCTGGGATCGCTTCTCCGTCACCGTGACGGAGGCGGAAGCCCGTCGGGTGGAGACCCTGGAGGTGGAGCTCCTTCCTCCTCCCGAAGAAGAATGATCCCTTTGCCCTGCCTGTCCCCGTACCGGATCCCGGCACGGGGACTGGTTTTCTGATTCCTGCGCAGAGAAAGATTTCCCTTGACACCGGGTACAAAACTCTCTATAATAAGAAAGCTTTTGAACAGAAGATCTCGGGGTGTGGCGAAGTTTGGTATCGCGCATGGTTCGGGACCATGAGGCCGCGGGTTCAAGTCCCGCCACTCCGACCATTTCGAGTGTTCTTACAGGATCTGCGGATCCCATAAGGACACTCTCTTTTTTTGCCCGAATTCCGGCTCACAAGCTTTGAAATATCCGAATTCATGCGGTACATTCCGCTTCGTCCTCATTGGGTGCATAACTGACTACCACCCCTCTTCGGGGACTGACTGAAACCGTCGGTGAAGGGATTTCCAGACATTCCGGAATGTCGATCACACCGACGCAGTTGTAATGAATCGTCAGATGCTGCTCCCAAACTCCGTTCACCTTTTCCGCTTGATGAACCTCAATCCTCTGAATCAGCTCATTGAGCATCCCAGCTGTAAGTTTCTTGGCCCTGGTGTACTTGCGTACCGTTGTGATAAACATATCTGCGGTAACTGACAAGCTTTCCGCCTTTTTGATTGCTGCTTTGAGCGATTTGATCTTATCCGCCAGCTCCGCCTGCTCATGCTCATACTTAAGCGACATACGTGAAAACCGCTCATCGCTGATCTTGCCAGCTACATTGTCCTCATACAGCCGTTCAAACAGGTTATCAAGCTCTCTATCGCGGGCGTTTAAAGCGTACAGTTCCTTGTTCTTTGCTTCACGCTTCAACGCAGCATTCTGCAGAGAAAGCCCCATCATGGCTTCGGCGAATTGAGACTCATATTTCGACGCGAACTTGGTCAGGCGATGGATCTCCCCCAGGATCACTGACTTCAAGAAATCCTCTCGGATATAGTGTGTCGTTGGACAGGTTCCTCGATTTCCTTTGTAATTGGAACAGTTATAGTAATGGATGTCAGGATTGGCCTGGTTGAAGTGGTAATGCATATTGTGACCACAATCCGCGCAGACCAGCAGGCCGGAAAAGAGGCTGACTTCACCATTGCCACAGCTGCGCTTACGAACCTGTCCGCGTTTATCCTGCACTCTCTCCCATATGGCCCGGTCAATGATCGGCATATGCACATCTTTGAAAACGGCCCAGTTTTCCCTATCGTTTGCGATCCTTTTTTTCAGCTTATAGGATTTGGAGTAGCTCTTGAAGTTCAAGACATCTCCACAATACTCCTGCAAGGATAGGATCTTCCCTATGGTAGAACTGCGCCAATGGGTCGGCGGAGTATCCGGATTATTCGCATACCGTCTGAAACCTTTTTGCATCGCATAAGCCGCCGGGGTCAGAATACCATCTTCCTCCAGTTTCGTCGCGATCTGCTCGACGCCGTACCCCTCTATGCTCATGCTGAATATCCTCTGGACAACAGCAGCAGCCTCTTCATCGATGATCCAGTGTTTTGGCGATTCGGGATCTTTCCTGTATCCGTATGGCGGCGGTCCCAGAGGTTCCCCGGAACTGCCCTTTATTTTATTGCTTAAGCGCCGTTTTTTACTGATATCTCTGGCGTACCATTCATTGAACAGGTTCTTTATTGGGGCGAGTTCACTTTCGTTCTCCCCAGTATCAATACCGTCCGAAATTGCCACCAAGCGAATATCATGTTCTGGAAAAAACTCCTCCATCAGTCTTCCGACTTCGATGTAGTTTCTTCCCAAACGGGACAGATCCTTCACAAAAACCGCAGAAGCATTCCCTTTTTCCAGCTCAGCCATCATAGCGTTGAAACCTGGACGGTTCATGGTCACGCCGGAAACGCCATCATCCACAAACGTCACCAGGTTGGTATAGCCCATTTCTTTGGCCGTCTTGATCAGGAGCTTCTTCTGATTCTGGATGCTGTAACTGTCACCTTCCAGATTGTCATCACGGGATAGACGCGGGTATAAAAAAGCGGTTTCCTCGCGGGTTCTTCTGCTTGACTGTCCTTTCACAACTCCTCCTTTCCGGCAGTCAACGCAGCGATATTTACGAAGTAAAAATACCACGCGAACCCGCCTTTGTCACGCTTAACACTTGACTACGGTGCAGAAGTGGCTTCTGATTTCAGAAGTCGAATCAGGATTGAGCCCAGGGTTTCTTGTCCGGTTTCTGCAAAAACTGAAGTAACGATAAATCTGCGGCCATGAACGGTATAGTTTGTGGTTTGATTGCTCACTTCAATTCCCTCTGGTTTTAAAGATGACTGCTGGTGTGTCTGAGCCATTTCCATATTGGTTTACCTCCATTGCATCAGCGTTTCTGCACTACGAGCGACGGCATACTGAACTAGCATCGGATATTTGTTTACTCGCCATATGTCTCTTTTCTTTATCAGGCAAGCGTTCATCCATTTGCGTTTAGTGGAACTTTGTGTTTCTACATCAAGGTCACATGAACGCGCTGGAAGCCGTGCCGCCAGCGCGTGGTATCTGACTTTGATGGTCTTCCCTGCCGGTATGGTGGGACTCCATAAACATAGGAACCGGATTGGCATGGCATGACCCATAATCATCTACCTTTGATTCACCGTATTTGCCACGCAGTCCCCGGCAAGGGGGTGTTATAAGCCGCCTCTGGCAAGGCCGTCATAACTCCGGGATGCCGCTGCTTGTAAGGCTGGCAAGCATCCCAGGGCTCCGTCTCTAGTCCGTGGACGGGCGTGAGCAAGTTTCATTATTCCCCGCGCTGTCGTTGCGCCCGAAGTGCCGAATCGGGTCTGAGGCTTGCGGTGGTCGCTCGGACAGCCTTTTCATCACCTCCCGGCTGTCTGTCATGGCGTCGCGCCTCATGTCGCTCATCACGCGGGTTCTGTGCTTATAACACCGTATATTCAATTTTCAAGCGTCAGTAAAGAACCTCAGAAAAGCGTCCTTCACTAACCGCCGTTTTCAAGGTCGTTTCGTCGGGTGTTTTGAGAAAAAAGATGAAATTTTCTTTTTTGCATCGCTGATGCTCTCGGAAATGCTGGAGTGGCCCTTGCCCTCCTGCCGGGCGATTTCCTCCACGTCAAGCCCTTCCACATAGCGAAGCCAGAGGCGGCGAAACTGCTTTTCTGTGAGCTGGCCTTTGATACGGATCACCGTCTCGGCGGCGTATTGATCCTGAGTCTGCTTTTCGATCCGCTGCTCGATGATGACCTCCGGACCATCCGCAGCACCCGACTTTTCTGCCAGAGGCGAAGTGTGGTTGTCCTCCACATGGTCGCTCTTTTCTTCGTCGTGATAGTTTTCATCGGACCAGGCTTTCCATTTGAGGAAGTCAGCTTCCGTATCGAAATCGGCGCGGGTCAGGCGGATGATGCGTCTGTCGGCGTCGGTGTAAACAATCGCCTCCGGGTCCTTCTTGTTCAAAGTGTAGATGCTCTTCCTATCCGGCATCTGATGTACCTCCATTCAGTTTTTTGGGTAAAAGCTGAATGGAGGCGGGGGTCCGCGGCAGCGTGCTGAAATGCAGGCGTTTTTCCTGCTAAATCTCCCAATAATCGCATTTCTCGACGTGTTTCCATCGCATAACGGAGGTTTCGTCAGGTTTTTTCGACATCTTTCCCGGTTTTTCCCCGGTTTTCGATAGGGAACGATCGGGAAATGTGTCGAAAAAGAAGAAGGCGCAGACGGCCTTACGGCTATCTGCACCTTCCAGTCAGGCGGCGGTTTTGTTTCTGTCTCTAAACCCTCAATTGCTGGAGGGCTTTTGCGTTGATTCAGTTACATCACCTATCTTTATCAAGAAAAGAGGATCGGAATTCAGCCTAGCAAACCATACTTGGTTTTGATCCGATCCAACTTCTCCAGCATGGGCTCAGCGGCAAACCACAGGAACAATACTGTGGCTGTGGCGTGAACCAGGTCTACGGGGATACCCGAGACGTAGTAACTGAGAAGCAATTGCCAGTTCAGTGTTCTGGCGTAGATCAGGGCGGCGGCGGGATTCATGATGCCGCCGTAGATCACTACGGTACAAACAGCCCCGAAGAGACACAGGGAGACCCGGCTGCGGCGCAGCAGGCCCTTGCGGAACAGCACCCCCGCCAGGAAGCCGATGATCCCGGCGGCGAACATCTGGAAGGGGGTCCAGGGGCCCTGCCCGAACAACACATTGGAGGCCACCATGGTCATAGCTCCCACCAGGAAGCCCGCCTCCCCACCGAAGGCCACACCGGAAATGATGACCAGGGCCAGCACCGGCTTGAAGGAGGGCAGCATGAAAAAGGCTCCCCGGCCCACCACGCCGATTGCGCAGAGGACGGCAATCACCACCAGCTCCCGGGCCTGGGGTTTCCTTCCCTCGAATACCAGGAAGAAGGGCAGCATGGTCTCCAGTAGGATCAGCAGGGCAATGAGGTAATACTGCTTCCCGCCTAGGTAGTACGCGCCGACGAAGATGGTCAGGGGGATCAGCAGCAGGATGGATACCGCTGCGGCCAGGGTGCGCTTTGAGAGCTGCCGTTTTTCCTTGGGCGTCTGTACCCGCACGGGAGGAGGCGCTTTCCGGCTCAGGGAGAAGGCGCAAACCAGCAGGCAGGCCACCAGCAGGAGGTACAGAGGAATATCCTTGAGGGCTTTATCTGTGAGACCATTGGCCGTGATCAGCGCCGACAAATCGTTTTGGGAAACCGTATGGACAAACAGGATGATCGCGCCGACGCCGCTGACGGCGGCCAGGATTAGCCGCCACAGGGGGAGGCGCTTCGGCTTGGCATTGACGCTGTTCTCGTCCGGCGACCGCAGGGGCGGCACTTCCTCCGGCAGCTCCGGAACGGGCGGCAGCTCGCCGCCGCAGGCGGCCATCACATCCCTGGCAATCACCGCTTCGGGCAACAGATCCCGCGCCATGCGGTTTGCGGAGGTGGTATAGAAGCTGTTTCCGGAGAAAAACTGCCGGGGCCGCCCCTCGGACACGATATTCCCATCGAAGAACAGGGCGCAGCGGTCCGCGTGCTCCGCGCAGAACTCCACGTCATGACTCACCATGAACACGGTGACGCCCCGTCGCTGCAGGGTCTTCAGGATCACCGCGAAGACCTGCTTGAACTCCGCGTCCAGGCCCTTGGTTGGCTCGTCCAGCAGGAGGATCTCCGGGTCCAGGAGCAGCACCTTGGCCAGGGCCGCCCGCTGCTGTTCGCCCCCGGAGAGGTCGTAGGGATGCCGGTCCAGCAGCTCTTCCAGGCGGCAGAGCTGCACCGCCCGCGCCACCCGGTTCTCCTGATAGACCTTCGCCAACTTCATGCCCCGGAAGATCTCGAACAGGTCCTCCCGGA
>JAFZVM010000131.1 GCA_017617795.1 Oscillospiraceae bacterium
TACTGCCACTGGTAGGTGAGCCCCGTGCCGGAGGCCACCACCTTGAAGGTGGCGGTTTCTCCCGCCGCGGCGGTCTGGGCCTTGGGCTGGGTGGTGATCTCAGGCTTGGGGAGGGTGACCGTGAGTGTTGCGGCGGTGGAGGTCACGCTGCCTCCGGCGTTGGAGACCTTGCAGCGGTACTGGATGCCGTTATAGGATTCCTTGGCTGTGACGGTATAGCTGGCCTTTGTGGCCCCGGATTTATCCTTCCAGGTGCTGCTGCCGGAGGTCTTGTACTGCCACTGGTAGGTCAGCCCCTCGCCGGAAGCAACCACCTTAAAGGTCGCCGTCGCCCCCACTGCGGCGGTCTGGGCCTTGGGCTGGGTGGTGATGGTCGGGGCGGCCACGGCGGCGGTGACGGTGAGCTTGGCGGAACTCGAGGTCACCTTTCCGCTCGTGTTGGAGACGATGCAGCGGTACTGCATCCCGTTGTAGGATTCTTTCGCCGTGACGGTATAGCTGGCCTTGGTGGCCCCGGCCTTGTTCTTCCAGGTGCTGCTGCCGCTGGTCTTGTACTGCCACTGGTAGCTCAGCCCTTCCCCGGAGGCAACCACCTTGAAGGTGGCCTTTGCCCCCGCGGCCACGGTCTTGGCCTTGGGCTGGGTGGTGATGGACGGGGCGGCGACCGGGGAGGTGCTCACCACGGTATCCACGTCCACGTACAGGTAATAGTTGTTCTCTTCTTCCAGCTCGTAAGCCTGATAGGTGCCGTCGTCGTCGTATACCGTATCGTCACCGTTCAGATACGCGTCCAGCAGACGGTTGTTCTCGCTGATGCTCAGGAGGGAGATGGAGTTGCCGTAGCACCAGAGGTTCCGGAGAAGGGGGTTCTTGGTGATGTTCAGCGCCCTCAGCTGGTTGTTCTGGCAGTACAGGTTCTCCAGGACGGTATTTTTGGTCACGTCCAGAGCGGTGAGCCGGCAGTCCCTGACGTCCAGGACGGTGAGGGTGGTATTCTTGGTCACGTTCAGCGAGGTCAGGGGATTCCCGCAGCAGAGAAGGCTTTCCAGGGCGGTGTTCTTGCTCACGTCCAGGGAAGAGAGCTGGTTGTCGTCGCAGTACAGCGCTATGAGATTGGTGAAGTGTTCGATCCCCTTCAGAGAGGCGATCCCCTTGTTCCGCACGTCGATCTCCGTCACGGCAGCCAACTCCAGAGAGGTGAGCTTACCGTCGCTGTTTTGATCGAAGGCGTTTGACACATAGACACGGAAGGCCGCGTCCGGGAAGTGCGTAGAATCCACCGGGATCTCCTGCCCAGGAAGTACGAAATCGTAGTGGATTGTTGCATTTTTCAGATTGTCATTGAACTCGCCGAAAACAATCGATTTCCACTGCACTTCTGAGCCGAAATAGTACACATCCGTTAATGGAGTAGTTGAGCACACACCAGCCTCAATTAATGTTACGCTTTCCGGAATCGTTATACTTGTCAGAAGCGAACAACTGCTGAACGCACCTTCATTGATACGCGTCACTCCCCTTGGAATCGTAACATTCGTGAGTGCAGTCCAGCAAAATGCGTATTTCCCGATCAACTCCACGCTGGCTGGGATCGTAATACTTGCAAGCGATGTACATTTGGCAAATGTGTTATATTCTATTCTTGTCACGCCATACGGGATCGTTATGCTCGCCAGAGCTGAGCAGCGTTCAAACGCACTGCTTCCGATACTCGTCACACTGGCCGGGAGATTCACACTTAGCAGCGATGTGCAGCCGGAAAATGTTTCATTGCCAATGCTTGTTACACCGTTGGCAATCACAACGGAAGTGATCGAACTGCAGAATTCATACCATGGAACATCGGTATAAGAGCTATAATTCGTCATATTCCCAGTGCCGGAAATATTCAAAACACCGTCTGAAAAAGACCAGGTCAAGTTTTCACCGCAGGAGCCGCCTTCCGCCCGGACCGGAACGGAAAAGACCGGCAGCAGGGCAAGAACCAGGACCAGGGCGAGCAGAACGCTCAGAAACCGCTTCGTCTTCATACAAAAACCTCCTTCGGTATGACCCCGAAGGAGGCGCGTCTTCCCGGCCGATCCCCTCCGAGGCGCGGAATCGTCTCCCGGATGTCGTCCCCGGGGGACAAGATGTTTACTCTTTGATTAGCATAGCACAGCCCGGAGAAAAACTCAACCGGTCCGGATCGCCTTTCCGCTTTTTTCGGAAGACCCCCTATCCCGCCCCGCCTGTCCTGTGGTATACTGCCTGTATGAAACGGGGGAGAAAGGAGAGCTGCACCCTATGGAAGCAAGGATCCTGGCCATCGGGGACGTGGTGGCAAAGAGCGGCCTGGAGCTGGTCTCCCGGAAGCTCCGGAGCGTGAAGAAGCTCACCGGAGCGGATTTCATCGTGGTGAACGGGGAGAACGCCTCCGGTGTGGGGATCACCCCCCGGCAGGCGGAGCAGATCATGGACGCCGGGGCGGACGCCGTCACCCTGGGGAACCACGCCTTCCAGAAGGCGGAGATCTTCGACCTGCTGGACGACGCGCCCTGGCTCCTCAGACCGCATAACTACGCACCCCAGGCACCGGGCTTCGGGTGGCGCGTTCTGGAGGCTCCCTTCGGCCCCGTGCTGCTTATGAACCTCATCGGGCGCTGCGATATGGATTTCGGGCCGGATAACCCCTTTGCCGCCGCGGACCGCATCCTGAAGGAGACAGAAGAGAAGGCCGCCGTGCGCCTCCTGGATTTCCACGCCGAGGCCACCTCGGAGAAGCTGGCCATGGGCTGGTATCTGGATGGGCGGGTCTCCGCGGTCTGGGGCACCCACACCCACGTGCAGACCTCCGACCACCGGGTCCTTCCCGGAGGCACGGGGTACATCACGGACCTGGGCATGACCGGGCCCAGGGATTCCGTGCTGGGCATCGACCCAAAGCAGAGCATCCGCATGTTCCTGGGCTATCCCAGGGAGAAGTACACCGCCGCCCCCGGCCCGGTGAAGCTGGAGGGTGCGGTTTTTACCGTGGATACGCAGTCCGGCCGCTGCCTGGAGGTGCGGCCCGTGAATCTGGAGGAATGACCATGCTGAGATTTTTGCACGCGGCGGACCTGCATCTGGATTCCCCCTTTGCCGGGATCGCCGCCGACCAGGCCGCCTCCCGCAGGAGGGAGCAGCGGCAGCAGCTCCGGGAGCTGGCGGAGCTGGCAAAGGACGTTGACCTGGTGTTTCTGGCGGGGGACCTGCTGGACAGCATCCGGGCTTACAGCGAGACCCGGGAGGCCCTGGAGGAGTTCTTCCGGGAAGTCACCGTGCCCGTCTTTATCGCCCCCGGAAACCATGATTCCTATATTTCCCAGAGCCCCTACTGCCGAATGGAACTGCCGGAAACCGTCCATATCTTCACCCATACCCGGCCGGAGAGCATCCCCCTGCCGGAGCTGGGCTGCACCGTCTGGGGAGCGGCATTCCGGAGCGAACGGGCGGAGGCGCCCCTGCGGGGCTTCCGGGCCCCGGAGGACGGTACCCTCCAGCTCATGGTGCTCCATGGGGAGGTGACGGAGGGGCCGAGCAAGTACGGCCCCATCTCCCGGGGGGATATCGCCGCCTCGGGCCTCCTTTACCTGGCCCTGGGCCACGTGCACACCTGCTCCGGTCTCCAGCGGTCGGGCGGGACCTGGTGGGCCTACCCCGGCTGCACCCTGGGCAGGGGCTTTGACGAGACCGGGGAGAAGGGCGTGCTTCTGGGCACCCTGGAGGGGGAGGACTGCGCTCTGGAGTTCCGGCCCCTCACCGGCAGACGGTATTGGGACCTGGCGGCGGAGGTCACGGGGGCGGAGAGCCTGGAGAAGGCCTGCCTGGACGTCCTGCCCGAAGGCTGCGCAGGGGATATCCTGCGGCTGACCCTACAGGGAGAGTGGGAAGTGAAGCCCCGGCTGGAGGAACTGCGGGAAAGCCTGGCGGACCGGTGCTGGAGCCTTACCCTGCGGGATGAGACCCGTCTGACCCGGGAGGTCTGGCAGGCTGCCGACGAGGATACCCTCCGGGGGGCCTTCCTGCGCATCCTGAAGAAGCAGTACGCGGCGGCGGGGAACGATGAAGCCCGGGAGCGGATCACCCAGGCAGCCCGGTACGGTCTGGCCGCTCTGGAATATCGGGAGGACATGTGAGATGGAACTCCGAAAGCTGAAAGCGGTATTTGGCGGTCTGGAGGGGGCGGAGCTGGAGCTGCATCCCGGTCTCAACGTCCTCCGGGCCGGGAACGAAAGCGGAAAAAGCACCTGGAGCCGCTTCATCCGGGCAATGTTCTACGGCATCTCCACCTCGGAGCGGTCAAAGCAGGGGAGCCTGCCGGACCGGATCCGGTATCTCCCCTGGTCCGGTTCCCCCATGCAGGGACGCATGGATCTGGTCTGGGCGGGCAAGGAGATCACCCTCACCCGCAGCGCCGTCGGCGCGGGAAAGCCCATGGGCCCCTGTACCGCGGTGCTCACCGGCACCGGGGAGAAGCTGCCGGAACTCCAGGGAGCGGACGTGGGAGAGAAACTCCTGGGGGTATCCGAGCCGGTCTTCCGGCGCAGCGCCTACCTCTCCGGCTCAGAGCTGCGGGTGGACGCGGACCGGGATCTGGAAAAGCGGCTGATGCGGCTGGTCTCCTCCGGAGAGGACCTGAGCTCCGCCAAGGAGGCGGAGGAACGGCTGCGCCGCTGGCAGAGGAAGCGCCGCTGGCGGGGGCAGAGCGGGACCATCCCGGAGGCGGAACGGGCGCTGGAGGAGAAGAAAAGCGCCCTTGCACGGCTGGAGGACGGCACGAAGCGTCTGGATAGCCTGCGCAGGGATCGGGACCGGCTGCAGGAGCAGCGGGAGGCGCTGAAGCTGGAGCTCCGGCGCCACCGCCGGGACGCCCTTCTGGAGCGCAGGCGCAGGCTGGCTGCAGCGGAGCTGGAAGCCCGTGAACTGGAAGAGAGGACCGTATGCCTGGAAGAAGAGCGGGCGGGCCGGACCCGTGAGACGGCGGACGCCCTCCGGGCGGCGGCGGTTCGCCTGGAGGAAGCGGAGAAGGACCGGGCGGCCATGGAGGATATGCTGCAGGCTGCCCGGGATGAAGCGGCGCAGCTGCCCGATCCGGAGCAGGTCCCTCGGCAGCCCGGAAGGGGATCCGGGATCCCGCTGATCGTTCTCGGCGTTCTGATCGTGGCTTTCGGCGTTCTGACTCTGGTCCGTCCGGTGCTGCCCGGCTTGCCGGTGTGGGCGGGATACCTGATGCTGGCCTTCATCCTGCTGGCGATCCCCGGCGTCCTCCTGATCCGGAGGGCGGCAAGCCGGGAAGCGGCGCTTCGGCAGGAGCGGCAGACCGAGCTGGATCGGGCGGAGGCCCGCTGCGCCGAGCTGGAACGCCAGCTGAAGGCGGACGAGGCGGAGACGGCGGAATGTCTCACGGCCCTGGAAGAGATGAAAAAGACTGCCCGCTGCGGTGCGGAGGAGGATCCCATGACCGCCGCGGACCGGATCGACGCCCTGGCGGCGGAGCTGGAGAAAGCCCGCAGCGGAGCGGAGGCCGCCCGGCGACTGGCGGAGACCCTGGCGGACGCCATGGAGGAGGAACCGGAGGAGCTGGAAGGGGAAACCCGCATGAGCCGGGAGGAGGCGGAACGCCGCCTGGGGGATACGGAGATCTCCCTCCGGGATACGGAGCGGGCCCTGACCCGGGAGGAGACCATGCACGGTCTGCTGGGGGATCCTCTGATCCTGGCTTCCGAAGCGGAAGCCCTGGGGAGCGCCATCGCCGCAGGGGAAGCGGAATATGCCGCCCTGGATCTGGCGGAACAGGCGCTGGCGGAGGCGGGCAGACAGATGCAGAGCCGCTTTTCTCCCCTGGTGAGCCGGGAAGCGGGACGGCTGCTGAAGACCCTCACCGGTGGCCGGTATACCGGCATATACTTTGATCGGGAGATGCGCTTCTCCGTTCAGCCTGCGAACGACCTGGAGCCCCGGTCCCTGGAATATCTCAGCGAGGGGACGAAGAACCAGGTCTACCTTGCGGTCCGTCTGGCCATCTGCCGCCTGGCCCTGGGGGAAGAGGATCCCTGCCCCCTGATCCTGGACGACGTTTTGCTGACCTACGACGATACCCGGGCGAAGCGGGCGCTGGAAATGCTCCTGGAGCTGTCACGGGAACGGCAGATCCTGCTGTTCACCTGCAGCAAGCGGGAGGAGGAGCTGCTCCGGGAGATCCGAAAGGAGGAAACGGAATGCCTTCCGCAATGATCCATCTGCTGGTGGCTCAGGAGATCCCCGGGGGAGACACGCCCCGGTTTCGCCTGGGCAGTCTGGCCCCGGACTATCTCAGCCGCCGGGAGGAGAAGGACGCCGTCCATCTCCGGAGAGAACCGGACCGGTATCAGGCGCTGCTCCGGCTGGCGGACCGCCTGGACAGGAAGGATCCCTTTGAGGCGGGGTGGCTGGTACATCTCCTGGCGGACCTGCGCTGGGATACGGAGGTCATCCCCGCCTATCGGGCCTCCCTGCCGCCGGAGACGGACTGGTTCCCCCTGTACCGGAAGGAATGCCACCGGGCGGGATACGCCCTTTACCACAGCCGGCCCTGGAGCCGGAAGGCCATGGAGGATGTGCTGGAGGTCGATCTGAACGCCCTGCGCACCTGCCTGACCATCGATCTGCCCGCCTTGGAGGTGTTCCGGCGGATGCTGGTCCGCAAGCATGAGGAAAGCCCGGCAGACAGTCAGTCGGCGGCTTTTCCCCCGGAGCTGCTGGAACGCTTCGCCCGGGAGACCGCATCGGAGGCAGCGGCGCTCCTGGCACGCTGAGCAGGGCGGGAACCGGCGTTGTGATCCCCGGCGAGATATGAAAAAGGCCTGCCGCTTTCTGCGGCAGGCTGATTTTATCTTCTGTCAGTTCTTTTTGTTCCGGAACATGCTCTTTGCCCGGCGCTCGTGGTCCAGGATCCGCTTCCTCAGGCGCAGGGATTTGGGGGTGACCTCCAGAAGCTCATCGTCCGCCAGGAATTCCATGCACTGTTCCAGACTCATGATCCGCGGCGGGACCAGGCGCAGGGCTTCGTCGCTGCCGGAGGCACGCATATTGGTCATCTGCTTTTTCCGGCAGACGTTGATGACGATGTCCTCCTGCTTGGGGCAGGAACCCACCACCATGCCGCCATAGACCTTTACCCCGGGGCTGATGAACATGGTGCCCCGGTCCTGGGTGTTGAAGATGCCGTAGGCTACGGCTTCCCCGGTCTCAAAGGCGATGAGGGAACCGGAGCTGCGGCGGTGGATCTCCCCCTTCATGGGAGCGTAGGAATGGAAGACGGAGGCCATGATGCCCTCGCCGCGGGTATCCGTGAGAAACTCGTTCCGGTAGCCGAAAAGGCCCCGGGAGGGGATGAGGAAGATGAGCTTGGTCCGGTCCCCCTGGGGGGTCATTTCCTGCAGCTCGCCCTTCCGCTGGCTCATCTTTTCGATCACCGCGCCGACGTAGGCTTCCGGTACATCGATGACGCACTCCTCCATAGGCTCCATGGTGACTCCGTTCTCCACCCGGGTGAGCACCCGGGGGGGAGAGACCTGGAATTCATAGCCCTCCCGGCGCATGGTCTCGATGAGGATGCTCAGATGCATTTCGCCCCGGCCGGCCACATTGAAGCTGTCGGTGCTGTCCGTGTCGCTCACCTTCAGGGATACGTCCTTCAGGGTCTCCCGGTACAGCCGGTCCCGGATGGCCCGGGAGGTGACGAACTTGCCCTCCGTGCCCGCAAAGGGACTGTCGTTCACGGAGAAGGTCATCTCCATGGTGGGGGCGGAGATCTTCACAAAGGGCAGGGGCTCCGGCGCGGAAGGGGTGCAGATGGTGTCCCCGATGGTCACGTCCCCGATGCCGCTGAGAGCGACGATGTCCCCGGCGGAGCACTCGGTGACCGGCTTCCGGTTCAGCCCGTCGAAGACGTACAGGCTGACGGCCTTGGCTTTGGTATGGGTGTCCGGATCCTCCGCGTTCAGCACCAGGATCTCCTGGTTCTGCCGCAGGGTGCCCCGTTCGATGCGGCCGATGGCGATGCGGCCTACATAGTCGTTGTAATCCAGAGAGGAGACCAGCATCTGCAGCGGCGCCTCCGCATCCTGTTCCGGCGCGGGGATATACTCCAGGATGGTCTCGAACAGGGGCCGGAGATCCGTGCCCTCCGCATCCGGGGAGAAGGATGCGGTGCCCGCCCGGGCGGAGCAGAAAAGCATGGGGGAATCCAGCTGGTCGTCCGTGGCGTTCAGGTCCAGGAGCAGCTCCAGCACCTCGTCGATCACCTCATGGATCCGGGCGTCCGGCCGGTCGATCTTGTTGATGACCACGATCACCCGATGGCCCAGGGCCAGGGCATGGCTCAGCACGAAGCGGGTCTGGGGCATGGGCCCCTCCGCCGCGTCCACCAGCAGGATGACGCCGTTTACCATCTTCAGCACCCGTTCCACTTCTCCGCCGAAGTCCGCGTGTCCCGGGGTGTCCACGATATTGATCTTGGTGTCGCCGTAATGAATGGCGGTATTTTTGGCCAGTATGGTGATGCCCCGTTCCCGTTCCAGGTCGCCGGAGTCCATGACCCGTTCCGCAACGACCTGATTATCCCGGAAGACGCCGCTCTGGCGGAGCATTTCGTCCACCAGGGTGGTCTTGCCGTGGTCGACGTGGGCGATGATCGCGATATTGCGCAGTTCCATGGGATCGTTCCTTCCTTCTTTTGGCTGGGCCTGTAAAAACCGAAGTATTATACAGCCTCGAAAAGGGAATTGCAAGCCTTATGGCGGACAAATCCTGCCGGAAAAAGGGCTCTGCCCGAAGCATCCGCTTCGGGCAGAGAAAGGTCTATTGCTTTCGGAAGACCAGGAGCTTGCTGATGAGGTAATTCCCCAGGATGACCAGCACCTGGGCGACGATCTTCACCGCCACGTCGTTCAGCCCCAGCACCGTGATCCCCAGCCAGAGGATCAGCTCCTCCAGACCCAGGGTGGCCAGCCGCCCGGCTGTGAAGGAGGCCGCCTCCCGCAGGATGCCCGCGGGCGTATGCGCCTTGTCCGCAAAGACCCAGGTGCGGTTTGTCACGTAGGCGAAGGCCACGCAGAGGATCCAGGATATGATGTTGGCGATCAGCGGATCCAGGCCCAGAGGATGGGCGAAGAGCCAGTACAGGAAGATGCTCAGAACGGTAGTGAGTCCCCCAAAGAAAAGGTACAGCAGGGGCTCCTTGTATTTGCGGTATAAAGGCTGGAGCGGACGCAGGACCCGCCAGCTCATGATGCGGTCGAAGATATCCGGCTTTTCCATCTCGGTCTCCTCCTTCCAGGCGCAGATATCATATTACCCGCATCTGCGCCCGTTGGCAAGGGAAAAGCCGAATTTGCCTTTCCGGTACACCGGGGGAAGCTCATGCCGACGATGGGATCCGCTGGGAATACAGGCGTTTACAGCCAGGGGCGCACGTCCTTCGCCAGCTGTTCCTCCAGACCGATGAGCCGCTTGGCAATATCCTTGGAGGTCTCGTCCGCCGCGGCGTACTGGTTCAGATAGCGGCTGAGGGACTTCACCCCCATGTTGCAGCCGTCGGTGATCAGATCCGCCGCGGCGTGGGCGGCGTCCTCCATGTTCATCTTCATGCCGGTCTTCATCCGGGACATGCCCTTTACCAGGGGGTTGGGGGATTTCCCCTCATCTTTGAAACGCCGGAGCTGAGCGTCCGTTTCCCGTCCCAGCGCCTCGTGCCGGTCCCGACAGTCAGAGAGCAGCTTATGCAGCGGGCCTGCCTGGAGGGCTTTCAGTACGTCCTCAATGGAGTCCACTCCCATGCGGATGCCGGAATCACATTCCCGCAGCAGCCGCACCGTATCCTTTTCGATCAATTCTTCTCACCTCTTTGCATCAAGTATGCGCAAAGAGGATCCGCTCCATACGCCGCGATGGAGCACCCGCAGCTTTTACCGACGCACTGACCATCAGACAGTGATTCATTCTTAAGTTCTCAGTATTCATTTGACAATCCTGCCGCTGTCAATGAATATTGAAGACTGAAAACTGAAAAAAGAAGAATACAAAGAAAAAATCCCATCGACATTCGTCGACAGGATTTCCGTTTTGGAGCGGGCGACGAGATTCGAACTCGCTACCTCCACCTTGGCAAGGTGGCGCTCTGCCAAATGAGCTACGCCCGCGGAACATGTACCATTATAGCGCATATCCCGTATTTGTCAAGAGAAAATTTCCCGCCCGGAGCATCATCGGCTCCGGGCGGGAGGTATCTTAGTCGAGTTTCAGATCTCCGTCTTTGATCCAGCCCCATTTCCGCAGGGGCCATGCCAGCAGAGGGGTGAGGACGGCGGGAAGCACGATGGCTACCAGCGCCAGGCCGATCCAGTCCATGGCGGTGACGGCGGCCTTCGCTCCGGAAGCCACGTCGGAGGCCCAGCCGGTCCACACGCCGATGGGACCGCAGAGACCGCAGGTGCCCATGCCGGAATTCACCGCCGCACCGTTCATCTGCATCCGGAAGATACAGGTGGCGATGGGGCCGGTGATGGCAGAGCAGAGGGTGGGGGGGATCCAGACCCTGGGATTTTTCACGATGTTCCCCATCTGGAGCATGCTGGTGCCCAGGCCCTGACTGACGATGCCGCCCCAGCGGTTCTCCCGGAAGCTCATGACGGCGAA
>JAFZVM010000132.1 GCA_017617795.1 Oscillospiraceae bacterium
GAGCCCGATTTCATCTTCGGCTGGCGCAGCGCCTTTGCGGAGAACCAGCTGGGCGACGTTTCCGAATGGCACGATCTGGGCGTGGGGACCATGATCCTCCGCTGCTCCAACAACACCGCCCCCGAGCGGAACCTGGAGACCGTGCTGCAGGACATCGCGGACATCGGCGCGATCTTCAACATTGAGGACAAGACCGACGACTATATCGCCGAAGCCCATGCCCTCATGGACCGGATCGCCGAAAAGGTGGCGAGCGTGGACGATCCCTATACCGCCATCATCATCGAGCCCTTCGGCGGCACCTTCTACTGCTGGGGCTCCAACACCCTCACCGGCGCCCTGGTGGTGGCTGCCGGCGCGGAGTACGCCCTGCCCGACGGCGGCGACCTCTCCCTGGAGGACATCATCAACCTGAACCCCGACGTGATCATCGTGGACTACATGGACGAGGAGAACCTGACCCCCGAGGAATCCAAGGCCAAGGCCATCGCCACCATCATGGACGAGCCCGCCCTGGCGGAGGTCACCGCGGTGGCCAACGGCAAGGTCATGGCCATCAACCTCACGGACGTGTACGGCGGCGGCATCCGCATGGTGCCCTCTGTGGAGACCATGTTCGATTTCATGTACGGAGACGGGTACACCCCCGTACACTACCCCGTGACCATCAGCACCTACAACTACGCCAAGGAACCGGTGGAGGTCACCTTTGAACAGTGCCCCCAGAAGGTGATCTGCACCAACCAGACCCAGACCGAGATGATGCTCTACTTCGGGCTGGACGAGTACATCGCCGGCACCGCCTATCTGGACGGCACCATACGGGAGGACCTGCAGGCCCAGTACGACGCCCTGAAGGCCGCGGGCAAGGAGCTGACCGTCAAGGGCTACCCCTCCAAGGAGGTCGTTCTGGCCCTGGAGCCCGATTTCATCTTCGGCTGGCGCAGCGCCTTTGCGGAGAACCAGCTGGGCGACGTTTCCGAATGGCACGATCTGGGCGTGGGGACCATGATCCTCCGCTGCTCCAACAACACCGCTCCCGAACGGAATCTGGAGACCGTGCTGCAGGATATCGCGGACATCGGCAAGATCTTCAACATCGAGGACAAGACGGGCACCTACATCTATAAAGCCCATGCCATGATGGACAAGATCGCCAAAAAGGTGGAGAGCGTGGAACACCCCTATACCGCCATCATCATCGAGCCCTTCGGCGGCACCTTCTACTGCTGGGGCTCCAACACCCTCACCGGCGCCCTGGTGGTGGCTGCCGGCGCGGAGTATGCTCTGCCCGACGGCGGCGACCTCTCCCTGGAGGACATCATCAACCTGAACCCCGACGTGATCATCGTGGACTACATGGACGAGGAGGAGCTGACCCCCGAGGAGTCCAAGGCCAAGGCCATCGCCACCATCATGGACGAGGCTTCCCTGGCTGAGGTCACTGCGGTGGCCAACGGCAAGGTCATGGCCATCAACCTCACGGACGTGTACGGCGGCGGCATCCGCATGGTGCCCTCCGTGGAGACCATGTTCAACTTCATGTACGGGGATTGATCCCCCATTCGAAACGGGGCAGCCGGTCATTCCGTCTGCCCCTTCCGTTTTTTGAAGGGAGCGCTGTTTTGAAAAAGCGACTGAACCCGAGACACGCCATGCTGGGCGCGGCGATCCTGGTCTTTTTGGCCGCGTTCATCCTTTCCATCCTGGCCGCCGTGACCATCGGCGCGGTGAAGGTCTCCCTCTCCGACGTATACCGGATCGTACTGTACCAGCTCACCCACATCCGCATCGGGGAGGAGAAATTTCTGTCCTCCGGCACCATGTATGAGATCGTCTGGAACCTGCGGATGCCCCGGGTCCTGATGGGGGCGCTCATTGGGATACTCCTGTCCACCTGCGGCGTGGTGATGCAGGCCACGGTACAGAATCCTCTGGCGGATCCCTATATCCTGGGCATCTCCTCCGGCGCCTCCCTGGGAGCGACCTTTTCCATCATGATCGGCGCTTCGGCCATTTTCACCGGGGTGCTGGCCACTATGGGCACGGCCTTCTGGGCCTTTATCGGCGCCCTGGGCGCCATGGCGCTGGTGATGCTCCTGGCCCATATGGGGGGCGGCCGGCTCACCTCAGCCAAGCTGGTCCTGGCAGGCTGCGTTGTGGGAAGCCTGTGCAGCGCCTTTACCAACATGATGGTCTACGTGGGCAAGGACGCGGAGAACATGAAGACCGTCACCTACTGGCTCCTGGGCAGCATGGTCTCCGCCCGGTGGCCCAAGCTCCTGCTCCCCGGCATCCTGACGGCTGCGGGGCTGCTGTTTTTCCTCACCCAGCTGCGGACCTTGAACACCCTCCTGCTGGGTGATGAAGCGGCCATCACCCTGGGGGTGGACCTGAGCAAACGCCGCAGGATCTACATGATCGTCACCTCCCTGCTCTCCGCCGTGGCGGTGTGCACCTGCGGCATCGTGGGCTTCGTGGGCCTGATGATCCCCCATATCGTCCGGGGCTTCGCAGGCTCCGACCACCGGTTCCTCCTGCCCCTGGCCGCCCTTTCCGGCGGGATCTTCCTGATCTGGGCCGACGTGGTGGCCCGGGTCCTGATCGCAAATACGGAGATCCCCCTGGGCGTCATTACCTCCGCCATCGGCGCGCCGATCTTCGTGTATATGATGGTGAGAAGGTCTTACGGATTCGGAGGGAAAGACTGATGGAACTGGAAACAAGGGAAGTATCCGTCACCCTCTCCCGGAAGGAGATCGTGAAGCAGGCGTCCCTGCAGGTGCGGGACAACGCCTTCGTGGGGCTCCTGGGCCCCAACGGCAGCGGCAAGACCACGCTGCTGAAAAGCATCTACCGCGTACTCAAGCCCTCCGGCGGCGTGGTGTACATAGACGGCGCGGACATCCGCACTCTGAGCCACCGGGAAACCGCAAAGCGCATGGGGGTCGTGAGCCAGTTCAACAATCTGAGCTTCGACTTCACCGTGGAGGAAATGGTGCTCATGGGCCGGGCCCCCCACAAGCGGGCCTTCGACCGGGATACGGAGGAGGACTACCGCATCGCGGAAGACGCCCTGCGCCGGGTGGATATGCTGGATTTCCGGGACAGGAGCTTCACCACCCTGTCCGGCGGCGAAAAGCAGCGGATCATCCTGGCCCGGGCCCTGGCCCAGCAGGTGGAGATGCTCATCCTGGACGAGCCCACGAACCACCTGGATATCAAATACCAGATCCAGATCATGGACGTGGTGAAGTCCATGGGCGTGGGGGTCCTGGCGGCGCTCCACGACCTGAACCTCACTCTGATGTACTGCTCCTACGTGTACGTGCTCAAGGACGGGCGCATCGTCGCCCACGGCAGCACGGAGGAGGTCATCACCGAGCAGCTCATCCGGGAGGTCTACGAGGTGGACTGCTCCGTCTCCCGCCACCCGGTAAGCGGCAAGCTCAACGTTACGTTCTTTTCCACAGTATCCTGAAGGAGGGGTCGGAATGAAGATCGCCATACTCAACTGCCTGATGGCCAACGACGTCTGCGCCGGAGCGGCCTGTCTCAAGGCTTTCAATACCAGATCCCGGCACTTTGCGGAATACGGGGATACTCCCCTGGAGCTGGTGGCCATGGCCCGGTGCAACGGCTGCGGCAAGGGGATCGACGAGGGCTTCCGGGAAAAGCTGGAGCGGATGGTCTCGGAAGGGGCCGAGGTCTGCCACCTGGGAGTCTGCACCCGCCATGGGGAGGACAAGAAGGAGTGCCGCACCATCACGGAGGCCGCCGACTGGCTGGAGGAACGGGGCGTCCGCATCGTCCGCGGCACCCACTGAGACTCCGTGCAAATGACATAACGGTACGGTCTTCCTGTTTGGGGATCGTACCGTTTTTATTCGAAATCCGCTCATGCCGCAGCAAAGCTCCGCACAGATCGGATCATTGACTTTTTTCATGTATATTTTGGTATAAACAAAAGAGAATATTTAACTTTTGACTGACTGAGGAGGAAGCGCATCCATGGACACCATCACCTATGTCCAGTCTCTGCTGACATTCTATCTGAAGGGCGAGATCGGCGCGGATCAGAATTTCGTCAAGCTGAAGGACCCGAACACGATCCTCGGATTCATTCCCCTGGGCTCCCACCAGGAAAGCATCCCCATCAACCAGATCACCTCGGTCCAGAGCAGTTTCCGTATGCGGCTGGGCAAGCTGGTCATCGGGATCCTGGTCGCCATTCTGGCGATCGCCGCGCTTTTCAAGCGGTTCCGGCGAAGCTCCTCGATTGACAAACCACCCGTACCCATGCCATAATGAGCCGGGGCGTACAGCCCCGGCTCTTTCTGTATCCAAACGATCCGTCCGGCGCACGGCACCAAAAGGGTGCGGCGCGCTGAATCTTTCTTTTGAGGTAACTGCCATGTCCGGAACCAAACGGGGAGGCCGTCCCCTTCTCGCCCTTGTTCTCATCCTGCTGATCCTGGCGATCCTGGCTCTGCCCTGGATCTATCTGCAGTTCGCCGCCTTCCCCTGGGACGACTACCGGACCCTGGCGGCGGAGAACGAATACCCCTTCGACTATGCGGAATTCTCCGAAGCGGGAGAACTGACGGTGCGTCTGGACAAGGCGGACCTGTATTCCCTGCTGCTGGAATACTGCCCCCCGGAGGAGCTCCTGTCCCAATACGCCCCTTCGGGCCTGGTAAAGCCGGAGCTGGAGGAGCTGGGCTTTTCCCTGCAGCCGGAGGAGGCCCGGGTGAGCCTGCGCCTGCGGGCCCTGGGTTTCCTGCATCTGCCTCTGCAGCTGCGGTGCGCGCTGGAGGAAGAGGGGGACGGGCTGCGGATCACCCCGGAAGCGGTGTATATCGGTCCCCTGCTCCGGGTCTCCGCGGAAAAGCTGGCCCAGCGGCTGGGGCAGCCGGATCTGGTGCGGTCCTACGTGATCAGCCCCGGGGCATACGGAGCGGAGGGGGTGACCCTCCGGGCGGGGCAGGACGAGGCCCTGCTCAGCGTCACCGTGCCCTCCATGCTCCCGGACCTTCTGGATCTGAGCGTTCTGCGCATCTCCCGGGGACTGGCGCTGTACGGCGTCGAGGACCTTCCCCCCGCATCCGAGGCGGCCCTGGGCCCCGGGTTCACGGAAGCCTTCCGAAGGGCCATTGAGGAGGGCGCCGCCCGGGAGCTCCTCACCTCCTACCTGGCTGTGGGGGAGGCGGAGGTTGCCCAGGTGCTGGAGGAATACACGGCGGGCATCCCGGCGGGATATCTCCCGGACCCGGAGGAGATCGCCGCAGGCCGCGCCGCGGCGCTGGAGCAGCTGGCGGCTGGACAGCGGAAGTATGAGACCGCTCTGGAGACCCTGCGGGACCTGTTCCACACCGGGAAGCTGGTCCCGGTGCCCGGAGGCTTTCAGCTGGATGGCCGGCCCCTTGCCCTCTCCGACCTGGGCTGGACCGGGGCTGAGCCGGAAGACTGGCGGCCGGTGTACCTGTGCAGCTTCCAGTCCGCCCACCCCGTCCAGGGGGCGGCCCTGCCCGACGCCGATCCGGAGGCTCTGCCGGAGGGCGGCGTTCCCACGGCGGACCTGGGCCTGGCCATGACCTTCCCCCACGGGGAGAAGATCCTGCTGTACCGTACCGCCGGGGATGAGCTGGCAGTGATCCAGCTTCCGGAAGATGATTTCCGGTCCATCCTGGGAATGAAGCGGACCCCCACCCTGTCCACGGACGAATTCCCCCGGCAGGAAAGCTGGCTCCTGACCAGCGCCCCCGCGGCGGATCTGATGCCCGTATACTATCTGCTGGAGGGCTGAAGCAAGGGTTCCGAAAGGAGATGACCGACGGGAATGGAATTCCGAAAAGTATTTGATACGATCCCCGAGCAGTTCGACCGGTTCAGACCGCGATACAGCCCGGAATTGTTCGACTCCCTGATCGGATACGCGGGGATCGGGCCGGACAAAACCGTTCTGGAGATCGGCCCGGGGACCGGACAGGCGACGGATCCGATCCTGGAAACCGGGTGCGAGTATCATGCCATCGAGCTGGGGGAGCACCTTTTTGCCAAGATGAAGGAAAAGTACGGCCGATTCCCTAATTTTCACATCGTGAACGATGATTTCATCACCCATGATTTCGGAGACCGCAGATTCGACCTGATCTATTCGGCGGCAACGATCCAGTGGATCCCGGAGGAGGTCGCCTTTTCCAAGACCTTCGCGCTTCTGAAGCCCGGGGGCGCCCTGGCCATGATGCTGACCAAGGGGGATTACAAAACGCCCAACGAGGAACTCTACGCCGAGATCCAGAAGGTCTATGACCGGTACTTCAAGCCGGAAACGCCCTATACCCACGGCGGCTTCCGGTATGATCGGGCTGTATGCTATGGTTACGAGGATTTCGAAAGACGGGATTTTTTCGGCAGGCGCGAGATGGATCCGGACGAATACGTCTCCTTCTGCGGGACCCACTGCGATCATATCGTGATCCCGGAGCCCTACAGGACGCCGTTCTTTGACGGACTCAGGAACGCGGTGGCGGAAAACGGCGGGAAAGTGGTGTTTGAAGACACCTACGTTCTCTATCTCGCAAGGAAGCCGTTCTCCTCCGGGACGCAGCGGGACGCCTGAGATCCGGCGCAGCGGGAAGCCGGGACCCCGCCCGCTTTTCATTGCATCGCCGGGGGATCCGGTGTATAATGATCAAACAGACTGTCCCCACCGGGACGGGGGAGGAAGCGGAAATGGCAAAGGCCTTTGTGATCGATATATCCAAGTGCAGCGGCTGCTACAACTGCCAGCTGGCCTGCAAGGACGAGCATGTGGGAAACGACTGGCGCCCCTATGCAGCCCCCCAGCCCCGGATCGGCCAGTTCTGGATCCGGGTGGAGGAAAAAGTGGAGGGCACCCTGCCCAAGGTGAAGATCCACTACGTTCCCCGGCTCTGCAATCACTGCCGCTCCGCCGAATGCATGAAGGTCTGCCCCGCGGAGGCCATCCGGCGGCGGGAGGACGGGCTGGTGCTTATCGACCCCGACGCCTGCACCGGCTGCGGCGCCTGTAAGGCCGCCTGCCCCTACGGGGCCATCTTCATGAACGCGGAGCTGAACATCGCCCAGAAGTGCACCGGCTGCGCCCACCTTCTGGATCACGGGGCGAAGCTGCCCCGGTGCGTGGAGGCCTGCCCCACGGAGGCCATCCGCTTCGGGGAGGAGGAAGAGCTGAAGGACGACCTTCTGGGGGCGGAGGTCCTGCAGCCCGAGTCGGGCTGCTTCCCCCGGATCCATTACCGGAATATCCCCGGCCGCTTCATCGGCGGCACCCTGTACGATCCGGCGGAGAAGGAGGTCATCATCGGCGCCCGGTGCCTCCTCACCAACGGGGGCAGGACCTGGGAGGCCGTCAGCGACGAATTCGGGGACTTCTGGTTCCGGGATCTGCCCATGGGCATTTACGACCTGGTGGTCCACGCCCCCGGCCGGGAATACAAGCGCTTCGACCGCATCCGGCTGGAGAAGTCCGTGAATCTGGGAGATATTCCCCTGCTCCCCGGAAATGCAGATTAGCTCTTGTACTTTCGGGATAAATCCTGTACAATGTATGGTACACACCATATACATTCATGGAAGTAATTAGACAGAACAAATAAAGGAAAGGATGATCACCATGGGCTCCAGATACTCTCACGTTTTTGCACCCATCCGCATCCGGGGGATCGACTTCAAAAACCGCATCACCCTGGCACCCCCCTCACCCAACCTCGCCAGCGCGGACGGACTCGTCACCCATGATTTCGTGGACTGGTTCCGCATGTTCGCCCGGGGCGGCGTCTGCACCCTGTACGTGGGCAACTGCTCCATCGACATCACCGAGTGCAAGGACGAGGCCTTCCAGCTGAACCTCGCCAACCCCAACGGCGTCCTCCCCATGACCTGGTACGCGGACATGGGCAAGCAGTACGCCTGCCACGCCTCCTTTGAGATCAACCACAACGGCGAAAATACCCGGTACGAGACCGTGGGCCACTGGCCCTATTCCTCCTCTCCCCGCATCTCCGACAACGAGCGCCGGGCCGCCCAGATGAACAACCGGGAGCCCCACCCCTGCATCGAGATGACCAAGGAGAAGATCCACGAGACCATTGAAAAATACGGCGCGGCCGCGGGCCAGATGAAGAGAGCCGGCATGGACATCGTCCTGGTCCACGGCGGCCACGGCAACCTCATCAGCCAGTTCACCAGCCCCCTGTACAACAAGCGCACCGACGAGTACGGCGGCGACACCAAGGGCCGCGCCCGCTTCGCCATCGAGGTCTGCGACTCCATCCGCCGTCACTGCGGCGAGGACTTCGTCATCGAGTTCCGCATCTCCGCCGACGAGATCGCCCCGGAGGGCATGCACTTTGACGAGACCCTGGAGCTCATCGGCTACCTGAAGGATCACATCGACATCCTCCACGTCTCCGCCGGCCTCCACAGCGACTTCAACATGGCCTACTTCAACAACTGGTGCCAGAACTACCTGATGGACCACGGCTTCAACGTCCACTACGCCCGGGACATCAAGAAGGCCTACCCCGATCTGCTGGTGAACACCGTGGGCTCCATCATGAGCCTGGACTACGCCGAGGAGATCATCGCCAACGGCTGGGCGGACTTCGTGTCCATGTGCCGTCCCCTCATGGCCGACCCGGATATGCCCAACAAGTACGCGGAGAACCGGCCTGAGGACCGGCGTCCCTGCCTGCGCTGCAACACCTGCATGAACCACCTGATGATCCCCAAGCCCATCTACTGCGCCATCAACCCCATCTCCGCCATGACCGGCGAGATCAAGGACGGCATCGTACATAAGGCCGCCAAGAAGAAGAAAGTCGCCATCGTGGGCGGCGGCCCCGGCGGCATCCAGGCCATGCAGACCCTGCTGGACCGCGGCCATGACGTCACCCTGTACGAAAAGAGCGACCATCTGGGCGGCAACGTGGTCGGCGCGGCCGTGCCCTACTTCAAGATCGACGTCCGGGATTACCTCAAGTGGATGCGGCATACCGCCCAGCAGTGCGCAGCCCGCGGCGCCAAGATCCTGCTGAACACCGAAGCCACCAAGGAGATGCTGGATCTGGGCAACTACGACGCCATCGTTCTGGCTGTGGGCGCGGAGCCCATCATCCCCAAGAGCATCCCCGGCATCAACAAGCCTCACGTTCAGTGGGCGCCCGACGCCGAGGCGGACCTCAGCAAGGGCGGCAAGGACATCGTCATCGTCGGCGCCGGCCAGGTGGGTCTGGAAGCCGCTCTGGACTTCGCTCATGACGGCGAGGAGCCCGGCAAGGTCCCGGCCCGGGATCCCAAGGACACCATCGCCTTCGGCAGCCCCCTCACCGCCCCCAACACCTCCGGCACCAAGCGGAAGATCACCGTCATCGAGATGCTGGCTCCCATGGCCTCCATGCGTCGGAGCCGGGGCAGCATGGATCTCATGAAGGCCCTGAAGGACTACGACGTGGAGATCAAGTACGAGACCGCCCTGGCGGAGATCAAGGACGACTGCGTCGTGGTGAAGGACGCCAAGACCGGCGAGCTCAGCGAGATCAAGGCCGACACCGTGCTTCTGGCCATGGGCATCCGGCCGCGGCTGAACGTGGTGGATTCCCTGCGGCACAGCGCCCCCGAGAGCAATGTGGTCATCGTGGGCGACTGCAACAACAAGGCCGGCACCATCTCCGAGGCCGTCAACCAGGCGTTCCAGGCCTGCATCCATATCTAAATCAGTTCATTCGCCCCGGACCCGCTTATGTCGGGCTCCGGGGCGAGTCATAAAAAGGAGAAGCATTATGAGAGATTTTAAAGGCAAGATCGTATTCGTCTCCGGCGGCGCTTCCGGCGCCGGTCTCGGCCAGGCCAAGGTCTTCGGCCGGGAGGGCATGAAGGTCGCCATCGGCGACGTGCGGCAGGACGCCCTGGACAACGCCGTGAAGGAGCTCATCGCCTTCGGCATCCCCGAGAAGGACATCCTGGCCATCAAGGTGGACCTGACCGACCGTGCGGACTACACCCGCTGCGCGGACAAGATCGAAGAGGTCTTCGGCGGTCCTCCCCACCTGCTCATCCAGACCGCGGGCGTCAACTCCTTCGGCCCCATCGAAGCCTCCACCTTCGACGACTTTGACTGGGTCATGGGCGTCTGCCTGAACCACGTGGTGAACGGCCTGCTGATTTTCGTCCCCCGGATGATCAAGGCCTATGCCCACAAGACCGAGTTCTGGGTGGCCACCACCTCCTCCATGGGCGCCTTCATGTCCGGCTCCGGCACCGGCCCCTACAGCGCCGCCAAGGCCGCCGTGAACAACCTGATGTACTCCTATGACGAGGCTCTGCGGCCCTACGGCTCCGGCGCCACCGTCCTCTGCCCGGGCAACATCAATTCCAACATCGGCAACGCGGAGAAGTTCCGCCCCGCCAACCTGAAGAACACCGGCTACCGGGTAAATGACAAGACCATGGCGTCCCTCAGGGCCATCCATGCCACGGGCATCGACCCCGTAGAGCTGGGCGAGATCCTGAAGGAAGCCATCGAGAACGAGCGGGTCATCTGCCTGCCCGACCATAATCCCGACGGCCGGGCCGCCCAGCTCCGCGGTCTGAACGAGACCATCGAGAATTACACCCTCACCCGGGCCCAGCGGGACGAGATCGCCGCCAAGCGCCGGGCGGAAATGATGAAGGCCATGGAAGAGGCCCGGAAGAGCGGCAAGGAGCCCCCCATGCCCATGTGGGCCACCCCCGAGGACGCCGAGCCCTTCGGCAAGGCCCGGGACGATCTGGACTGGATCGATCCCAGCAAGAAGCTGCAGAAGAAGTAAGCTTTTCCCTGCATAACAGATCCCGCGGGACCATC
>JAFZVM010000133.1 GCA_017617795.1 Oscillospiraceae bacterium
CCATGCTCCGGGCCAGCGGGGCCCTGGACGCCCTGGCGTCCCTTCTGGGGCCGGGGCTGAATCAGCTGGGGATCCCCCGGGAAACGGTGGGCCTGCTCCTGCTCCGTCCCCTCAGCGGAAGCGGCGCCATGGCGGCGGGGAGCACGATCATCCGGGAGGCGGGGCCGGATTCCCTCACCGGGCGGATCGCCGCCGTGATGCTGGGGGGTACGGAGACCACCTTCTATGTGCTGGGGGTGTATTTCGGCGCCGCCGGGATCCGGCGTTCGGGCAAAGTGATCCCCGCGGCCCTGGCTGCCGATCTGGTCGGTTTTCTGGCCGCGGGGATGAGCGTGCGGTTGCTGTTCCGGTAAGGGTTCATTCTTCCCGAAGCGAAGCCCGGCAGAGCGGGTCCGGGTCGGAACCGCTTACATTTTTTCCGGCGCGGAAATGCCCAGGAGTCCCAGGGCGTTTGCCAGCACGGCCCGCACCGTATCCGCCAGCACCAGCCGGGCCTCCAGGAGACCGGGCTCCGCATCCCGGATGCGGCAGGCGGTGTAGAAGCGGTGGAACCGGGCGGCCAGCTCCGTCAGATACCGGTTGATGCGGGAGGGGTCGTAACCCCGGGCCGCCTGACGGATCTCCTCCGGCAGGAGGGAGAGCTGCTTGATGAGCTCCAGCTCCGTGGGGTCCGTGAGCAGGCGCAGATCCGCCTCCCCGGGGCCGGGCACGGGATGGCCCTCCCGGGCCAGGGCAGTCAGCAGACTGCAGATCCGGGCATGGGCGTACTGCACATAATACACGGGATTCTCGCTGTCCCGCCGGACGGCCAGATCCAGGTCGAAATCCAGGTGGGTATCCGGCTTGGCGTTGAAGAAGAAACGGCAGGCGTCCCGGGAGACCTCGTCCAGCAGGTCGCTGAGGGCGATGGCCTTGCCGGTGCGCTTGGAGATGCGCACGGGCTTCCCGTCCCGGATCAGGTTCACCAGCTGCATCAGCAGGAAATGGAGCCGGTCCGGCTCGATCCCCAGGGCGGGGAGACTCTTGGCGAAGCGGATGGCGTGGCCGTGGTGATCCGCCCCCCATACGTTGATGACCTTGTCGAAGCCCCGGGCGATAAACTTGTTCCGGTGGTAGGCCATATCCACGGCAAAGTAGGTGTAGAATCCGTTGCTGCGCCGCAGGACCTCGTCCTTTTCCGCTCCCAGATCCGTGAGCCTGAACCAGAGGGCCCCGTCCTTCTCATAGGTGTACCCGGCCTTTTCCAGCAGCTCCACGGTCTCCGCCACGTAGCCGCTCTCATGCAGGGAGGATTCCAGGAACCATTGGTCGTAGACAATGCCGTAGCGCTCCAGGTCCGCCTTCATCTTCCGGATGTTGTAGGAGATGCCGAATTTCTGCATCTCCTCCCGGCGTTCCTCCGGGTCCCGGTCCAGCCAGGAATCCCCGTACTGCTCCCGGAAGAGCCGGGCCAGCTCCCGGATATCGTCCCCATGATACCCGTCCTCCGGGAACTCCACCGCGTCCTCGCCCCGGATGAGCTGGATGTACCGGGCTTCCACGCTCCGGGCGAAGAGAGCCACCTGGTTGCCGGCGTCGTTCACGTAGAACTCCCGCCAGACCTTCCAACCCGCCCGCTCCAGAATGGAGGCCATGGCGTCGCCCAGGACGCCGCCCCGTGCGTTGCCCACGGTCATGGTGCCCGTGGGGTTTGCGGAGACGAATTCCACCATCACCCGGCGGCCGTGGCCCTCGTCCACCTGGCCGTAGGCCGGACCCTGGCGGCGGATATCCTCCAGCACGCCGGCGTACCAGGCGCCGCCCAGACGGAAATTCAGAAAGCCGGGACCGGCTGTCTCCACGGAATCGAACCAGCTGCCCGCCAGGTCCAGCTCTGCCGTCAGGGCTTCCGCCAGCTTCCGGGGAGCCATGCCCAGGGCCTTGGCGCTGCCCATGGCGTAGGAGCAGGCGTAATCTCCGTTTTTCGTATCCTTGGGGATCTCGATCTTCCCGTTCAGCTGAGCGCCGGCAGGGAGGACGCCCTTTTCCGCCGCCGCGGCATAGGCTTTATTCAGCAGCGCGTCGATCTGCTCCCGGGCCGCTTCGATCATACTGGTCATGGGTTTTCTTCTCCTTTATCCGAATCCGGAACTTCTTTCACGTCGATCTGGAACACGTTTTTGCCCAGAGGGACGTCGTTCATGTCCACGGTATAGGTGATGTCCATGCTGCCCCCGTGCTCCCCCAGGTTGGTTTTGAGCTTCTGGGTGCGGATGCCCATGGTCATGCCACCGAAGGGGGTATTGTACAGGAAGCAGTGGCGCTCCCCCTTCTGGAATTTCAGTTCTCCGTTTACGGCGCCCTTGCGGACCATGGTCACCAGGTCGTCCTTCACCAGGAAGGTGGTGGTGGTGCCCTCCATGCCCGTGAGGGGGCTTTCATGGTAGCTCAGCCAGCAGCTGCCTTCTCCGAACTGATAGTGCCCGTCGGTGACCAGCTGGATGGTGTTGTCCCCGTTCATCACCGGGGGTTCTCCCGGGGCGTGCTGGCTGCCGGTGATGGAGATGAGTACGTCTTTCATATGGTTCCTTTCCTTCAGATCGTGCGGGCCTTTTGGACCCGCAGGTCTTTTTCCTGCAAAAACCGCTCCGCCAGGGGAGCGAAGGGAACCGGGTCCCCGCTGACCCGGATCTCCAGACGGCCGCCCTCCCTGCGGTCCCCGACGCCGATCATCCCGGCCAGGGTCTCCGCGGCGGCGGCGCTGCAGTTCACCAGCTCCACGCCCTCGCCCATATAGGCGGCGATGACCTCGCTGAACCAGGGGAAGTGGGTGCAGCCCAGGATCAGGGTGTCCACCCCCGCCTCCCGGATGGGGGCCAGGTACTCCGCCGTGAGCGCCTTGACCAGAGGATCCTCCGGCTGCACGCGGCCCTGCTCTGCCAGGGGCACATATTGGGGGCAGGCGTTTGCGGCGACGGTGCAGCCCCGGGACTCCAGCGCCCGCTGGAAACTGCCGCTGCCGATGCTGGCGGCGGTGGCGATGACCCCCACCCGCCGGTTCCGGGTGACCCTGAGCGCCTGCTCCACCGCCGGGATCAGCACCCCGCATACGGGGATGCCGTCGTTCTGGAGGTCATCCAGGGCGATGGCGCTGATGGTGCCGCAGGCGACCAGCGCCGCCTTGATGCCGAAGGTGAGGAGATAATCCAGATTCTCCCGGGCAAAGCGATGGATCTCCTCCGGGGTCCGGCCGCCGTAGGGCACCCGGGCCGTATCCCCAAAGAAGAGGATATCCTCCCCGGGGAGCAGCCTGCGGAGGCAGCGCACCGCCGTGAGTCCTCCCACGCCGGAATCGAAGACCCCGATGGGGGCATTTTTGCTTGTTTTCAGGATCATGCGCTCCTTTCCGGCCCCGCCGGGCATAAACTGCTAGAAATATACTATATCTCAATTCTTCCCGAGGCACAAGGGGAAATTCGCATATGACGATTTTGACAAACATGGTTGGCCGATCATCGTTGACTTTTGTGGATTTCGATTGACAATCGGCTGTCGGGTTCCTATAATAATATTATAATTTTATTAAATGAGGAGGAATCAGCCATGGCAAAAAGAGCATTGGCGTTGGCATTCGTGCTTCTGTTCGTTCTGGCCCTCTTCTCCGGCTGCGGCCAGAAGACTCCGGCACCTTCGAACACGGCGGCTCCCGCCGGCCAGAGCACCCCTGCCCCCACTGCGAAACCCACCCAGGCTCCGGCAGCCACCCAGGCCCCGGCGGCCACCCAGGAGCCCGAACCCGAGCCCGAACCCGAGGTGGATCATCTGGCTCCCGGCCATTATGCCAAGACGGCCGACGGCAAGCCTGCGGAAAAGTATGAGTATCCCCTGCCTCTGACGGAGCGGGACGTGAAGCTCCGCTTCTTCACCATCACCTGGACCTCCCAGTACATGCCCGACGGTCTCATGGAGAACGTGGAATACTGGATCGAGATGCAGAAGATGACCGGCGTGCACCTGGAGTTCCTGCAGATGACCCAGGCGAACTGCAAGGAGCAGTTTGCCGTCCTGGTGGCTGCGGACGATATCCCGGATATCACCTCCCAGGGCCAGTACCGGTATTCCGGCACCTCCGAGCAGGCCATCGACGAGCACATCTTCGCGAACCTGTACGACTATACGGACTATATGCCCAACTACCTGTGGGAGATCTATGACCGGGCGAAGGACAACGTCAACCTGCTGGATACGGCCTTCGTGAAGAAGAACAAGATCGTCAGCTTCTTCGGCCTGAGCTACAGCCGCGCCGGCAGCGCCAGCGGCTGGTCCCTGCGCCAGGACCTGATGGACAAGTACGGCCTGGGCAAGGCGGAGGACGTGGACACCATCTCCAAGGCCCATGACGTCCTCTATGCCTTCAAGACTCAGCATGAGCAGACCAACTTCTGGCCCATGACCCTGTACAGCACCATGGAGCGTGAGGCCGGCAAGCTCTTCACCGGTCTGAACACCTACCTCACCATCAACCTGAGCATCGGCCTCCGGCTGATCGACGGCGTGCCCGAGCTCATCGGCATCGGCGACGACGAGAAGGAAGGCATCTCCATTCTCCGTCAGTGGTTCAGCGAAGGTCTCATCAGCCCCAACTATACCGGTTACGTCTCCAATACCGATATGACGGCTGAGCTCACCAACGGGGAAATCGGCTTCCTGTCCCTGGCCACCGGAGACGCCTCCAACTACAACGTGGTCTGCGAAGGCTGCAACTGGCAGGCCTGCCACCGGCTCCTGCGTGAGCCCAATCAGACCGTGCATTACGGCCTGAGCTCCGGCGGCGTGAGCTACGGCTCCTTCTGCATCGGCGCCACCTCCGAGGAGATCCCCCTGGCCACCACTTGGTGCGACTGGCAGTACAGCGAAAGCGGCAGCGAATACATCACCTGGGGCGTCCAGGGCGTCCTGTGGGATCGGAACGAGAACGGCGAACGCATCGTTACCGACTTTGCCCTGAACTTCGACCGGGGATACGGCTGGGCCCTCATGACCTTCGCCAACTGCGCCCTGTCCGAGGCCGGCATGAACGGCGCGGGCGACAAGCCTGTCAACTACGACACCTCCTACAACGACCACGCGGTTGCGGTCTGGACCAACGTGAAGAACGACAACGCCTGGGTATGGCGTACCGGCGCGAAGCTGAACCAGGAGGAGACAGACGAGGTCTCCGGCCTGACTGCCGACGTGCAGACCTACCAGGCCGAGATGTGGTGCATGATGGTTGAGGGCACCACCAGCATGGATCAGTGGGATGAATACGTGAAGAACATGAAGTCCATGGGCTTCGACCGCATGCTGGAGATCTACACCGACGCCTACAACCGCTTCATGGCGGAGCAGTAAGTCCTGATCCCGATTCCGTAATCTGAACCGAAAGGAAGGAATAGATATGAGCGAGATCTATCTGGAAAGCCCGAATCAGCTCCCGGTTTACGGCACCTGTGACATCCTCGTTGTCGGCGGCGGCGCCGCCGGCCACAGCGCGGCCCTGGCCGCCGCCCGTGCAAACCGGAACGCGAAGGTCATTCTGATGGAGCGTTACGGCTACTTCGGCGGCGACGTCACCGGCGGCTACGTCCTGGTGGTCCCCTCCCTGAGCTGGAGGAAGTACAGCGTCATCCGCGGCATCCAGGAGGAGTGGTTCTCCCGCCTGGATAAGTCCTGCCCCGAGGCATACCTGAGCCCCCGGCTGGAGGACATCGGCAAGAACGATCCCATCCTCATCGGCAAGTGGGGCAAGATCCCCTTCTGCACCAACGGCTTCGGGGATGACAAGATCCTGGCCCGGGCCCCCAGCTACGACCCTCAGCAGCTGAAGATCGAAATGGACCTGATGATCCAGGAAGAGCCCAACATCGAAGTCCTGCTCCATTGCTGGGGCACCAAGCCCATCATGGAGGGCAAGGAGATCAAGGGCGTCATCTTCGAGAGCAAGGCAGGCCGTCAGGCGGTCTACGCCAAGGTGGTCATCGACGCCACCGGCGACGGCGATATCTACGCCCAGGCCGGAGCGCCCTTCCATGGAAAGAGCGGCATCCCCGGCGAGATGGTGCGTGATAACCAGACCGCTCTGGTGTGGCGTGCCGGCGGCGTGGACTACGAGGCCTATACGGACTGGACCCGGGCGAATCCCGAGGCTGCCCGGGAGTTCAGCAAGGGGCTCATCGAGCTGGCGGGCTACCGCACCATGTTCTTCCCCGCGGGCTGCATGGACGTGGTCTGGTTCAACAACTGGCTCAACGGCCGCCTCTGCACCGACCTGAAGGACATCCGGGAGACGGAGTTCATCGTGCGCAACTCCATCCGCAAGCTGCTGGATTACTGCAAGGAGAAGTGCCCCGCGGGCTTCAGCAAGGCCTACCTGCTGGACATCGCGCCTCAGCTGGGCGTGCGCTGCTCCCGCCGTCTGGACGGCGTGAAGTACATGACCATGAAGGACCTGGCCGCCAACCCCGCCTACGACGATGTGATCGCCTGGTCCACCACCACCGGTTCCAGCGTGCCCGTGGAGATCCCCTACGGCTGCATCGTGCCCAAGGGCGTGGATAACCTCCTGGCCCCCGGCCGTCACCTCTCCGCAGACCCCCTGGCCATCGGCCCCCTGCAGCTGATCCCCCAGTGCTGCCAGACCGGCCAGGCCGCGGGCGTCGCCGCAGCCGTGGCGGTGAAGGACGGATCCACCACCGCCACCGTGGACATCAAGAAGGTACAGTACATCCTCTCCCATGAGCAGGATGTGCCCCTGCCCAGGCAGGACAACACCAACCAGGAAATGGTCGCCGAGATGGAAGCCTGCAACTACGGCAGAGACGATCCCCGGGCGAAGAAGATCCTGGAGGGCTGATCCGGAAAAACCCAAACATAACCTTCGGGGCGGAGCCAAACGGCTCCGCCCCGATCTGTTTTTTCCGAACTGATTTCAGCTCACCGTGAAGAGATCCACGGCCCCGGCCATTCCCTGGGAGCCGATGATCTGCGGCTTGCCGGGGACCAGTTCCGTGGCGTGATACCCGTGGACGTGGCCGCAGAGCACGGCCCTCACCGCGTCGTTCTTCTCCAGCAGGGCGACGAATTCCCGGGCGTTTTCATCCTCCGCGTCCGCGTCGATATAGAAGTAATCCATCACCCGGTGGAGCTCCTCCTTGCAGTTTGCCGTGGCGACGGGGATATGGCAGAGGACGATCATGGGCGTCCCTTCGTCGCACAGGGCCTTCAGGGCGTCCAGATCCTCCCGGGAAACGGTCTTGCGGCTGTCGTCCACGGCGACGATCCGGAAGCCGTCGAAGTCCAGCTTCCGCACCCCCGTTTCGTAGACGCCGTCCATGGATTTCGGCTCATGGTTGCCCGGTACGCAGAGGAACTTGCCGCTGTAGGCGGCCAGCTTGCGCTTCAGATACCGCGCCCCGGCTTCATGCATGCGCTCCAGATTGTCCCCGGAAAGGAGCAGGGCCTCCGGTTTCAGCTCCTCCGCCAGGGCGAGCTGCTTTTCAAAGGCCTCCACGGTGGAGATCCGCTGGGGGTCGCCGTAGGGCTCGTCGTTCCCCACGGAGAAGGGCAGCTGGCCCCGGGCGAACTTCTCTTTGAAGGAGGCCCACATGGTCTCCTGCTTTTCCGTCTCCGCCCGTTCCTCGGGGGAGCTCCCCTCATCCCAGGTGCTTACGTGGGTGTCCGTGATGTGCATGAAAAGATGCTCCCCTTTGACGCCGGGGATGCGGACCCCATTCCGCTTGAACCAGAAGAAATTGTCGTCCATCATCATACGTTATCACCTGCTTATGTAAAAATCATATTTCTTCTTATCCACCGGTGCGCTTGAAATTCCGGTCCAGCTGGGCTTTGGTGAGGACCATGGACACGGGCCTGCCGTGGGGGCAGTATTTCACCCGTCCGGAGAGGACGGCCTCCACCACGGGGATCAGCTCCCGGAGATCTCCCTCCATCCCGGCCTTCACCGCCGCTTTGCAGGCCATGGAGGCCAGGACCTCGTCCCGCTGCCCCAGGCTGCCGGGCCGCTTGCCCAGACGCAGGGCCTCCGCCGTATCCTCCAGGAGGGCGGCGCAGTCCTCCGGACCCACGCCCTCCGGCAGACGGCGCACCAGCAGCGCTCCGCCGCCGAAATCCTCCGCCTCCAGCCCCAGGTCCTCCAGGAGGGGGAGATGGTCCAGAAGCAGGGCGGCGTCCTCCGCCCCGGGCTTCACCACCTGGGGCTCCAGGAGCTGCTGGCTCATGGGCCCCCGTTCCCCGGCCTTCAGCCGGTCGAAGAGGATGCGCTCGTGGGCGGCGTGCTTGTCGATGAGCAGGAGCCCTTCCTCCGTCTCCACCACCGCGTATTCCCGGAAGGCCTCTCCCAGGATGCGGTAGGGAGGCAGGGCCTTCTCCGCCGGGATCTCCGGCTCCGGTTCCGGCGTCTCCCGCTTTTTCTCCGGGACGGGAGGCTCTGTTTCCTTTTCCGGCGCAGGAGGCTTCGTCAGGTCCACCCGGTGGACCGGGACCTCCTCCCGGGGCTGTTCTTCCCGGCCGTACTCCGCGGCGGGCTGGCGGAACACCAGCTGCTCCACGATCTTCGGCATATCCGCCGGAGGCGCCTTGGGCACGTTCTCCCGGCTGTAGATCCGTCCGGAAATGGGGTTCGACGCTTTGGGCTTTGCCGCCGGGGCGGGTCCTTCCCGTACCTCTGCCTCCGGTACCGCATCGGTCTCCTCCGGCTTCGGGAGATGCAGCTCCGGCCGGGCGGCCTCCCCATGAAGGGCGGCCTGGACGCTGCGGTAAACCGCGTCGAAGACCTGCCGCTCCTGCAGGAAACGCACCTCGGTCTTGGCGGGGTGGACGTTCACGTCCACGGCGCTGCGCCGGAGCTCCAGGAAGAGGACGCAGGCGGGGAACCGCCCGGTGAAAAGCTGGTTTTTATAGGCCTGCTCCAGGGCGGTCTGGAGCAGGAGAGACTTCACGTATCTTCCGTTGACGAAGAAATACTGCTGTTTCCGGTTGCCCCGGGCGTTTGCGGGGGGACAGATGTATCCCTCCACCGTGATCCCGTCCCCGGAGCCCTGGGCGGGGAGCATGGTTTTGGCAAATTCCCGCCCCAGGAGGGAATAGATGACCGCGTCCAGCCTTCCGTTGCCCGGGGTGTGGAATTCCTCCTTCCCCTCCCGTAGATACCGCACCGCCACGTTGGGGTGGCTCATGGCGCAGCTCAGGGCGGCGGCGGTGACGCTGGATCCCTCGGAGGAATCCTTCCGCATGAATTTCAGCCGGGCGGGGGTATTGTAAAACAGATCCCGCACCAGGATGGTGGTCCCCTCCGGACAGCCGGCTGGGGAGCGGGAGATCTCCTCTCCCGCCTCCAGGGTGAGGACGGTGCCCTCCTGGGCGCCCCGCTCCCGGGTCAGAAGCTGGACCCGGGAGACGGCGGCAATGGCCGCCAGCGCCTCTCCCCGGAAGCCCAGGGTGCCGATGGCCTCCAGGCCCCGGGCGTCCCGGAGCTTGCTGGTGGCATGGCGGAGGAAGGCGGTGCCCGCGTCCTCCGGACTCATGCCGCAGCCGTTGTCCGTTACCCGGATGAGGCCCATGCCTCCCCGCTGGATCTCCACCGTCACCTGGGTGGCCCCGGCGTCGAAGCTGTTTTCCAGCAGTTCCTTTACTACCGAGGCGGGTCGTTCCACCACCTCGCCCGCGGCGATCAGATCCGCCACGTGGGGGTCAAGCTTGTGGATGATGTTCATTCGCCTTCACTCATCTTTACGGGTATGCCCCGGATATACCGGGGATCCACCTCCAGGGTGGCCGTATCCCCGGGGACGGGGTTGCAGCGGGTCACGTCCAGCACCAGCCCGGTCATGCCGATCTGTCCCAGTACCCGGGCCCGTTTCCCGTTCACCCGGAAGACGGGGGAGAAGGCGGTCTTCCTGGCCAGGCGGGACTTTACCTTGCCAATCAGGAACGGCTCCACCCGGTCGCCGGGCCGGAAGGTGCCGACGCCGTTGAACCAGCCCACGTCCAGCACCGCCACCCGGGTGGTTTTCTTCAATACGACGCCCTTGCCCGCGCCGATCTTGGTGCCCTTGTCCAGCCAGTTCAGCTCCTCCAGGGAGGCCTCCAGCACCCCCACCTTGGCAAGACCGGAGCCGGCCTTCACCGGCACCCGGCCGATGAGGGCGGAGCCGACGCACACGGCGTTCTGCTCCCCGAATTCGCCCCGGAACAGGGCGGCGCTGTCCAGCGCCATCAGGATGCCGGTATTCACCCCCTGGGCCTGGAGGGTCCGGGCGGCGGTCATGAAATCCTCGTACTGCTGCTGGGTCTCGGAGAGAATGTTGGTGGAGGAGAGCTGGGTGTACATCCCGGTGATGGCGATGTTCGGCATCTGCCGGAACAGGGTGAGCATCTTGTCCGTCTCCCGGGCAAGGAAGCCGTACTGACCCAGACCGGAATCGATGCGGACCCGGGCTTCCGCCACGGTGTGCCGTTCCGCCGCCAGGGCGTTCAGGGCGATCCCCGCCTCATAGGAGCCCAGGGTGAAGGTCACACCCACGTCCAGGAGCTCTCTGACCTGTCCCTGGTTCGTGATGCTGCGGAGGACCAGGATCCGTTCCTCGGAAAAGCCGCTGCGCCGGAGCATCGCCGCATCCTGGGGTTCGCTCACGGCGAAGCTGCCCAGCCCCTCCTCCCGGAGGAAGCGGGCCATGCGCAGGAGGCCGACCCCCTGCCCGTCGCCGCTGAGGTCCGCCACGATGTCCGCGCTGCCCGACCGGGCCCGGATCTCATTCAGATTGACCCGCAGGCCGTTTTTGTCGATCAGAAGAGAACGCAAGCTTATCCCCCCTGTTTGTCTGAGTATAGGTACTCTTTAGTATACGCGATTTTTGCAGTTCAGTCAATGAAAGCGCAAGAGAAAACTGGGAACGCCGAGCAGAAGCGTCCCCGCCGGAAAAAGGGTGCGGGATCCAGGCTTTCCCTCTGCGTATGCCCGCTGTCCCTTGCCTTACGGACCGCTTTGGAGTATAATATCTACAAAGAAAAACGCATGAGCAGGTGATACAATGCCGGATAACAAAGCGCTCATTCAGCAAGGCTGCCTGGATATATGGATCGACGGGATCGTTCCCTGCTTGCGTGACACACAGACAGGGGAACTGAAGGACACCGTCGTCTTTAAAATTGAGAGCCGCGCTTATCTCAGGCAGTTTCGTGAGAATAATGGTTGGCACATCAATTGGAATGAGATCCCCAGGAATGTGGAGGTCTATGCGCTCGCACTTGGCGGGACCCATGAGATCGAGGGCTTGGTCGGCATCCGCAACGATCGTAATGCCAAGGCCGCATATATTCACTGGGCGTGTACAGCACCGCATAACAATAAGCATGAGTTCGGATCACAGCGGTATTCGGGCGTTGGCGGCCATTTGTTTGCCATCGCGGTAGACAAGTCCGTACAATGGGGATACGGGGGCACGGTGTTTGGATTCGCGGCAAACGCGGAATTGGTGAAGCACTATGTTGAGGCATTCGGAGCGTATCATTTGGGTATACTCCATGAGTATCAGATCGTAATTGAAGGCGAAGCATCGAAAAAACTGCTGGAGGTGTACAGCTATGAATGGAACGGAAACGAGAAGGATCCCTGATTTTCTCAAGGGCGAACCGCTCCCGGCAGGTTATTTTGAGCCTGTGAATCCGTACGTGGACGCACCGACGTGCAACGTGAACTTCGGCAAACTCGTTGCATACGCAAAAGCCCACGGGAAAACCCAATGGGAGCTGACCAAAGAAGAAGTGCAGATGTTTGTCAATCAATAAGGCGCACGGGAAAATCAGGCCCGCCTCTCCACAGATCCGGCAGCGGATGCGGAGAGGCGGATTTTTCGTATAAACCCGGAAATCGTGAAAAATGAGGGGAAAAAGCCGTTATCAAGGGTGAAGGAGGCGAGGAAGTGGAAGACAGAGAAATCGTACAGCTCTACTGGGACCGGGACGAACGGGCCATCACGGAATCGGATGAAAAGTACGGCCCACTTTGCCGGAGCGTGGCCCTGCGGATATTGGCTATCCCGGAGGACAGCGAGGAGTGCGTCTCGGATACCTGGTTCCGGACCTGGAACGCCATACCCCCCAAGAGACCGGACCCCCTGGGACCGTTCCTGGCAAAAATTTGCCGGAATCTGGCCCTGGACCGGTGGCGGCGGGACCACACCGCAAAACGCTATGGGGGAGAGACCCCTCTCGTCCTGGAGGAACTGGAGGAGGTGGTCTCCGGGGAGAGCCTGGAGGACGAGGTGCAGCGCCGGGAGCTCACCCGTGCTCTGAACGGTTTTTTGGAAAGCCTGTCAGAAGGAGAAAGAGACCTGTTCCTGCGGCGATACCTGGCCTTTGAGACATTGGAAAGCCTGGCGAAGCAGCGGGGAAGATCCGTAAGCGGAATCCATAAGCAGCTGGGTAAGCTGCGGGAAGGGCTGCGGGACTATTTGCAGAAGGAGGGGATAGACCTATGACGGCTTTGGAACTGGCCATGGCCATGGGAGAGACGGAGGACCGTTACGCGAATACCGTGTTCAGCCCCCCGGCGAAGAAGAAGCTCAGCCGCCCCGTCCGCGCCGCTCTGATCCTGGCGGCGGTGATCGCCCTCCTGGCCCTGCTGGGGGTGGCGGCGAAGGAGACGGGCTTCCTGGAACGGCTGTTCCCCGGGGAGAAGTATGAGACTCTTGAAGATTATGTAAACCATATCGGCGTGACTGTGGAGAACGACAGCCTGCGCCTCACCCTCCACGAGGCGGTGACGGATGGGTACAACACCTATCTGGTGTACAGCGTGGAGCTGCTCCAGGGAAGCCTGGAGGATTGGGACGACACGGATCACAGCATCCGCCCCCTGACGGAAGAGGGCTATCCCGTGAAAATGGGGAAGGGTGTCCGTCAGCCCCTGGAAGGGGACGATCCGGGCCAGGGAAACCCCAACCGGCGGGTCTATCTCTGGTACAACGAATGCCAGATGAACACGGGGCGCATCCGGGTCCGCCTATTCGGCCTGAATAACTACCACACCGGGGAGACCTTTAATCCCGGTTATCTGGAGGCGGAGGCGGAGCTGAAGCCCTGCCTGACCAAGATCGTCAAGGGGCAGGCGGAGGGGGCTTATTCCAATATCGTCCTCTCTCCCTTCGGCCTCCGGGCGGACGTATCCGGGATGGACATGAAAAAGCTGGGCACCGGCAAGCCCTTCCGGGGCAAGCTGGAGTACGTCTACCGGGAAGGGGAGGAGGAGCAGAAGATCTTTGACTCCCCGGTGCTTCGACCGGATCCGGTGCGGGAGGATGTGGCCGTGATGAGCGCCAGTTTCCGGCAGCCGGTGGACATCCGGGGCATCCGGGCAGTGTGCATCGACGGGGTGGAGTACCCGCTGGAAACCGGGCCGCTCCCGAAGCAGCCCCAGCAGCCCACGGAGCAGAGCAATATCCCGGAGCTCTCCGGGGAAGACCGGCAGGCGCTCCTGGAAAGCCTCTTTGCGGACTGCACCAAGGCGGAGACGGATGATTCGGCAGAAAACGGAGCCTACCGTCTGGAAGTTGGAGACCTGGCCATGTGGGGGGACGAAGAGGAACTGCACCTCCGGGCCTGGGTCACAGCCTCGGCCCTGAAGGGGGCGTATGACCTGCTCCTGGACCGGGATCTCAATCCCTACCCGCTCGTTGACGGCAAGACGATGAACATAAGCCCGACCGGCGGGATAGAGAGTTTTTACGATGCTGAGACCGGGGAGCGGGTGTTTGCGCTGCGCCTGGACTACACCCGGGAATCCGCCAACAATGCCGCCTTTGACGGGGATTTCGGCAAGGTCTCCGCCCTGCGTCTCATATGGTACCCTCCTGCGGGGGACCGGATCATCCTGGACCTGGAACGGACAGAATAGGAAAACAACAAAACTTCGGGGGCAGCCGTCTGGCTGCCCCCGTGCGTGTGATAAGCGTATCGGCAAAATCGATATGCTTCGACCGGGAGCCCAGCGAAGCGGGTCCCGGTCGAAACGCGAAGCGTTATTTCAGATCCTGTTTCTCGAAAAGGAGGCGGAAATAACAATAAAAGCCTCGCAGAGTTCGCGGCTCGCAAGCCGCGAAGAAAAACAGAATCATTTTGGGGCGGGATTCATTTCTGACCCAAAATACTGCTCGCGGAACGAACTGTGCGAGCGGAGCGAGTGCGGGGAGTGGAGCGGTAACCAAACTCGACCGGGAGCCCAGCGAAGCGGGTCCCGGTCGAAACGCGAAGCGTTATTTCAGATCCTGTTTCTCAAACAGCAGGCGGGACGCCGCCACGCACACCACCAGGATCCCCAGGCAGATCAGAGTCATGGTCATGGGGAAGGAACCCTGTTCCCAGGAGGCCATATCCGCCTTCAGGGCGGCGGGGTAGATCGCACCGGTATACCGGATGAGCACCCCGTACAGGGCGCTGAGGACGCCCGTGATCACCGGGTTCCGGGTGAGGAAGGCCAGGAGGAAGGGCACCGCCATGAGGCAGGTATCCACAAAGGCGTGGAGGAGGATCCGGCTCCACACGTATCCGCCCGGCAGGATCCGGAACACGGCGCTGGCGTACACCAGGGTCAGGAGCAGGATGCCCGCCAGGGAGACCAGGAAGGCCAGAAGGAAATAGAACAGGGTCTTCCCCCAGAAGACCTCCCGCCGCCGCTTGCCGATGTACAGGGAATCGTTGAATACCCGGTGGGGAAAATCCCTGGCCAGGAACATCACCGCGAAGATCAGGGGGATCACCATGAGTCCCTGGTTGCTGGCCAGCACCCAGCGGAAGTAGTAGGGGGAGCAGGCCCAGTAGACCTCGATCAGGTTCTCATACTTCGTTCCCGGCTCATCCTGCAGCACCGCCGTTTCCGGCTGGTTCTTCACCCTGGGCAGGCGCATGCGGGCGGCAGCCCCGTCGGGGCTCGTCTTGTTGTCCTGGAAGAAGTTCACGAAGGTCCCCGCGCCGGGAAGCTCCGCCAGGTCGTACAGATTGGACTCGGTAACCTTGCTCCGGGAGCTGATGAACAGGTCGCACACCAGCAGCACCGCGATCGCCAGCAGCAGCACGGCGCTCCGGCTCAGGTGGAACAGTTCGCCGCGAAATACGGTTTTCATGCGCCAAGGTCCTCCTTTCGGATGGTCTTGAAGGCGTCTTCCAGCTCCTGGGCCCGCTGCAGGTCCTCCGGGATCCTGGCCTGCAGCTCCTCCCGGGTGTAGCTCCGGACGATCTTGCCCTTCTCCAGCAGGAGGTAATCCGTGGCGAAGGGGTAAAGCTCGGCAAAGAACTGTCCGGTGATCAGGGTGGTCATGGGCCGTTCCTCCATTTCCGCCTTGATCAGGTCCACGAACAGGGCGCTGTCGTCCGTGTCCAGTCCGCCGAAGACCTCGTCCAGCAGCAGCAGACGGGGGAAGGGGAGCAGGGCCATGGCGATGGCGCATTTCATTTTCAGTCCCGCGGGGCAGCCGCCCACGGTACGGTTCCCCGTATCCCGGGGGGTGATGGCCAGAGCCTTCATCAGCTTGCCGATCCGCCCCTTGGGCAGATCCCCCAGGATGCGGCCCTGGAGCTTCAGGTTGTTGCGGATGCTCAGATCCCGGTACAGGGCGGGACCGTCGATGAGCATGCCCACCTGATGGCGGGCGGCGTATACGCCGTCCCCTGTCTCACCCAGGATCTCCACTTCGCCGGAATCCGGCTTCACCAGACCCGCGGCGCAGCGCAGCAGGGTGGTCCTGCCGCTGCCCGGGTCGCCCAGCAGGGCGTAGATCCGCCCGGCGGTCAACTGCAGATCCAGCCCGTCCAGCGCGGCGGCGCCGCCGTAGCGCTTGGTGAGGCCGGAAGCCCGAAATACGGTATCCGTCATTTCATCCTCTCCCTCAGCCTGCCCGCCGCGGTGAGCAGCAGCAGGACGATCATATTTGCGCAGATCACGCTGGCCCCCGTGGGGATGGCGGCCAGGTAGGAGACCAGGGTCCCCAGGAAAAAGCAGAAAACGGAAATAATTGCCGCTACGATTATAACACTCCGGAAGCGCTTGCACAAGCGCATTGCGCTGAGAGCGGGAAAAATCAGCAGACCGGAGATGAGCATGCTCCCCATCATCCGCATCCCCACCACGATGGTGAGGGCGGTGAGCAGGGCGATGAGTGCGTTGTACGCCCCCACCCGCACCCCGGTGGCCCGGGCGAAGGTCTCGTCGAAGGTGACGGCGAAGATCCGGTTGTAGAACAGCACAAACAGGACCAGCACGGTCAGGGCGATGGCGGCGCTGAGGATCACGTCCTCCCGGGACATGGAGAGGATGCTGCCGAAGAGGTAGTTGTTCACCTCGGTATTCATCCCCGTGGACAGGGATATGAGGATGACTCCCACCGCCAGGGCGCAGGTGGAGAGAAGGCCGATGGCCGCGTCCCCCTTGATCCGCCCGCTGGAGGAGATGCGCAGGAGGAGGAAGGCGGCGGCCACCACCACGGGGATGGCCACGGCCAGGGGAGCGGCGTTCAGCACGGTGGCGACAGCCAGGGCGCCGAAGCCCACGTGGCTCAGCCCGTCCCCGATCATGCTGTACCGCTTAAGCACCAGGCTGACCCCCAGGAGGGCGGCGCACAGGCTCACCAGGGTGCCCACCAGCAGGGCCCGGGTGAGAAAGGTGTAGGAGAGCATCTCCCGCAGAGTATCCAGCATCGTCATCCTCCTTCCTCAGTCCCGGCCTTCCATGAAGGTGCGGCCGATCTCGCTGCCGGCGTATGCCTCCGCCGGGCCGAAGAACAGAGGTACGGTGCGCAGATGAAGGATGGTCCTGGCCCGCTCGATGGCGCAGTCCACGTCGTGGGAGACCATGACGATGGTGACCCCTTCCCGGTTCAGGTCCTGGATGATCCGGTACAGCTCCGCGCTGATCACCGGGTCCAGCCCGGTAACGGGCTCATCCAGCAGGAGGAGCTTCCGGGTGGCGCACAGGGCCCGGGCCAGGAGCACCCGCTGCTGCTGTCCACCGCTGAGATCCCGGTAGCAGGCGTTTTTCAGCTCCGTCAGCCCCAGCTTTTCCAGGCATTCCGCAGCCCGGCGTTTTTCGGAACGGGGATAAAAGGGTTTTGCCCGGCAGCCGGACAGGACCACCTCCCCCACGCTGGCGGGGAAGTCCTTCTGGGCCGGGGTCTGCTGGGGCAGATACCCCACCTCCGTCTGCCGGAGGCCGTCCCCGTAGGCGATGGTGCCGCTTTTGGGCTTTTTCAGCCCCAGGAGGGCCTTGATGAGGGTGCTTTTGCCGGAGCCGTTTTCCCCCACGATGCAGAGATAGTCCCCGGGCTCCACGGAAAAGGTCAGGTCCTGCACCGCGGTCTTGCCCTCGTAGGCCAGGCACAGGTCCCTGCAGGCGATGAGCGACATATCAGTACAGCGCCTCCTTCAGCGCCTCCAGGTTCTTGGCCCAGAGGGTCAGATAGGTCTCCCCGGCCTGGAAGGCGTCCCGGGAGACGGTATGGCCGGACCAGAGGGTGAGGACCCTGGCTCCGGTGGATTCGGCGATGGTGTCCGCGATCTTCCCGGCGCTCAGGTCGCAGCGGAAGACCACGGGGATCTCCTCCGCCTTCACCAGGTCGATGAGGTGGGCGACGGTGGCGGGGTTCACGTCCGTGCCGCTGGAGCAGCCGGGGAAGGCCGCGGCATAGCTGAGACCGTATTCCCGCACGAAGTACAGGAAGGGGAACCGGTCCCCAAAGACCAGCAGCTGCCGTTTCGCGCCTTTCACCAGCTCCCGGAGGGAAACGTCCAGTTCCCGCAGCTGCCGGATATAGGCTTCCGCGTTGGCGGCGTAGGCGGCGGCATTTTCCGGATCTGCCTCCTTCAGGGCGTCCCGCACCGCCTCGGTGATGGCGATGGCGTTCACCGGGGAGGTCCATACATGCTCGTCGTACTCCGTCTCCTCCTCTTCCTCCTCCTCCGCGGTCATGAACTCCTGGATCTCCTCCTCCCGGAGGGCGCAGCAGTCCATGAGGGAGAGGATGGTCTTCCCCTCCCGATCCCCGCTGTCCAGGATCCGGTCCAGCCACACGTCGCTCTCTCCGCCGCCGTAGACGAAGACCCGGCAGGCGCCGATGCGGGCGATATCCTGGGGGGTGGGCTCATAGGAATGGGCCTCCGCCCCGGGGGGAAGGAGCAGCGTGATCTCCGCCAGGTCTCCCGCCACCGCCCGGATAAAGTCGTATTCCGGAAAGGCGGCGGCCGTGACCTTGAGCTTATCCCCGCTCCCGGAGGGGGATCTCCCGGCGCAGCCGGTGAGGAGCAGCACCGCCAGCAGGAAAAACAGCGTCACTCTTTTCATGCTTCCTGCCCCTTTGCCAGACAATCCCGGCAGACCCCGTAGATGGAGGTGCGCAGGGGATCCGTGCGGAAGCCATGCTCCCGATACAGATGCTCCGCCAGCCGGTCGAATTCCTCGCATTCCAGGTGGATGAGGCGGCCGCATACGCCGCATTTCAGGTGGAGATGTCCGTGGCAGCCTGGAGTGCCGTCCTCGGCATACTGATAGCAGGCGGGCTCCCCGTCGTTGATGTATTTCCGCACCAGCCCCCGTGCCTCCAGCTTTTCCAGCTGCCGGTAGATGGTGGAGATCCCCACCTTTTCCGGCAGGTTTTCCGCGATCTCCTGCACGCTCACGTGCCGTCCCCCCAGGCTTTCCAGATATACCTGCACCAGCCTGCCCTGTCTCGTCTCGTATGCCATGTCAGCCGCTCCCTTCCCAGGATGGGAAATATGAAAATGAAAATCAATTTCAAAAGTGCGCATATTATAGCCCCGGCCAAAAATTCTGTCAAGGGCGTATTGACAAGCCCGCCGCCCCGCGGGTATACTGTGGACAAATTCAATAGCCTTATCGAGAGTGGCGGAGGGATCGGCCCTGTGAAGCCACGACAACCTGCAGAAGGCGCAGCCTCCTGCAAGGTGCCAAATCCGACGGACGAACGAGAGATAAGGCGATGCAGAAGCTGGTTCGCGCTCCGTCGGTGAGACGGAGCGCTTTTTCTTGCTGAAAGGGGGAGAGAAATGAGCATCATCAAGGATCCCGCTCTGGCGGAGGCCGGACGGCAGAAGATCCGCTGGGTGCGGGATTTTATGCCCGCCCTTTCGGGGATCGAGGCCCGCTTTGAGCGGGAGCAGCCCTTTGCGGGGAAGCGCATCGCCGTTTCCGTGCATCTGGAGGCAAAGACTGCGAATCTGGCCCTGGTGCTGCAGAAGGGCGGGGCGGAGGTCTTTCTCACGGGCTCCAACCCTCTGTCCACCCAGGATGACGTGGCGGCGGGCATCGCCTCCCTGGGGGTGGAGACCTTCGGCATCCACGGCGTGGACGCGGAGGGGTACGACCGCCTCCTGCGGGAGACGCTGAAATGCCGTCCCCATATCCTCATCGATGACGGAGGAGACCTGATAAACCTCATCGGCGGGGACTGCGCGGAATATGGGGACTACCTCCTGGGCGGCTGCGAGGAGACCACCACCGGCATCCTGCGGCTGAAGGCCCGGGAGCGGGAGGGCTGCCTGCCCTGTCCCATGGTGGCGGTGAACGACGCCAAGGCCAAGCACTACTATGATAATAAGTACGGCACCGGTCAGTCCGTGTGGGACGGCATCCTTCATACCACCAACCTCATCGTGGCGGGGAAGACCGTGGTGGTGGCGGGCTACGGCTGGTGCGGCAAAGGCGTCGCCATGCGGGCCGCCGGTCTGGGGGCGGACGTGATCGTCACGGAAGTGGACCCCTTCAAGGCGCTGGACGCCACCATGCAGGGCTTCCGGGTCATGCCCATGGAGCAGGCGGCGGCCCTGGGGGACGTGTTCATCACCGTCACCGGCTGCCGGGACGTGATCACCCCGGCCCATTTCGCGAAGATGAAAAACAACGCCATCCTCTGCAACGCCGGCCATTTCGACGTGGAGGTGGACGTGGCGGGACTCCGGGCTATGGCCGTGAAGGTCGAGGAGCGGAGGGAAAACATCCAGGGCTATACCCTGCCGGACGGGAGGATCCTGAACGTGCTGGGGGAGGGCAGACTGGTGAACCTGGCCTGCGGCAACGGTCACCCGGCGGAGATCATGGATATGTCCTTCGCCGTCCAGGCCCTGACCGCGGAGTGGATCGTAAAACAGGATAAGCTGGAAAAGAAACTGTATGCCGTGCCGGAGGAGATCGATGAGGAGATCGGGCGGGTGAAGCTGGCGGCCATGGGCCTCAGCATCGACATCCTCACCCCGGAACAGGATCGATACCTCCACAGCTGGCAGGTGTGATACGAAAGGAGAAAGAACATGAGCAAGCGGCTGTTTACCTCGGAATCCGTAACGGAAGGCCATCCCGATAAACTTTGCGACCAGATCTCCGATGCGGTGCTGGACGCCATCCTGGCCCAGGACCCCACCGGACGCGTGGCCTGCGAATGCACCGCCACCACCGGGATCATCTACATCATGGGGGAGATCACCACCAACTGCTACGTGGATATCGGCAAGGTGGCCCGGGACGTGGTGCGGGAAGTGGGCTACACCGACTCCGCCTACGGCTTCGACGCGGAGACCTGCGCCGTCCTGACCAGCATCCATGAGCAGAGCGCGGATATCGCCATGGGCGTGGATCGGGCGCTGGAGGTCCGGGGGGAGAAGACGGACGAACTGATGAACGGCGCCGGGGACCAGGGCATGATGTTCGGCTATGCCTGCAACGAGACCCCGGAGCTGATGCCTCTGCCCATCGCCCTGGCCCATAAGCTGGCCATGCGGCTGACCGAGGTGCGGAAGAACGGCACCCTGCCCTACCTCCGGCCCGACGGAAAGACCCAGGTCACGGTGGAATACGACGACGGCGTGCCCACGCGGGTGGACACGGTGATCGTTTCCACGCAGCACGGGGAAATGGCGGATCAGACCGCTATCCGTCACGACGTGACAAAGCG
>JAFZVM010000020.1 GCA_017617795.1 Oscillospiraceae bacterium
GGCCCCGCTCTTGTTCGTCCAGGTGCTGCCGTCCTTGCTGTACTGCCACTGGTAGCTCAGCCCCGTACCGGAGGCTGCGATGGAGAAAGTGGCCGCCGCGCCGGCAGTCACGCTCTGATTTGCGGGCTGGGTGGTGATCACAGGCTTGGCAACCGTGACCGTAAGCGTCGCGGGATCAGAGTACACGCTGCCGCCCTCATTGGTCACCTTGCAGCGGTAATGCATCCCGTTGTAGGAGGTCTTCGCGGTGACCGTATAGCTGGCCGCGGTGGCGCCGCTCTTGTTCGTCCAGGTGCTGCCGTCCTTGCTGTACTGCCACTGGTAACTGAGCCCCGTACCGGAGGCTGCAACGGAGAAGGTCGCGGTCTCGCCGGCAGTCACGCTCTGATTCGCAGGCTGGGTGGTGATGACCACCGGTTCGATCAGTTTTTCGATCGTCTTGTGCTCCCGGCTCAATTCCTCACCGCAGCACTCACAGTAAACCACTTCGTCATAGCTGCCTTCGGCTTCCGTCGTGGCCGGGATCTCATTTTCCCGCACCGGCTCGCCGGGAGTGTGGGGCAGCTTATCAATCGTCTTTGTCGTACGGCTCAGCTCTTCCCCGCATACCGTGCAGTACGTTATCTCGTCGTAGCTTCCCTCTGCTGCGCAGGTCGCCGCTACTTCCTTCTCCCGCACCGGATCGCCGGGAGTATGGGGCAGCTTATCAATCGTCTTTGTCGTACGGCTCAGTTCCTCGTGGCATACCGTGCAGTACGTTACTTCGTCGTAGCTTCCCGCTGCCGCGCAGGTCGCCGCTACTTCGTTCTCCCGCACCGGTTCGCCGGGAGTGTGGGGCAGCTTGTCGATCGTCTTCGTCTCTCGGCTCAGTTCCTCATGGCACACCGTGCAGTACGTTACTTCGTCGTAGCTTCCCGCTGCCGTGCAGGTTGCCGCTACTTCCTTCTCCCGCACCGGCTCACCGGGGGTATGGGGCAGCTTGTCGATCGTCTTCGTCTCTCGGCTCAGTTCCTCATGGCACACCGTGCAGTACGTTACTTCGTCGTAGCTTCCCGCTGCCGTGCAGGTTGCTGCTACTTCCTTCTCCCGCACCGGTTCGCCGGGAGTGTGGGGCAGCTTGTCGATCGTCTTTGTCGTACGGCTCAGCTCTTCCCCGCAGACCATGCAGTACGTTACCTCGTCATAGCTCCCCTCTGCCGCGCAGGTTGCAGTTTTTTCGTTCTCCCGCACCGGATCGCCCGGGGTATGGCCCGTGGCAGGGATCTCCTCGGTTTGCTCATCTGTGTACGTCTCGCCGCCGAAAGTCACGGAGGCAGTATAGATCTTTGCCCCGGTCTGAGTGCAGGAAGCCTCTTTCGTGCTCATGGTGATCGAGGCGCGGACGGTCTGGGAATCGCCGCAGCTTTCACAGGTGAAGATCGCCATGGCGGTAGTGTGGTTCGCCACCCAGGCCCATTCCGGCTCTCCGTAATCATGGGGCAGCTTGGGGATCTCCTCGGTCTTCGTCTGCTTCTCAAAGGCGGTATTCTCAAAGACCGCCGTGTATTCCACCTCTCCCGCTGCGGTGCAGGTGGCCGGAGTCTTGACGCTGCTGGTGGTCTGGACCATCTCCGTCTCCACATGGCTTGGGTCGTTTCCGCAGACCCGAGTCGCCGTTACGCTGGTATTGTCCTCAGCCCAGACGTACTGCACCGCGCTCCAGTTATGGCCCATCGCCGGGATGGTCTTCTTTTCCCGGCTCAGCTCCTCGCCGCATACGGTACAGTACGTTACCTCGTCATAACTCCCCGCTGCGGTACAGGTCGCCGCCACCTCTTTCTCGCGCACGACCTCGCCGGGGGTATGTCCCAGAGCCGGAATCGTTTTTGTCTTTTGATTGGTATAGATCTCGCCGCCGAACTCCACGGAAGCGGTATAAACCGTCTCTCCAGCTTCGGCACAGGTGGGATCGACGCCGACGCATGTGATCGACGCCTGCACAGTCCGGATATCTCCGCATTGCCCGCAGGAGAAGAGCGCAAGCGCGGTATCATATCCGTCCGACCAGGTCCAGATCGGTTCGCCGTAGCTGTGGGGCAGCTTGGGGATCTCTTCCGTCTTCGTCTGAGTCTCAAAGGCGGTATTCTCGAATGCCGCCGTATATTCCGCCTCTCCCGCTGCCGTGCAGGTGGCTGGGATCTTGACGCTTCGGGTGGTCCGGACCGTCTCCGTCTCCACATGGTTCGGATCGTTGGCGCAGGCCCTCGTCGCCGTCACGCTGCCGTTGTCCGCAGACCATTCGTAGTTCACCGCGCCCCAGGCATGCCCTGTGGCCGGAATCTCCTCGGCCTTCGTCTGCTTCTCAAAGGCGGTATTCTCAAAGACTGCCGTATATTCCGCCTCTCCCGCTGCGATGCAGGTGGCCGGAGTCTTGACGCTTCGGGTGGTCTGGACCGTCTCCGTCTCCACATGGCTCGGATCGTTGGCGCAGGCCCTCGTCGCCGTCACGCTGCCGTTGTCTGCGGACCAGACGTAGTTCACCGCGCCCCAGGCATGCCCTGTGGCCGGAATCTCCTCGGCCTTCGTCTGCTTCTCAAAGGCGGTATTCTCAAAGACTGCCGTATATTCCGCCTCTCCCGCTGCCGTGCAGGTGGCTGGGATCTTGACGCTTCGGGTGGTCTGGACCGTCTCCGTCTCCACATGGCTCGGATCGTTGGCGCAGGCCCTCGTCGCCGTCACGCTGCCGTTGTCCGCACACCAGACGTAGTTTACCGCACCCCAGGCATGGCCTGTGGCCGGGATCTCCACGATCTTCTTATCCGTACAGGTATTGCCACCAAAGGTGACGGTTGCCGTATAGACGATCTGCCCAGCTGAAGTACACGTGGCTTCATTTGTTACGGATGTGATCACTGCATTTATGGTGAAGTCTTTTCCGCATTCACTGCAAGTTCCGGCAGCGGAGGCGCTGCTATGGTCCGCCGCCCAGGTCCAGACGAGAGCGTCACAGGAATGCTCATGATAGTGAAGCTGCGCATTCTGCAGGGGTGCGTTGTCTGAACCGATGCTGACTTCATCCCATTCCGCTTGCGTACCGCCGTAGTATACGTGTGACAGCTTGCTGCAACCGGAGAACGCACTACTGCCAATGCTCGTCACGCTCCCCGGGATCGTCACACTTGTCAGACTGCTACAGTCGCAGAATGCTCCGCCAGCGATTCTCGTCACACTGATTGGGATCGTCACGCTCGCCAAATTGCTGCAACCGTAGAACGCACCCTTGCCGATACTCGTCACGCTCTCCGGAATCGCCAGGCTCGTCAGTCCTCTACAGTATTGAAATGCCTCGTCCCCGATGCTCGTTACACTCTCCGGGATCGTCACGCCCGTCAGTCTGCTGCAGCCCAGGAACGCGCTGTCTCCAATGCTTGTCACGCTTGTCGGGATCGAATATTCTCCTGTCTTTCCTGCCGGGCAGCATAGCAAAAGAGTCATGTCTATATTGAACAAAACGCCGTCCAAACTGCTGTAATTGGGATTTTCTGAGGTCACGTTGATCTCCGCCAGGCCGTCGCAGCTTGAGAAGGCCGTCTCTCCGATACTTGTTACGCTCTTCGGGATCGACACGCTCGTCAGACCGCTGCAACCCCGGAACGCACCGCCCCCAATGCTTATAACATTCTCCGGGATCGTCACGCTCGTCAGACCGCTGCAGCCGTAGAACGCCCGGTCTCCGATGCTTGTAACGGTCCCAGGGATCGTCACGCTCGTCAGACCGCTGCAGTCTGAGAAGGTATCATTCGGAATACTCTCTGCACCTTCTAAAATTACAACTGTTCTTAAATTATTCCGTTCAGTAAACACATTTCGAAAACCTTTACTCAATACCCTGTTCGGGATCGTCACGCTCCTCAGCCCGCTGCAGTAGGAGAATGCATAACTGCCAATGCTCGTCACGCTCGCTGGGATCGTCACGATTTTTAAGCTACTGCAGACCTCAAACGCACGGTCCCCGATGCTCGTCACGCTCGCCGGGATCGTCACACTTGTCAGTTTGTAACAGTTGAAAAACGCATGGTATCCGATGCTTGTCACTGTATCTTCTAAAATGGCAGATGTGATCATATAGTTTCGATTATACCAAGGAGGATTTTCCCATTCGTAATCCGCCATATCCCCGGTGCCGCTGATGGTCAGCAGGCCGTTTTCGTCCAGGGTCCAGGTCAGGTTGTCCCCCTGGGCCCCGCATTCGCCGGAGGCGACGAATGCAATACATACATTTGCGTTGTTCAACGGATCGTTCCCGCTGCCGATGCTAATGGCGTCCCACTGAGCCCGCGATCCAAGAAAGTAAACTTCCGAGAGAGCGGTGCAACCATTAAAGGCCGAGTTTCTAATACTTGTCACACTTTCCGGGATCGTCACACTCGTCAGACTGCTGCAGGTATTGAACGCATATTCGCCGATGCTCGTCACGCCGTCGGGTATCGTCACACTCTTCAGACCGCCGCAACCATCGAACGCATATGCAGGTATCGAAGTCGTCCATCCAAATTCATAATCACAGCCGCTGCCGATCGGTCCTGCGCTGGTCAGGCCGCTGCAGCTGGAGAACGCGCCCTCCCCGAAACTCGTCACGCTTCCCGGAATCGTCACTCTCGACAAGCTGCTGCAACCCCGGAACGCCCAGTATCCGATACTCGTCACGCTCGCCGGGATCGTCACGTTCGTCAGACTGCTGCAGTAGAACGCATATTCGCCGATGCTCGTCACGCCCTCCGGAATCGTCACGCTCGTTAGCCACCCGCACCAGAAGAACGCATTTGCAGGGATCGAAGTCGTCCATCCAAATTCAAAGCTGCAGCCGCTGCCGATCGGTCCAGCGCTGGTCAATCCTCTGCAGTTCTCGAACGCATGAAAGGCGATGCTCGTCACGCTCGCCGGGATCGTCACGCTGGTCAAACCGCTGCAGCCGTAGAACGCACTGTTTCCGATGCTCGTCACGCCTTCCGGGATCGTCACGCTTGTCAAGCTGCTGCAGCCGTAGAACGCATTGACTCCAATGCTTGTCACGCTACCCGGAATCGTCATGCTCGTCAAACCGCTGCAGCCAGAAAACGCAGAGTTTCCGATGCTTGTCACACTTCCCGGAATCGACACGCTCGTCAGGCCGCTGCAGTTGGGGAATGCTTCATCTCTGATACATGTTGTACCGTCAGCTATCACAATACAAGTCAGGTTATTGCAATCGGAGAACACATCAGCAAAGCCCTTGTCTATCACGCTCTCCGGAATCGTCGCACTTGACAGGTTTGTGCACCCGGAAAAAACTGAACCGCCGATTCTTGTCACACTGTTCGGAATCGTTACGCTCGTCAGATTGCTGCATTTGTATAATGCATAGTTTCCGATGCTTGTCACGCCCGCTGGGATCGTCACGCTCGTCAGCCCGCTGCAGTTCCGGAACGCATTCGCAGGGATCGAATTCGTCCATCCAAACTCGATGCTGCTGCCGCTCCCGACCGGTCCAGCGCTTGTCAAGCCTTTGCAGATGTAGAACGCGCTGTCCCCAATGCTCGTCAAACTCCCCGGGATCATCACGCTCGTCAGGCCGCTGCAGTTCCGAAATACATAATTTCCGATGCTCACCACGCCTTCCGGGATCGTTACGCTTGTCAAGCCTTTGCAGTCGCGGAACGCTGCATCCCCGATGCTTGTCACGCTTCCCGGGATCGTCACGCTCGTCAGACCGCTGCAGCCGTAGAACGCACCGTTTCCGATGCTCGTCACGCCTTCCTCCAGCATCACGGTGGTGACGGAGGTCCTGTGCTCATACCAAGGTAAAGGGGCAGATGTGTTATCCGCCATCGCCCCGGTCCCGCTGATGGTCAGCAGGCCGTCGCTGTCCAGGGTCCAGGTGAGGTTATCCCCATCCGCTCCGCATTCGCCGGAGGCGACGATCGTGTGTATCGTTGCTGTGGTCAGCGGGTCGTTTTGAATACCGATTGTTATTTCTGCCCACTGATCCGCCGTGCCGCCATAGTATACGTCGGTCATCGCAGTGCAATTGTTAAATGAATAGTTGCTGATGTTTGTTACGCTGGATGGAATCGTCACGCTTGCCAAATTGCTGCAGCCGGCAAACGCTCCTTCACCGATACTCGTTACGCCCTCCGGGATCGTCACGTGCGTCAGGCCGGTGCAAGCGCTGAAAGTGTAGCTTTTGATGCTTGTGATGCCTGCGGGGAGCGTTATCTCCGTCAGAGCCTTGCAGCTGGCAAAAGCATCATGTCCGATGCTCGTCACACTGCATGGGATTGTCACACTTGCCAAATTGCTGCAGCCTGCGAAAACGCCGTCTCCAATGCTTGTCACACCTTCCGGAATCGTCACACTTGTCAGGCTGCTGCAGTTATAGAAGACCCTGGGCTTGATAGCAGCCAGCCTGGAGGGTATCGTCACGGAAGTGATCTCATTCTCGTTCAAAAACAGTCGATACTTACCGATGAACGGGCCACCGCCGTTAATGCTCGTTCTAAAATTGATGTCAAACCAAGCGTTCAAATCTGTGATGTGAACGGTCATCTGGGTGCTGAATGTCGAAAGGCCGATCTCAGAAACCGTCGAGGGGATCGCCACGTCTTTCAGGCTGTTGCAGCAATAGAATGCATAATTTCCAATGACTGTTATTCCTTCTGGGATCGTCACGCTCGTCAGTCCGCTGCAATCGCAGAACCCATATCTTCCGATGCTCGTCACACCGTCCTCAAGTACGACGGATGTGATCGCGCTCATGTAGTCGGCCCATGGTCTTGCATTACCGTTGTAATCCGCCATTGCCCCCGTCCCGCTGATGGTCAGCACGCCGTCGCTGTCCAGGGTCCAGGTCAGGTTGTTCCCATCCGCTCCGCAGTCGCCGGAGGCGACGACGTCCGCCGCTCGGGCCTGTCCATTCAGCAGTACTGTACACAGGATCAGGCACAGCAGCATGGTCAGCAGGGTTTTGCTTGTTTTCTTCATAAGATCGATTCCTTTCCGCCACTCTATACTACTTTTCATATATCATTTAATTAAATATTACGATATCACGTCCAGAAGAAAATGGCAAGATTGGGAAGCCCGTTGTTGTGTTCCCGGACCGACGCAGCCGGGGGCTGCCTCAGTCTGTCCGGAGGCGTTGCCGCAGGCCCCCCTTGCGCCCGCTTGCTCCCGCATGTACAATAAACCCAAACGAACGACTGAAGGAGGAAACCCCCATGCCCATGAACAACGAGGGAAAATACGGCTATCTCTTCATGCAGGACCTGAAGCTCCCCGCCACCCACGAGAAGAGCCAGGCATCCTACAAGCGCTTCGGGGAGCGGGTCCACTGGGTGGACGGGAACAACATCCCCGGGGCCTTCCAGATGAACACCTGCTGGTGGTACAAGGCCAACCGGGAGTCCACCCTGGCCAACCCCGACAGCCCCGTGGGCAAGCCCCACTTCCACGAATACCCGGAGATCCTGGGCTTCTACGGCTCGGACCCCTTCCATCCCTGGGACCTGGGGGGCGAGGTGGAGTTCTGGGTGGACGGGGAACAGCACATCCTCACCAAAAGCACCATGGTGTACCTGCCTCCCAATCTCCCCCACTGCCCCCTGCTCATCAACCGGGCGGACGCGCCCATCTTCCACTTCTCCGTGGTGATGAACGCCATCTACGGCTTCGAGGGCAGCGGCAGCTTCCGGGCGGAATAAGGAAACATCCCTGCGGCAGCAGAAACTTTAATACGGCAGCGTGAAAAAGCTTGCTTTTTCCCTGCCCTTGGCATACAATGTTCGGTATTCCAGGAAAAAGGAGCGAATCATCATGAGTGAGATCCGGATCATACGTACAGACAAGCCCAAGGCGAAGCCGGAGATCGACGGCATCCCCTTCGGTACCTATTTTTCTGACCATATGTTCCTGATGGACTATCATCTGGGGCAGGGCTGGGTGGATCCCCGGATCGTCCCCTACGGTCCCATCAGCCTGGAGCCCTCCGCCATGGTGCTGCACTATGCCCAGGAGATCTTTGAGGGCCTGAAGGCCTACCGCACCGCCGAAGGCAAGATCCAGCTCTTCCGGCCCATCGACAACATCCGCCGGATGAACGACAGCGCCGACCGGCTCTGCATCCCCCGGGTCCCCGAGGACCTGTTCATGGACGCGCTGAAGACCCTGGTGAAGCTGGACCAGGACTGGGTCCCCTCCAAGCCGGACACCAGCCTGTATATCCGCCCCTTCATCATCGCCACGGATCCCCACGTGGGCGTCCATGCGGCTCATAACTATATCTTCTGCATCATCACCTGCCCTGTGGGCAGCTATTATCCCGAGGGCCTGAACCCGGTGCGCATCGCCATCGAGAGCCGGGACGTGCGGGCCGTCCGGGGCGGCACGGGCTTCGCCAAGTGCGGCGGCAACTACGCCGCCTCCCTCCGGGCCAGCGAGGTGGCGGCCAAGAAGGGCTTCAGCCAGGTCCTGTGGCTGGACGGCGTGGAGCAGAAGTACATCGAAGAAGTGGGCGCCATGAACGTCATGTTCAAGATCAGCGGGAAGATCGTCACTCCCTCCCTGGCCAAGGGCAGCGTCCTGCCCGGCATCACCCGCCGCTCCGCCCTGGAGCTGCTGCGGGACTGGGGCTATACCGTGGAGGAACGGGATATCTCCGTGGACGAGCTGGTGGACGCCGCCGAGAGCGGCGCGCTGGAGGAAGGCTGGGGCACCGGTACCGCAGCGGTCATCTCCCCCATCGGCGAGATCAACTATCTGGATAAATCCCATATCATGGGCGGCGGCGGCATCGGCCCCCTCACCCAGAAGCTGTACGACACCCTCACGGGCATCCAGTGGGGCAAGCTCCCGGATCCCAAGGGCTGGATCGTCCCGGTCTGCTGAGGTTTTCAAATGGGACCCGCTCTGCTGGGCTCCCATTTGAGAAGGAATACGCTCCGCTCCCCGCAGGCCCTAGCAGGCCCACAGTCCGCTCTGCGAGCGGTATTTTTGGCAGAAATGAATTCCGCCAAAAATGATTCCCAATGATTCGCGTCTGCGGACGCGAACTCTGCGAGGCTATTCTCTGTTCTCCTAAAGGGGCCGCTGCATTCCGCAGCGGCCCTTTTGTGCAATCCGTTCAATTCTCCCTTGTCTTTCCCTTGCTCATATGGTAAACTGATGCAAATACAGGGCGGCGCATCGCCCAGACAAGAAAGGTGCGATGAAGATGGACGACGAAAAGAAAGCCTTTGAACCCAAGAACATATTGGATCAGCCGGATCCCCTCACCTGGCTGCGGTATCCTCCGAAAAAGCTCCGGGGGGATATGAAGGGAGCCTTCCAGATGGCCGCGGAGGCGGACACCTACGAATGCACCTGCTGGAACAAGAAATGCCCCTACCACGGGGACTGCCGGAAATGCATCGTGTTCCACATGGCGCTGAAACAGTTCCCCACCTGCCAGCGGGCCATGCTGGAGGAGATGCATCTGACGAACCTGATCGACGAAGCCCTGCACGTGGAGCGGGACGAAAACGGCAAGATCGTCATGGCCCACGGCGTGCCCGTTCAGGAGCACGATCCGGAAGACTGAAAAGTATTCGACCCGGACCCACTTCGTTGGGCTCCTCGTCGGAATGGACCTCACAGGCTTCGTGCTCGCGGTTACCGTAAGGGCCGCGAGCACTTGCAAGTGTTCGGTCATTCCTCCTCTTCAAAGCAAAGCTCTCGCTTTGCTTTGAGAAGGCAGTCGCTCCGCGAGCGGGATTTTTGGCAGAAATGAATTCCGCCCCTAAATAATTCTGTTTCCATTCGCGGCTTGCGAGCCGCGAACTCTGCGAGGCAGAAATAACCAACGAAACAGGAGCCTGGTCAAGACAAGCTCCTGTTCTTTCATGTAAAGCCTTAACCTCCGTGGTTTTTGTACCAGTCCCGGCCGTAATCCAGGTAGATCTGCTTCACCAGGGCGGTCTTGCGCTTGTGGACCTCCTCGTCCTTGCTCCCCACCACGCCGGCCATGAAGCAGAAGCCTCCTCCCGGGGCATAGCGGTCGATATAGTCCCGCACCGCCTGGGCCAGCTCCTCGTCCGGGGTCTCCGGGAAAGAGATCCTCCCCTGGTTGTCCCAGCCGCCGGCAAAAGCCAGCTTGCCGTGGTATTTCTTCTGCACCGCCAGGAGGTCGTTCCCCACCTGGGCGGGCTCCCACAGAGAGACGCCCATATCGATCCAATCGTCGATGAAGCTCTCGCACTTGCCGCAGTCGTGCATGCCGATCTTCAGCCCCGCGTTCAGGGCGAGCTCCGCCTCCCGCTGGGCGAAGGGCTTCACCAGCTTCCGGTAGGTCTCCGTGCTGATAAAGGGGAACTGCATGGCGGCGGTATCGTCCGCCAGCTCATAGATATCCCCGTGGTAGTACTTCAGCAGGGCCTTCTCCTTCTCCAGGAAATACCCGCTGACGTAGTCGAACAGGGCGTAGACCTCCTCCGGCTCCTCCTCCATGGCGCAGAGGCCGTCCACAAAGCCCATCATGTTCATCAGGAGCATGAAGTACCCCAGGTTGTGCACGATCACAGGCTTGGTGACCCAATCCTTGCCCTTCATGTCCTTCTCCGCCTGCCGCTCCCAGTCCACGTGGGAGATATCCGGCAGCTTCACCACGTCCCGCCATTTGCGGATGTCCTTCAGGAAGATCCGCCCGGGCACCGGCATGTAACCGCCCATGGAGGCCTCCGAAGTGGTCATCTCCACGCCGAATTCATCCACGATGTAGCCATCCGGGGATTTCTGATCCCGGAACATGGTGGTGCCCGCGCCCCAGCCAAAGAAATCGTACTCCGGCAGATACTCCGGGTACCCCGTTTCCAGCAGCCGGAGCAGGTTTTCCTTTTCCGTCAGTTTATACATATTTTATCCTCCATTCTCCGTTGCCTCTTGTCTAATCTGATTATAAACCTCTGTTCCCGAAATGGCAACTTGCGGAGGAAGAAAACTTTTCTTAAATCAAAGGAGCCGGACCCGCAGGTCCGGCTCTTCTGCTTTCCGATTCTGTTTACATCCTCCCGATGTCCCGGGCGGCGGTGAAGGCCTCCTGGGTGGCGCTGAGGATGTTCCGGGAGGCAAGGCAGTCCCCCAGCATCACGAATTCCGGCGCGCAGTCGTAGAAGGCGGCGGCCTCCTCCATGAGCGGCTTCTGGCCGGTGGCGGCGATCACCGTGTCCGCCTCCCAGGTCTCCTCCCCGGCGACGACCTTCCCCGCCTCGATCCGCTCCACCCGGATTCCGCAGCGCAGCTCCACGCCCCGTTTGGGCATCTCCTGCATGATGGCCAGGGTGTGCATATTGCCGAAGTCCACGGTGGGTCCTGCCTTGGCCTCCAGAATGGTGACCTTTTTCCCCAGGCCCGCCAGAAACAGGCCCAGCTCGATGCCCACCAGTCCGGCTCCCAGGATGACCGTCTTCTCCCCGGCCTTTTCCGGCTCCCGGTAGGCCTCCTCCGCGCCCAGGGCCAGCTCGATCCCCGGGATGGGGGGCAGGCTGGGCCGGGCTCCCAGGGCGGCGACGATCACGTCCGCTCCCTGGGCCTTTGCGTATTCCGGGGTGACGGCCGTATTCAGCCGGATCTCCACCCCCGCCCGTTCCGCCAGGCGGGCTTGCCGCTCCAGGTACTGGGCCAGATGGGACTTGAAGGGCACCTTCTCCTCGCACAGGAGGACGCCTCCCAGCTTCGGCCCCTTCTCGCACAGGATCACCCGATGGCCCCGCCGGGCGGCGGTGATGGCTGCCTGCATCCCTCCGGGGCCTCCGCCGATCACCAGGACCTTTTTCTTCACGGGGGCGGGCCAGGCGGTGCGGACGTTCAGTTCACGGCCGATCTCCGGATTGATGGCGCACTGGAGGATCTGGTGTCTGCCGTTGCCCGCGAAGCAGGTGTTGCACCGGAGGCAGCGATTGATCTCGTCCTCCCGGCCGGTCCGGGCCTTGAGGGGGAAATCCGGGTCCGCCAGGCTCTGCCGTCCCAGCTGGATCACGTCGGCTCCGCCGGAGGCGATGAACTCCTCCATCATCTCCGGATCCGTAAAGGCCCCTACCGTGGCCACGGGGGTGGAAACGTGCTTTTTGATCTCCCGGGCCAGCCAGGAATTGCAGCCGTCCTCCAGGAACATGGAGGGGTGGGTGATGCACATGGATTCCATCACCTCATGGTTCCCTGCGGAGACGTGGATCAGGTCCACCTTCCCGTCCAGAGCCATGGCCATGCGGATCCCTTCCTCGATATCGTAGCCGGCGGCGTTCATCTCGCTCCCGCTCATGCGGAACTCGATGGGGAAGCCGGGGCCTACGGCTCCCCGCACCGCCTCCACCACCTTCAGGGGAAAACGCATGCGGTTTTCCAGGCTGCCGCCCCATTCGTCCTTCCGGGTGTTGATCTGCGGGGACATGAACTGGGCCAGGAGCCAGCCATGGCCGCCATGGAGGGTGATCATGCCGAAGCCCGCCTGCTTGGCCCGGGCGGCGCAGTGGGCATAGTGCTCCAGGGTCCGCTGAATATCCTCCTCGTTCATCTGGGTCACGTGGCCGTATTTGTTCTCCATCTCCACGGGGCCGTAGAGGGGGAAGCCCGCGTCCTGACTGGCGTGGGCGAACATCCCCGCGTGGCTCAGCTCGCAGGAGGCGATGCAGCCGTGCCGGGCCACCCCGCAGGCCAGGGCGGAAAAGCCCGGGAGAGAATGGGGATCCTCGATGTTGAACAGGAAGCTGTAATGACAGCCCCGCTCCCGGTCCACGATGCAGTCCCCCACGCAGACGGAGGCGAAGCCGCCGATGGCCTTCCGCTCATAATAGGCGGCGGCCTCCGGGTTGGGGAGGCAGTCCGGCCCGATATTGTAGAAGCCCTGGGGGGAGGCGAAGATGCGGTTCCGGAAGAGGGTATCTCCCAGGCGGATGGGGCGGAACAGATTCGGATATTTCATGGGGCAGGCTCCCTTCGTTTTTTCCCAGTATACACCCATCCCCTGCCCCTTGGCAACGCCCTGCGCCTCCTTGCCTGACCGGGGAGAAGGATTGCAAACCGCCCTCCTTCTGGTATAATGACAGGGATTCTGATATCTGCAGGAGGAAACATCATGCGTGGAACCATCTATGGCGTGGGCGTGGGACCCGGAGATCCGGAGCTCATGACCCTCAAGGCCGTCCGTCTCATCCGGGAAAACCGGTATGTCGCCCTCCCCTCGGAGGAACCCAGGGAATCCCTGGCCTACCGCATCGCGGTGCAGGCCGCGCCGGAGCTGGCGGAAAAGGAGCTGGTACCGGTGCACATGCCCATGGTGCGGGACAAAGGCAAGCTCCGGGAGGCCCACGAGAAGGGGGCACGGCAGCTCATGGCCCTGGCGGACACGGGGGAAAACGTGGTGTTCCTCACCCTGGGGGATCCCACGGTTTACTGCACTTTCAGCTACCTGCAGCACATTCTGGAGGCGGAGGGGTATCCCGTGGAGCTGGTGAGCGGCGTCACCTCCTTCTGCGCCGCCGCCGCCCGGCTGAACCTTCCCCTGGCGGAATGGGACGAGCCCATCCACGTCCTTCCCGCCGCCCACAAGACCGGGGACAGGCTGGAGCTGGAGGGCACCTATGTGCTGATGAAATCCGCCAGCCACATGCGGGAAGTGAAGGAGATGCTGAAGGCCAGCGGCCGGAAGGTCCAGGCGGTGCTCAACTGCGGCCTGGATTCCGAAAAAGTCTGCCGGAATGCGGAGGAGATCCCGGACGACGCCGGATACTTCTCCCTCATCATCGCCAAGGAATAAAAACTCGCGGGAGGCATGGACAGAACCGTACTGCCTGTGTTAAAATCCAAGTATGATATTTTAGGAAAGGCGGTAGTGTTCTATGGAAAACATCCTGTCAGTCGTCACCACAGTCGTCTCCCATATCCTGCTGGCGCTGGTGGTCTTCCTGGTGGGCCGGTTCATCATCAAGAAGTTCGTCAAGTGGCTGGACAAGAGCAAAATGATGGAGAAGCTGGACCCCTCCCTGCATACCTTCCTGGTGAGCTTCATCCGCATCCTCCTCTTCGCCCTTCTGGTGGTGGCCATCATCAGCATTCTGGGCGTGCCCGCGGCCTCCATCATCACCGTGCTGGCCTCCGCAGGCCTGGCCATCGGTATGGCGCTCCAGGGCTCCCTGTCCAACCTGGCCGGCGGCATCATGCTCATGATCTTCAAGCCCTTCAAGGTGGGTGACTATGTGGAAACCGCCGGAGCCTCCGGCAACGTTACCAAGATCACCATGTTCTACACGGTGCTCACCACCCTGGACAACAAGCGGGTCACGATCCCCAACGGCTCTCTGATGAACGCCAACGTCACCAACCTCACCGCCGAGCCCCTGCGCCGGGTGGACCTGACCTTCACCTGCGCCAAGAGCGAGAGCGTGGAGAAGATCGAAGCCCTGTGCCTGGAGGCCATCGCCACCGTGCCCAAGGCCCTGCAGGATCCGGAGCCCTTCGCCCGGGTGAGCGGCGGCACCAACGAGGCCATGGAGTTCACCGTCCGGGCCTGGTGCGATCCTGCGGATTACTGGGACGTGTACTTCGACGTCACCGGCGCCATCGTCCGCGCCTTCGGCCGGGAAGGAGTCCAGGCTCCCGCCCTGCGCGTGCTCAACGAGCAGAAGTAAAGCTTCGCACATACAGATCGGGCCGCTCCGTCTGGAGCGGCCCGATTTTCTTTCAAGCGGGTTTATTTCGGGATCCGGACGAAGAAATGCTCTACGTCCTCCCCCACGATCTTCCCGCCGTTTTTCTGCATCACCCGGAGGGAGGGGGTATTGTACTTGTACAGGCGGAGGTAAAACTCCTCCTCGGGGATGATGCTTCTCCCCTTTTCCAGCGTGAGGCGCAGGCCCTCGGTGCCGAAGCCCCGGCTCCGGCAGTCCTTTCTGACGAAGTAGCCGATGTGGCCCGCTCCCTCCCGGAGGGCATCGTTGAGCCAGTGCCGCAGCTTGAAGAGTCCCACGATCTCCCCGTCGTTCCACAGGAAAAAGGCGGTGTCCGCCACGTGGCCCTCCGCCAGGTTTTCCCCCTTGGCGTAGGACAGGAGCTTGGGCAGGGCGGCGGACAGGAAGGTCTCCCGATCGCAGCCGTGCCATTTGTTCTCCACCCCGTTCTCTTCGGCGGGCATATCCCGGAGAAAACGCCACTCCGCCTCCGCGTCCTCCCGGTTGACTTCTTTCAGGTAAAGCATGGTATATGTTCTCCTCTCTGTATTCATATGGGCCCTGCCGCCCATATGAAAAAACGCGTCCCCCGCCTCGCGGCGGGGGACGCTGCCGTAAGGTTGGATCTATGTTTTAGAAGGAATGCTCCGCCCGGGAGATGACGTCGTTCTGCATGGCCTCGGTCATATCCACGAAGTAAGCGGAGTACCCGGCGATGCGCACCACCAGGTTATGGTACTCATCGGGATGCTGCTGGGCAGCCCGGAGGGTGGCGGCGTCCACCACGTTGTACTGGACCTCCATGCCGCCTTCCTCGAAGTAGGTCTTGGTCATATCCTGGAGCTTGGTGATGCCGTCGTCGGAGTTCAGGGCGGTGGGATGGATCTTCAGGTTCACCGCCATGCCGTCCATATACCGGGAATGGTCGAAGCAGCAGGAGGAGACGAAGACGCTGGTGGGGCCCTTCTCGTCTCTGCCCTGTACGGGGCTCATGGCGTCCGCGATGGGGGTGCCGGCCTTGCGTCCGTCCGGCGTGGCCCAGGTGATCTCGCCCTGAGGCACGTGGTCCGCCGCGCCGAACATGCCGCACTTGTACACCTTGCAGCGCTCGTTGTGGAAGCCGCGGGACTGGTTGTAATACAGGTCCATGATGTACTTCTGCTCCACGTCCGCGTAGGGATCGGCGTTGCCGTAATGGGGCACCTCGTTGATGATCCGCTGACGCAGGGGCTCATAGCCTTCCCAGTTGGCCAGGATGGCGTCCAGCATCTCCTTGCCGGAGACGATCTTCTTGTCGAAGACCATGTACTTCAGGGCGGTGAGGCTGTCACCCACGGTGGCGAGGCCGGTGGCGGTGCCGCCGTAGCTGTTGTACTTCGCGCCGCCGGCGGATACGTCCTTGCCGGACTCCATGCAGCCCTCGGTGGAGATGGACAGGTTCGGGAAGGGGAACAAGCGGGTATACTCATGCTCGCAGTAGTTGTTCAGGGTGGCGATCCAGGTGAACATCCACTTGGTGAGCTTCTCGTAGGCTGCCTTGACCTCGTCCATGGACTTCATATCGTACAGGTAGCCGGAGCAGTACTCCGCCGGAGCCTGCCTGCCGTTCATGGGGTTGATGCCGTTGTTGATGGCCATCACCAGGGCGATGGGCCAGTAGATGCCGTTGATGCCCATGGCGGAGCCGTTGGGGGCGGGATAGTCGTTGCCGGAGCCGGTGATCTCCTGGCAGCCGATGAAGGCGTAGTTCCGGGCATCCTCCAGGGAGAAGCCCAGCTCCCGCATGATGCCGGGGATGATGCAGTCGTCGTTCTGCAGCAGGGGCAGGCCGCCCACGTTCATGCTGGTGGCGATGGCGCAGTCCCACATCTTCTGGGGGGTGTTCTTGGTGGTACGGAGGGAAACGGTGGGCTCATGGAGCTTCAGCCGGGCGATGGACTCCAGGACCATGTAGGAGACGGGGTTCACCGCGTCCTCCCCGGTGATGGGGTCGCAGCCGCCGATGGTGGTGTGCTGGCCGATGTGGCCGATGCCGGCGGTCTGGGCGCCCTTGCCGAAGCCGCCGCCATAGAAGATGTTCAGCTTCAGGAAGAAGGCGTCCACCAGCTCCTGGGCATATTCCATGGTGATGGTGCCGTCCTCCAGGTCCTTCTTCAGATAGGGCCATACGTACTGATCGAAGCGGCCCATGCTGGTGACGCCGGGGCCATTGTCCACGATGAGGAAGATGTGGTAGAGCATGTACATCTGGCAGGCTTCCCAGAAGTTCCGGGGAGTGCCCTCCGCGATCTGGTCCAGGCCCTCGGCCATCTTCTCATACTCGGCCTTCTTCTCGGGGGTGGCGGCGGTCTTGGCCTTTTCCCGGGCGGTATCCGCATACCGGCGGGTCAGGGCGATGGCCCCGTCGCAGGCCAGGACGGCGGCAGAGTAGAACTCGTACTTGCCCATGTCGTCCCCCATGATGTTGCCCTTGCGGGCGTCCAGCCAATCCTGCGCCTGCTTGCGGATATCCCCGTAGCCCCGCTTCAGGATGGTCTGGAAGCCGGGGGTCAGGTGTCCGGGAGGCATCAGCACGCCGAAGCCGCCGGGACGGCCGAAGGGAGTCGCCTCCAGGCGGAAGAGCTCATCCGCCCCCTGGGGGAGCCAGGTCTCGGGCCGGACCATGCCGGGCTGCATGTTCTTCTTCATATCCTCCCGCATTTCCTTCAGGTCCTCGGGAGAGATGGCCAGCTTCTGGTGGGAATAGGTGGGATCATCGTCGGGGGCATGATAGAGACCGTCCTCGCCCATGGGCCAGGTGTGCTCGATGTCCATCATCAGCCACATGGAGCCGCTGGCGGCGCCCCAGTGCTTGTTGCCCACGTCGCCGGCAAAGTATTCGTCCTCCTCGATGTCCGTATGCATGTGCTGGATGACATACAGGGCCTCGGCGGGCTTCGCCAGGATGGGGGGATAGTTCTTGTACTTGGCCTGGGCTTCCCGGACGATCCGGGACTTGGAGGGATCCGCAATGATGATGCGGTCCCGCACCTTCCCGCGCAGGCGCTCGATACGGTCGGTTACAGGGCTGAAGGTATACATGGCATTGATCCTTTCTGCAAAATTCTATATATTTCCTGTTTTTCTGACTTCTTCCGCGGGGGGACAGATACATGGTTGCCATGCTATCTATCCCTCTCTATACCGATATTTTTACAGATATTATCTTAGCACAGCGCCGGATCTTTTGCAAGAGGATGGTGGTACTTCCCGGCAAAACGTGGTACAATGCAGACAGGCAAGAATAAACGGAAAGGACGGAGAACGCGCAATGGAATATACGTTGATCAAAGGCAGCGGGCTGAAGGTCTCCCGCTTCTGCCTGGGCACCATGACCTTTGGGGACCAGGCGGACGAGCAGGAATCCATCCGCATCGTCCACCACGCCCTGGACCAGGGGGTGAACTTCTTCGATACCGCGGACTGCTACACCCGGGGACAGAGCGAGATCTTCCTGGGCAAAGCCCTGGAGGGAAAGCGGGAGGATGCGGTGATCGCCACCAAGGTGACAAACGCCCGGGGCTTCAAGCCCAACCAGTCCGGCCAGGGGCGGAAGCACATCATCTCCGGGGTGGAGGAAAGCCTCCGGGCCCTGAAGACCGACTACATCGACCTGCTCTACCTCCACCATCCCTCCGGGGACGCCCCCACGGAGGAGGTCATCGAGACCATGACGAACCTGGTGCGCAGCGGCAAGATCCGGTACTACGGCGTCAGCAACTACAGCACCTGGCAGTTCTGCTCCATGGTGCACAAGGCCCGGGAGATGCACGCCGTGGCCCCGGTGGTGACGGAGAGCGTGTACAACCTCCTCACCCGGGGCATCGAGGACGAGATGGCCCCCTTCCTGCTGGAGTACAAGCTGGGCCTCACCTGCTTCAACCCCATCGCCGCAGGCCTCCTCACCGGGAAGCACAAGCGGGGTAATCTGGCGGAGAACAGCCGCCTCAAGGACAATTACGGCTACAATCTCCGGTACATCAACGATACGAACATGAGCGCCGTGGAGCAGCTCACCGCCATCGCCCAGGACTGCGGCATGAGCCTGCTGGAGTTCTCCCTCCAGTGGCTGCTGAACCGGGAGGTGGTGGACAGCATCATCGTGGGCGCCAGCAAATACGAGCACGTGGTGCAGAACGTGGCCCTGGCCTCCGCGAAGAAGCCCATTCCCCAGGAGGCCATGGAGAAATGCGACGCCGTGTGGGACACCATCCACGGCTACTGGTTCAGCTACCACTCCACCGCCAAGCCCCCCATGCCGCCGAAAAAGTAAAAGGAGGAGCGTATGTATTACAAGGAAATCGCAGGAGTGAAGGTCTCCGCCCTGGGTATGGGCAACATGCGCCTGCCCACCCTGGACGGAAAGGACGACAATATCAACCGGGAGAAGGCGCAGGAGATCATCGACTACGCCATGAGCCACGGCATCAATTATTTCGATACCGCCTACCGTTATCACGGGGGCCAGTCCGAACGCTTCATCGGCGCGGCCCTGAAGGCCTATCCCAGGGAGAGCTTCTATCTGGCCAGCAAGTTCCCCGGCCACATGATGGTGAAGAAGGAGGGCGGCATGGTGGGCTTCACCAGCGGCCTCGCCGGCTGGCCGGACAATACCGTGGAGGGCGTCTTCAAGGAGCAGCTGGACAAGTGCCAGGTGGACTACTTCGACTTCTACCTCCTGCACAACATGAGCGAGCAGTCCCTCACCATCTACGACGATCCGGATCTCAAGGTGGTGGACTTCGTGAAGCGGATGAAGGCGGAGGGAAAGATCCGGCATCTGGGCTTCAGCTCCCACGCCTCCTCCGCCCAGACCATCGACGATTTTCTCACCCGGCATGAAGGGGTCTTCGACTTTGTGCAGATCCAGCTGAACTACCTGGACTGGAAGCTCCAGGACGCCAAGGGCAAGTATGAGGCCATCGTGAAGCACGGCCTCAAGGTGGTGGTCATGGAAGGCGTCCGGGGCGGCAGGCTGGCGAACCTCCCGGAGGAGCAGCTGGCAAAGCTGCAAGCCCTCCGGCCCGGGGACAGCGCCGCACGCTGGGCCCTGCGCTGGCTCCAGAACCTCCCGGAGGTGGCGGTGGTGCTCTCCGGCATGACCACCCTGGAGCAGATCACGGAGAACGTGGAGACCTTCGCCGCCCCGAATCCTTTGAACGAAGAGGAAAAGGCCCTTCTCCGGGAGGTGGCGGATTCCATGCTCAACTGGGTGCCCTGCACCGCCTGCCGGTACTGCACGGAGGGCTGCCCCATGGAGCTGGAGATCCCCAGGATCATCGCCGCCTACAACGGAATGAAAAACGGGGACTTCATGGCCCGGTATGATCCGGATACGGCGGATCCCTCCCTGGATCCCCGCCGCTGCGTGGGCTGCGGCGCCTGCGCTTCCATCTGCCCCCAGAGCATCCGCATCCCGGAGATCCTGGCGGAGTTCGCGGATATGCTCACGAAGCGTCCCCCCTTCCCGCCCAGAAGATAAAACGGCATCGGAAAGCAAAAACCGGGGGCTGTTCGACTGAACAGCCCCCGATGTTTTTACCACACCTGCCAGCGGAGGATAAAGGCAATAAAGTATAAGACCGCCAGGAAGCCGCAGCAGACGGTCAGGAGGATATCCGCCGTCTTTTTCTGTGTCACCAGGGCCATGGCCAGAGGGACGGGGATCAGGGCGATGAGGTACCGGGGCCCGCTGAGGAGCCAGGTGGCCCCGTAGGCCACGGCGTAATAGCCGATGAACCAGGCCGTGTACCCCGGGCGTAGCTTCTTCGATGCGCAGAACATCAGGGTGAGGCTGCCGAAGCTGAACAGCAGATTGGGCAGCCAGAGGCCCAGGAAGACCTGGGGCTTTTCCACAAAATCGTTGACGGCATAGTCCATCTGGTAGGCCGCCGTATTGAAAAACCAGCCCAGGTGCTGATGCCAGTGCTCGCTCTGGTACTCCATGAACTGGAAGGGGTCCCCGGAGACCCGGAAGTTGATCCAGCAGTAGACCCCGAAGCCCGCAGGGACCAGGAGGAGGGAGACCGCCCGCAGGGCGATCCGCCGGAACCGCTCCCCCGCATCCAGCCGGTCCCGCTCCCGGAGGGCTTCCTCCGCCAGGAGGAAGATCAGGGGGATCAGCAGGCTCAGACCCAGGCTCCGGGTGAAGGCCGCCGCGCCGCCGCAGAGGCAGCCCAGGGCCCAGCGCTTTTTCCGGACCAGGTACAGGCACAGGGCGCAGAGCAGGAGGAACAGACCGTCGCTCATGGGGGCGGCAAAGAAAAACACCCCGGGCAGGAGGCAGAGGTATTTGATCCCCCGGAGGGCGTCCCCATGGGGCAGGTCCAGGCGCAGGAGCCGGTACAGGGCGGTCCCCGCCCCGGCGAAGGCCAGGCCGGAGACGATCAGGCCGGAGATCAGGTCGTCCCCCAGAATGAAGTACACCAGGCGCACCAGCACAGGATAGCCCGGCAGGAACACCAGCCGCACCAGGGAATCCATCTCCCCCTCCGAGGGGTACCAGCCCCGGACGATATCCAGGTACTGGCCGCTGTCCAGACAGCGCCAGAAATTCAGGTACTCCCGGAAGCTCCCTTCCTCCCCGGCGAAACGCCACACTCCCCAGGCCAGGAGCAGGAGGGTGATATCCAGCCCCAGCAGGAGGGCGAAGATGCGCAGTCCCATTTTCGGGGGCTCGTCCCCTCCCCCGCCGGGCTCCGCCGGACGCCCGCTCCAGGCCCGCATCCACACCGGCACGAAGCGCAGGCACACCAGGGCAAAGAGGACGACGGTGACCAGGGAGGCGGCGAAGGCGGGGCCGGAGACCCCTTTCTGCCCCCGGTACCACAGCGCCCATGCCGCCCCCAGGACCGCCAGCCCCAGCAGGTCGATCCAGAAGCCGGGTTTCCGCAAAAGCTTTTTCATCTCTGGGTCGTCATTCTCCGGTCTTCTCCCCTTCCAGCTCCTTCAGCCGGTCCAGGATCGCCAGAGCGGCGTCCTCCTTGCTCAGCAGGGGCAGCTCCCGGATATCCTCCCGGGTGATGAGGGTGAGAACGTTGGTATCCGTCTGGAAGCCCGCGCCTTCCCGGCGCAGGTCGTTGGCGCAGATCATATCCGCGTTTTTCTTCGTGAGCTTCGCCCGGCTGTTTTCCAGCAGGTTCTCCGTCTCCATGGAAAAGCCGGTGAGAAGCTGGCCGGGTCTCCGGTGCTCCCCCAGCCACAGGAGGATATCCCGGGTGCGCTTCAGGGGGATGGAAAGGTCCCCCTCCTTCTTTTTCACCTTGTTCTCCGCCACCTGGGCTGGGGTGTAGTCCGCCACGGCGGCGGATTTGATGATCCAGTCCGCAGCCTCCGCCCGCTCCGTCACCGCGTTGAACATATCTTCCGCCGTCACCACGGGCACGGTCTCCACAAAGGGAGGGGGCTCCAGGGCGGTCTGCCCGCTCACCAGGGTGACCTCCGCCCCCCGGAGCATGGCCATCCGGGCGATGGCGCAGCCCATCTTCCCGGAGGAATGGTTGGAAATGTACCGCACCGGGTCCAGGGGCTCCCGGGTGGGTCCGGCGGTGACCAGGATCTTCTTCCCCGCCAGATCGTGGGGCAGGGCGATCTCCCGCAGGATGTACTGGAGTATGACCTCCGGCTCCGGGAGCTTCCCCGGGCCGGTGGTGCCGCAGGCCAGACGGCCCACCGCGGGAGGGATGACGATCCAGCCGTATTTCTCCAGCTGCTTCAGATTATCCTGTGTGGCGGGATTCTCCAGCATATTGGTGTTCATGGCCGGGGCGATGAGCCGGGGGCAGCGGCAGGCCAGGAGGGTGGTGCTGAGCATGTCGTCCCCCAGGCCGTGGGCGATCTTGGCGCAGATGTTGGCGGTGGCCGGGGCCACGATCACCAGGTCCGCCCGGTCCGCCAGGGCGATATGCTCCACCTCGTTCACCGTGAAGCGGTCGAAGGTATCCGTATACGCCTTCCGGGCGGTCAGGTGCTCAAAGGTGAGGGGGGCGATGAACTTCGTCGCATTCTCCGTCATCACCACGTCCACCTGGGCATGGAGCTTCACCAGGGCAGACGCCAGGTACGCCGCCTTATAGGCCGCGATCCCCCCGGTGACCCCCAGCAGTACGGTTTTTCCTTTCAGCATGTGCGTCGCCTCCCATGGTTGCTTTTATGGGGATTATACCCGAGGCGGAGACAAACTGCAACCTCGCGCGGGGGAAACCGCCGCCCCGCCTCTTGCAATCTCCCCTTTCTGTGATATAATGCGCAGAAACCGGGACAGGCAGATCCGGGGCATCCGCAGACAGGAGTCCCAGGAGCGGCGGTCCGAACCGGTCCGAAAATACGATCGCGCCCTATCCGCAGAAGCGGAAGGGCAGCAGGAGGAATGAAAAATGAACAAAAGCATGGATGTACGGGCCTTGGCGATTCTGGGCCTGATGACGGCGCTGCTGATCCTCTTCTCCTTCACGCCCATCGGGACCATCCCCATCGGCCCGCTTTCCATTACCCTGAACGTGATCCCCTTGGCTGTGGCGGCCATTGCCCTGGGACCCGCCGGAGGGCTGATCATGGGCTGCGTCTTCGGTCTGCTGAGCTTCCTTCAGTGCCTGGGCATCGGCATCCCCAGCGGCATGGGGGCCATGCTCTTCAGCATCGATCCTTTCCTGGCCTTCATCCAGCGCTTCATTCCCCGGGCCCTGGACGGTTTCCTGGTGGGGGTCATCTTCCGGGCCCTGGAGAAAAAGCCGGGCTTCCGCCCCGCCTGTTTCATTGCTGGCTTCTGCTCCGCCTTTCTCAACACCGCCTTTTTCATGAGCGCCCTGGTGCTGCTCTTCGGCAATACGGAATACGTCCGGGGACTGATGAACGGCCGCAGCTTTCTGGTGTTCGTCTGCGCCTTCGTAGGGGTGAACGCCGTGGTGGAGATGCTGGTATGCACCGTCGTCTCCGGCTTCGTGGGCTCCGCCCTGCATCGGGCGAAGATCCTGCCGCTGAAAAAGAAAACCTGAGGGAGGAACTGACCATGCTTCTTGCCATCGATATCGGAAACTCCAACATCTCCATCGGCTGCATCCGGGGCGACGAGATCTGCTTCGAGGTGCGCATCGCCACGGACCGGGCCCGGACCTCCGACCAGTACGGGGTGGAGATCAAAAGCATGCTGGAGGCCAACGGGGTGCAGAAGGAGGACATCCGGGACTGCATCATCTCCTCCGTCGTCCCGCCGGTGTTCAACTCCGTCTGGGCCGGGGTGTACAAGATCATCGGCCGCCGCCCCATGGTGGTGGACTCCTCCATGGACACGGGACTGGAGCTCTGTCTGGACATGCCCTCCCAGGCGGGGGCGGATCGGATCGTGGTGGCCGCGGCGGCCCTGGAACGGCATGAGGCGCCCCTGATCATCATCGACATGGGCACCGCCACCACCATGGAGGTGGTGGAACCCGGTGCCCGATACATGGGCGGGGTCATCATCCCCGGTATCCGGGTATCCCTGGACGCCCTCACCGGGCGGACCGCCCAGCTCCCCGCCATCAGTCTGGGCCGGCCGGGAAAGGTGGTGGCCAGCAACACGGCGGACTGCATGCGCAGCGGTATCATGTACGGCACCGCCTGCATGCTGGACGGGATGATCGACCTGATGGCCGAAGAGCTGGGGCACAGCTCCGCCGTGATCGCCACCGGGGGCCTGGCTCCCTTCATCACCCCCCTGTGCCGCCATGCGATCATTTCCGAGCCGGATCTGCTCCTGCGGGGCCTGAACAGCCTGTACAAGCGGAACAAAAAGGCGGACTAAATCGTCTTACCGGCAGAAAGGAGCGGTCTCATGGGTGCGTTTTCCGATCCGGGCGGTGCTGAGCCATGCTGCTGATCCTGCTTGCCCTGACCACGGCGTTCGTGGAAAGTCCCATCGCCGCCTTCGCCTTCCGGAAGCGGGACGGCCGTCTCTACGTCCTGCTCATCAGCGCCCTGGTCAACCTTCTCACCAACCTGCTCCTCAACGGTCTGTGCCTTCCCCTGCTGGCACGCACGCCCCTTTCCGCCCTCCGGGACGGCTGGCTGAGCCTGCTGCTGGGAGAACTGGTCCTGGCCTACATTGGGGAGGGAATCCTGTACCGGATCCTGGTCCGGGGCGTTTCCTTCGGACGGGGCCTGCTGGTCTCCCTCGTCGGCAACACGGTCTCCCTGGGGCTGGGCCTGGGGCTGTGGGCCATCCTGGGCAGGCCGTCGGGGGAGGCGATGATCCCCGGCTTCGCCGTCCTGTGCGGGGCCGCGGGGATCTTCTGGCTCATCTGTCTGGCAAGGGGGATCATCCATGAAAAGAGAGAGTAGAGCGAGCGCCGGATACCCCGGGCTGAGCCAGGGGGTATGCTATTTCTTCGTACATGCCCTGGTGGAGATCGTCTGCTTTACGATCCTCTCCGGGTCCTTTTCCGTGAACGGCGGGCTCCTCTGGGGCGCGGCCCTGCTCTTCGATTTCTTCGCCTTTGTGATCCAGGGGCCCATCGGGGACCTGAACCGCCGGTTCAAGGCCCTGGATATCGGCAGCATCGGCGCCGCCCTGATGCTGGCAGGCGTGCTGACGATCACCGGCGGCGCAGACGCCCTGAGCATCCTTGGGCTGGTGCTCCTGGCCCTGGGGAACGCCTTTCTCCATGTCTCGGGGGCCGTCAGTACCACGGTCCTGTCCGGAGGCAGGCTGCTGCACAGCGCCCTGTTCGTGGCGGGCGGCTCCTTCGGCGTGGTCACCGGCCAGTTCCTGGGCGGCGCCTTGCATCTCTCCCGGTTCTGGCTGATCCTGCCCCTGGCGGCGATCGAGCTCCTGGTCCTGCTGACGAACCGGCGCTGGCTGAAGCGGGACGTATCCTATCCACGGTTCGACCTGGTGAAAAAGCCGGACCGGCATTCCGCCGTATGTCTGGCCGCCTTCGCCGTCACGGCGGTGCGCTCCTTCATCGGCTATGCCATCCCCATCTCCTGGAAAAAAGAACTCTGGCAGAGCTTCTTTCTCTTCGGCATGATGGGGCTGGGCAAGGCTCTGGGGGGCTGGCTGGCGGACCGGTTCGGGGCGAGGCGGACCGGCGTATGGTCCACGCTCCTGTGCATCCCCTTCCTGCTCTTCGGCAAGGATCTGATGCTGGTCTCCGTCTTCGGGGTATTCTGCTTCTCCCTCACCATGTCCATCACCTTCGGCATGCTGCTGAGCGTCATCCGGGAGAGCCCCGGCTCCGCCTTCGGCGTCACCACCGCCGCCCTGTTCGCGGGTCTGCTGCCGGTGTTCCTCTTCGGCAGCTTCGGATATCTGGCCAACAGCATCCTCATCGTCATCCTGTCCCTGGGCAGCGCGTACGTGCTGAACCGGACGCTGAAATAAGGAGGGCACAGTATGTTTTTCGACCTGGTGAAATCCATCGTCCGATTCTTCGGCACCCGTTTCCTTCAGCTGGACGTGGCTATGCCGGAAGTGTTGGAAACGGAGCCTCCCGTCGCCGTACCCGGTGCGCCGGACTCGGTCCCGGTCCTGCGGATCCTGCTCCCCGTCCTGGCCGCTGCCCTGATCATCGTCCTCCTGTGCCTTCTTTACCGTCGGCACCGGAAGAACAAGCCGGAAGCGGAGAAGAAAGAGGAAGAATAAGCGAATCCGCTCCCCCCCATGGGGAAGCGGACCGTCAAAACAGGAGGGTCCCTTATGGTATCCGATCCGGTGAAAACCGTCATCCTCGGCATCGGCTCACGCTTTGTCCTGCTGGACGCGGCTATGCCGGCGACCGCGATCTTTTATCCCCCGATCCTGTTCATCGTGCTCGTCGTCCTGGCGGCGCTGGTCCTGCTGATCGTCGCTCTGTTCCGCAGACATCGGAGGCAGACGCTGGAGCGGGATGCCTCGCGGGTACAGGCGCAGCTCGCCGTTCCGATCCGGGAGGGGGACGGGGCCGGTCCCGACGCACCGAAGGATGAATACCCCCGCCAGGCAGATAAGAAGGAGGAAGAAACATGATTCTCGACCTGCTGAACAGCCTCATCCGCCGCATCGGCGCCCGCTCCGTCCTGATGGACGCGGCGCTGCCGGGACCCATGGACATGATCTCGGAGTACTATCCCATCATCATCCTCGCCCTTGTGGTGATCGTTGCTCTGATCGTCATCCTGGTTTCCCGGTATCACCGCCGCAAACAGAAGAAAAACGAGGGGGACCGCCTGGAGAGGTCCGAAAACAAATGAACACAGAAGCACCCCGGCGCAGTAGGCCGGGGTGTCAGTTTTCTCCCGTCTCAGCGTCCTTCCGCCGCCCCTTCGATCTTCTCCCGCAGGAAGCGGTTGGCCCGGCGGAGCTCCTCCGCCCAGTTTTCCTCCCCGTGGTACCAGAACTCCCCGGTGAAGAGCCGGACCCCCATGGCCAGGGCGGTGCGGAGGCAGCCCGCATAATCCGTATGTCCCCCGGAGCCGAAGCGCATATCCCGGTAGACCCCGGGACGGGTCTCCTTCAGATGCAGGGCGAAGGTATGCCCCGCGCCCAGGGCCAGATCCTCCGTGACGCTGCGGCCGTATTTCACCGCCGCATTCTGCAGGTTCCCGATATCCGGGTACAGGCCCAGCCAGGGGGAGTTCACCTCCCGCACCCAGACCATGGCCTTTTCCACCGTGTCCATGAAGGGGGTCTCCATGGTCTCGAAGGCCAGGACCACTCCCGCCTCCGCCGCCCAGGCGGCGCCCCGGAACAGCCCCTCCCGGAACCGGGAAACGGTGCCCTCGTCCCCCGGCTCATAGTACACGTCGTACCCCGCCAGCTGGATGACGCCGATCCCCGCGTTGGCGGCAAAGGCGATGGCCTTTTTCAGGATCTCCAGAGACCGGGCCCGCACCGACGGATCCCCGGATCCCAGGGGATATTTCCGGTGGCCGCTGAGACAGAGGGTGCGGATGGCCGCTCCCTCCTCCCGGCTCCGGATGCCCAGCTCCCGCTGGGCGCTTTCGCTCCAGTCCAGCCGGGCCAGACGGGGGTCCGACTCATCGATGCTCAGCTCCAGGCGGTCGAAGCCTGCCTCCCGCGCCTTGCGGCAAAGGGAAACCGGGTCCTCCGCGGGGGGCAGAGCCTTTTCATACAAACCCAGGGAATATTCCATCATGCTGTTCTCCTGTTGCGCCGGGCTGCGGCGCAGCGTATACTGAAAAAAACGAACGCGGAGGTGCGGATATGGGCTTTGCGAAACGGAAGCTGGCGGCGCTGGATAAGTGTTACTCCATCGCCGTTCTGGACTGGCCGCAGAAAAACGGCTTTCTGGTGGCTTCGGAGAAGGAGGACGCCTGTTTCCTGTTTTCGGAGGAGGGCAGGCTCCTGGACACGGTCTGGACCTCTCCCGGCGGGGTGATGAGCATGGAACAGGTCCCCGGCGGAAAGGGAGATTTTCTGGCGGTGCAGCGCTTCTACGGTCCGGATAACGCGGACGAGGCGCAGATCGTGCTGGCCTTCCCCCGTGATGAGGGCGGCTGGGCGGTGCATACCCTGTGCAAAGCGCCCTACGCCCACCGCATCGGCATCCTGCGCCGGGGCGGCCGCGCCTGGCTCCTGGTGTGCTGCCTGAAATCCTCCTGCGCCTTTCCCGGAGATTGGCGCGATCCCGGCGCCTGCTATGCGGCGCTGCTCCCGGAGGATCCCCTGGCCCTGCGGACCTGCGCCGGGCTGGAGCTCCGGCAGGCGGGAAAGAGCCTGCTGCAGAACCACGGCTTCTGCAAGCTCCGGCGGGAGGGCTTCGACGAGGGCCTTGTGGGCTGCGAGGAGGGGACGTTCCTCTATACGCCTCCGGAAACCCCGGAGGGGGAATGGACGATCCGGCAGCTCTGCGCCGTGCCCAGCAGCGATTCCATCCTGGCGGACCTGGATGGGGACGGGTTGGAGGAGCTGGGCTGCATCAGTCCCTTCCACGGAAACGGTCTGACCATTTATCACACGGATGACTTTGGCCGGTACGTGCCCCGGTGGAAGCTGCCCCTGCCGGAAAAGGAGACCGCCTTCCTCCATGCCACCTGGTGCTGCACCCTGGGGGGCCAGCCCACCTGGATCGTGGGCTGGCGGGGCGGAACCCAGGGGACCATAACCATCACCTGGAACGCAGCCGCAGGGGACTATCAAACGGAGATCCTGGAGCAGCTGGCGGGCAGCGCCAACGTAATGCATTATGTAAACTCATCCGGGGCGGACGTGATCGTTGCCGCCAACCGGGAGCATGACGAGATCGCCATGTATACCTTTACGGAATGAGCGTTTCCCCGGTTTCAGTCCTTTTTTGACTTTCTCAGGTCCTGGCAGACGCCGAGGACCAGGAAAACGATCCCCACGATCAGGGCAACGACGGCCATAATCTTCAGCGGGGAACCTACGTATTCCAGTCCGCATTGGAAGAGCTCTTCGCTCCAGGACGACACGTTGCTCATAAACACAGCGGCGGCAACGTACCGTGCAGCCGCCAGGATCGCAGCGATCAGGCAAAAGACGACGCCCACGCCTTTATTGTTCATATGATACCTCCTTCGGCTTATGCAGCCTTTTTTCATTTGTTTCAGCCCGTGGCTCCGCCGCGGGCGATTTTCATTTTCCCTCAACGGCTTTCTGTATAGCCGGCCACAGGGGATCCAGGCAGTCCATGAGCCGTTTATACAGCGCATAGCGCTTTTCATAGCGCCGTCCCGCTTCCTGGTCCGGTTCGAACCGCTCCCCGACGGGGCTCATGGCCCGGGCGGCGGCAGTCAGGTCCGGATAGGCCCCCGTTCCCGCGGCGGCCAGGATGGCGCAGCCCAGGGCGCCGGTCTCGGAGGCCTCCAGCCGTTCCACGGGGAGGCCCAGGATATCCGCGAACATCCGGCACCATACTCTGCTCCGGGCGGCTCCGCCCGCCAGGCGGACACAGTCCGGCGGCAGGTCACGGGACTGCATCAGCTTTTCCAGATGCACCCGGTGGCAATAGACCACGCCCTCGTATACGCTTCTCGCCAGCTGCTCCCGTCCCATGTCCGCCGAGAGGCCCGCAAAGACGCCCCGGGCGTTGGGGTGGGCATTGGAGCCCATCAGGAAGGGAAGAAAGAGGGGAACGAAGGCGTCCTGCTCCGTCTCTCTCACCCAGGCGTCCAGAAGGCCGTAAATGCTCTCCCCCCTGCTCTCCGCCTCCGCCTTCGCCTCCGGCAGCAGGGTGCGGACGACCCATTCCAGGTTCCCGGCGGAGGTGGAGCTGCTTTCCTCGATGAGATAGTATTCCGGCAGGCAGAAGAGGGAGTTCATGGCGACGCTCCCGTCCAGCACGGGGGCGGTCCGGAGATATTCGTTGATGCTCCAGGTCCCGGCGATCATGCACACGTTCCGCTCATCCAGCACGTTCGCGGCGATGGCGCAGGCGTCGATATCGAAGGCGCCCCCGAAGACCGGGGTCCCGGCAAGGAGGCCGCAGGCCTCCGCCGCCTCCCGGCTGACGCAGCCCGCCCGGTCGGCCGACAGGCACAGGGACGGCAGAAGCGCTTCCGCATCCTCCAGCCCATAGAGGGTCAGAAGGGCCCGGTCCCAGGATCGGGTACGCAGATTCACCAGCCCGCCTCCGGAGCAGTCCGTCAGCTCTCCCCTTGCCTCTCCCGTGAGACGGAAGCGGACGTAGTCCTTGCAGCCGAAGGCCCAGCGGGCCTTTTTTACGGTTTCCGGCTCACAGTCCCGAAGCCAGGCCAGAAGAGCCGCAGGCTGGCAGGCCATCAGATGCTGGCAGGAAAGGGCGAAGGCCTTCTCCTCCGTCCCGTCCCGCCGCCAGCGCTCCACATAGGCGTAGGCCCGGTTATCCGTTGAGAGGATCCCGTTCCGGGCGGGCTTTCCGTCCCTGCCCCAGAGGTAGAGTCCTTTCCCATGGCCGCACACCGCCACGCCCGCGATATCCGCAGGAGAAACGCCGCTGCCCGCCACCGCTTCCCGGATGACGGCGCAGTTCGCCTCCCACATCTCCTCCATGTCCCGCTCGAAGCAGTCCGGCGCGGGGGTCAGCACCGCCGTATCCCTGGAGGCGGAGCAAAGCTCCCGTCCCCGGACGTCATACAGGGCGGCCTTGGTGGAGGTGCCGCCGTTATCCACCCCCAGATAGTACTTCATCTCAGCTCTTCCCCGCGTAATCCGGGTTCAGGATATGGGGACTCCCCTTCCCCGCAAAGAAATCGGCGCAGATCTCCAGGGCCATGCGGTAGATGTTCCACAGGGACTCCACGGTCTGGCTGGCCACGTGGGGGGTGAGGACGCAGTTTTCCAGGGTCAGAAGGGGGGAATCCGCAGGCAGGGGCTCCCGGGCGTACACATCCAGTCCCGCTCCGGCGATCTTCCCCGCTTTCAGGGCTTCATACAGGGCCGCTTCATCCAGGATGCTCCCCCGGGCGGTGTTCACCAGCACCGCCGTGGGCTTCATGAGCCCCAGGAGGCGGGCGTCCACCAGCTTCTCGTTCTCCGGCCTGGCGGGGATATGGAGGCTCACGGCGTCGGACCGACGGAAAAGCTCCTCCAGAGAGACCGGCTCCACCCCCTCCGCGGCGGCTTCCTCCGGGGTGAGGCGATGGTCGCACACCAGCACCCGGCAGCCGAAGCCGGTCACCAGCTGCCGGAGCTTCCGGCCGATGCCCCCGTAACCCAGGATGCCCAGGGTCGCGCCGATGAGCTCATGGCCCACGTCTTTCTCCCAGACGCCGCTCACCGTGCGGGTCTGGGCGATCTTCATCCGGCGGCCGCAGCTCAGCAGCAGGGTCAGGGCCATCTCCGCCACGGCGGCGGTATTGGCTCCGGTGGTCCGGGCCACGGCGATCCCCGCCCGGGAGGCGGCGGCCAGGTCCACTTTATCGTAGCCCACGCCGAAGCGCACCAGGAGCTTCGTGTTCTCCCGGATGCGGCTGAAGATGGGCTCCCCGTAGGGCTCCACGTCGATGATCCCCGCGTCCGCATGCCGCAGCTCCTCCACCACCTCATCTTCCGAGAAGGGCAGCTGGGGGACCCAGCGGTATTCCAGGCCCAGGGTCCGGGCATACTCCTCCGCCCGGCGGTTCAGCTCCGTGAACAGTTCGGACCGGTCCCCGAAGAAGGAAACGACCTTTTTCATGCTTACCCCTTTCCCGCCGGGAGGGCGTAGGCCTCCGGCGCATTCCGGCAAAACAGGGCTTCCTGCTCCGTAGGGGTCAGATCGCCCCGGCGGAACATTTCGATCATCTGAGGATAGGCGGCGGAGCAGAGGGTCCCGGGGATATCCGAGCCCCACAGGAGCTTCCGGATCCCCACCCGGTCCCGCACCCGGCTCAGGAGCTCCAGGGCCGTGGGATAGGGCCAGCCCTCCTCCCCGAAGAAATCCGGCATGGCGCTCACGTCCAGCCAGCAGTTGGGCAGCCCGCCCAGGGCGGCCATCCGCTCCCATTTCTCCCGTCCCTCCGGGCCGTCGATCGGCCGGGGATAGGCCAGGTGACACAGGACGAAGCGGGTATGGGGACAGGCCTCCATCGCGTCACGCAGCCCCTCCGGATCATAGATGCCGTAGTCCGTGGGCGCCGGGTCGATGGTGACGGTGAGCCCCAGCTCCCCCGCCCGGGCGAACAGGGCCGTCATCCGGCCCTCCGTATACCGCAGCCCGGGATACATGGTCTGCTCCGTCAGAGAGCGCATCTCCAGCTTCACGCTGCGGAGACCCCGGCCATGCCAGTATTCCATCTCCTCCCGCCAGCCCTCCCGGGGCTCCAGGAGCATGGCTCCGCTGAGCCGGTCCGGGTACCGTTCCACGGCCCGGGCCGTCTCCTCGTTCTGGGGAGAAAGGGGCGTCTGCTGGATGACCGCCGCCTCCACCTCCAAGGCGTCCATCAGGGCTATGAGCCCTTCGGCGGAAAAGCAGCTGTCCGTCAGATACGGGGGCATGGCCTGAAAGCCGCCCTCCCGGGTGGTCCGCCATCCATTCCTCTCCAGACGGCTCCCCAGGCGTTCCTCCCCCCTGCCCAGGGCGGAGGCGGGGGAAAGATGGACGTGGGCGTCGATGATCCTCAAGTTCAGAGCCGCTCCTTCACGTCCGGGCGGACGAAGCCCTCCGGATAATCCTCCACCTTATGCCCCACGATGGTGTACTCCTTGTCCCCGCTGGTGTACCGGTTCTCCAGCTTCATGTAGGCCTGGGGATCGAACATGCCGGAGGCGGAGAAGCTCTCCATCCCCGTGGCGGGGGCGGTGGAGAAGGTGTAGGTCACGTCCTGGTTTTTGAAGTTCTGCAGCCCGTGCTCCAGCATGCCCTCCATGGCGGCCTTCAGGGTATAATGGGTGCTGCACATGACGAAGCCCAGCTCTGTGAGCTCCTCCATGGTGACGGAAGGGCGGTACTTTCCGTCCGGTCCCTTCTCCGCCCGCACGTCTGCGAAGATCTTGGGGCCTGTGACCCGCTTTGCCATCTCTTTTGCCTGCTCCAGGTTGATGATGGCCACCATCATGGCGATGACATACTGGCCCCTGGAGGCGCCGAGGTCGATGGCTTCCTGGAGGCGCTCGCAGCCCTCCTGCATCTCCTCCGGATCGAAGGGATCCGCATTGCTGCGGGCGATCAGGAGGCAGTCCGTCCCCTCCAGAGCGTCCAGAGCGGCCCGGACCTTGGCCAGGTATTTCTCCCGGGGCAGGAGCCGGGTGCTCTCCTCCATATCCGCCGAGTCCTCCAGCTGGATGGCCGCAGCCCCGGCCTTGCTCAGCCGCCGGGCGGAACGGTACACTGCCAAGGGACCGCCGAAGCCGTCCTCGATATCCGCGATCAGGGGGATGGAGCTGGTCTGGGAGACCCGGCTCACCACCCACTCCAGATCCGTGAGGCCGGTGAAGCCGTAATCGATCACCCCGTTCATGGCGATGGAGGTCTCGCCTCCGCTGAGGAGGCTCACCGGGAAGCCGCACATCTCCACCGCATGGTTGGAGGCGCAGTCGTACACGCAGGGCACCAGGAAGCAGCCCCTGCTCTCATCCAAAATCTGTTTCAGAGTCTTTTTGCTGGACATGGTCTTTCCTCCCGTCAGTTCGTTGCAGACAGTGTATCACAGTTTGTCCGACGGAACAACACCGTGCCGCCTGCGGATCGGCTTGCTTTTTCCTCCGGATTGCCATACAATGGAGATAATCAGAAAAATGCCCTTTGGGCGATGGATGCTCCGGCGCGGGGTTGAGCCACCGCGGACGGAGCCGGAACGGAGGTCTTTATGTATCAGTTTCGACCCGTTACCCCCAGGATGCGGCTCATGCACGAGCGCATCCGGGAGCGCGTCTACCACGTGGATGCGGAGCGCTGCCTCATCGTCACCCGGGCGGCGCAGAAGTATGAAAGCGTCGTGCCCACCATCAAGAACGCCCTGATCTTCAAAGCTATGTGCGAGGAGATGACCACCCGGGTGGAGGATCACGAGATCCTGGTGGCCAACAACAGCAAGTATTTCTGCGGCTGCCGCTTCGACCCCCGCTGGGGCGGCGGAGACATGTACGTCCGCCTGGTGGAGAGCGGGCAGTGGAAGATGGGAGAGGACGGGCTGTACCACAACCCGCCCACGGATGAGCTCCGGCTGGTGATGAGTCCCCAGGAGCTGGAGGATCTGAAAAGCATCGGCAGCTACTGGAAAGGCCGCACCATCGGGGATATGGCCATGGCCTGGCAGCCGGAGGGCTACGATGAGCTGAACCGGCTGGGAGTCCGCTCCTTCGGGGCGAACATGCCCATCGTCATGATGCCCGCGGGCCACTCCACCCCCGGGTACGCCAAGGTCCTCAGCATGGGTTACGCCGCCCTGAAGAAGCAGGCACGGGACTGGATGGACGCCCACCGGAACGACCTCATGGGGGAGGACGTGGAGAAATACATGTTCTATAACTCCGTGGAGATCGTATGTGACGGCGCCATCACCCTGCTGAAGCGCTATGGCCGGACCTGCTACGACGCGGCGGAGAAGTGCGCCGACCCGGTTCGGAAGGCGGAGCTCCGGCGCATGGGGGACGACCTCATGCAGATTTCCGAAGGCCCGGCTCAGACCTTCTCCCAGGCCTGCCAGGCCACGCTGCTGTATGAGTCGATGATCGCCATGTCCGGGGTGGGAGACATCGGTTCCTTCGGACGCTTCGACCAGTATACCTGGCCCTACCTGAAGGCGGACCTGGAGGCGGGACGGATCACCATGGACGAGGCCCAGGAGATCACCGACTGCTTCTTCATGAAGATCAACAGCTTCTATAACGGCGGCGTGGGCCCCCTCACCGTTATCATCGGCATCGGCAATACCTATCTCCACACCACCGTGGGCGGCGTGGACCCGGACACCGGGGAGGACGCCTCCAACCCCGTCACCTACATGACTCTGGAGACCCTGGGCCGCCTCAGCCTCCACGATCCCACCATCTCCCTGCGGATCAACAAGAACACCCCGGAAAAGCTCTGGGAATGCGCCATCGAGGTGAACAAGCTGGTGGGGGGCCTGCCCCTGTTCCAGAACGACGAGGTCATCATCCCCTGGACCATGAAGCAGCTGGGCTTCTCCCTCCGGGACGCCCGGGACTACGCCCTCATCGGCTGCCAGGAGATCACCGGCTCCGGCAACGACTACGCCGCGGGCAACGGCACCACTCCGCCGGAGGCTTACACCCAGTACAGCACCATTCTGGACATGGCGCTGAACGACGGGAAAAACCCCTTCAACGGGGAGCAGTGCAGCCTCCACACCGGCTATCTCTATGAGATGCAGTCTCTGGATGAGGTGAAGGAGGCCTGGAAGTCCATGGCCCGGTACGTGCTGAAGGCCCAGGTCAGCATCATGAACTACGTGGAATACCTGTTCATGTACCACGACCAGCACCCCATCCTCTCCATCAGCATGGAGGGCTGCATGGAAAACGGGAAGGACATCGTCTGCGGCGGAGCGAAGTACAATTCCTTCGGCTGCACCGCCGTGGGCCTGGCCACGGTGGCGGACTCCCTCACCACCATCCGGTACATGTGCTTCGACAAGAAGCTCTGCACCACCCGGGAGCTGTACGACGCCTATATGGCCAACTGGGAGGGATACGAGCCCCTGCGGCAGAAGATCCTCTCCACCGTGCCCCACTACGGCAACGCCGACCCCTACGCGGACGAGCAGATGAAATGGGTGGTGGACGCCTACTACGACATCTGCACCGAATGCTACAGCCGGCGCTGCCGGATCTTCAAGGGCGGCCTGTACAGCGCCGCCAGCCACGTGGCCCAGGGCTATACCACCTGGGCGACGCCGGACGGCCGCAAGGCGGGCGTCCCCATCGCGGACGCCGCTTCCCCCGCCCAGGGGCGGGACTGCTGCGGTCCCACCGCCGTCCTCTCCTCCGCCCTCAGCTTCGAGCAGGGCCGGTTCATGAACGGTCTGGCCCTGAATATCCGCATCCACCCCTCCGCCCTGAACGGGGAGGAGGGCGTAACGAAGCTCCGCACCCTCA
>JAFZVM010000134.1 GCA_017617795.1 Oscillospiraceae bacterium
AGCCGACCCCGGAATCAACGCCGGAGCCGACCCCCGAACCGACGCCGGAACCTGCGCCGGAGCCAACGCCGGAGCCGACGCCGGAGCCAACGCCGGAACCGACCCCGGAACCTACGCCCGAACCCGCGCCGGAAGAGCTGCTGCTGGAAGGGCTCAGCCTGCGGGAGCAGCTTTGGCAGATGGTGATCCTCCGGCCCGGGAACCTGCGGGGCGGGAGCGATCTGGCGGTGACTGAGCAGATGAAGGAAGACCTGCGGGAACGGCCTGCGGGAGGGTTTTACCTGGATACGGATAATATGAAGTCCGGGGATCAGCTGCGAGCCCTCACTGCGGACCTGACGGCGGGGATGGAGATCCCGCCCCTGATCCTCTGTGACGAGGAAGGGGGCGTGGTGGATCGCCTGGGGAATACCGTGGGCGGTCTGAAGCTCCGGTCCATGTATCATTACAAGGACCAGGGGGAGGAAACGGCCCGGGGGAACGGAGAACTCCTGGCCCGGGAGCTGCGGGATTTCGGCCTGAACGCGGATCTGGCCCCCGTGGCGGACGTGTGGTCCAACCCGGCCAATACGGTGATCCGCTACCGGGCTTACAGCGATGATTTTGAAGAGGCGGCCCGGCTGGTGGCCGCGGCGGTGGAGGGATTCCATGCGGGCGGCGTCCTCTGTACGCTGAAGCATTTCCCCGGTCACGGGGATACCAAGGCGGACAGCCACTATGGCTCCGTTTATGTGGAACGGAGCCTGGATGAGCTGCGGGAGCGGGAGCTCCTGCCCTTCCGGGCGGGGATCGAAGCCGGAGCGGACATGGTGATGATCGGACATCTGATCGTCTCGGCGGTGGACGGGGAGCCTGCCCTGTTTTCCCATGCCCTGGTGACGGAGCTGCTTCGGGAGGAGCTGGGATTCCGGGGCGTGGTGATCACGGACGCCCTGCAGATGGGCGCTCTGGGGAGCTATACCGTGGGGGAGACGGCGGTGAAGGCCGTGCTGGCGGGGGTGGACCTGCTCCTGTGCCCCGGCGACCCGGAGGCGGCGGTGGACGCTCTGGAGGCGGCGGCGGCGGAAGGGATCCTTTCTGAGGAGCGGATCCGGGAGAGCGTCCTGCGCATCCTGCGCATGAAGCTGGAGATGGCCCGGCTGCAGACGGAAACCGCCTCCTGAGCCGTTTGCCGATCTGCTGCAGAACAGAAAGGAGCGGGCGTAACCCCGCTCCTGCGTTATTTCTTTTCCTTGCATTCAAAAGGCGGACCGCCTGCGCGGTCCGCCTGATCCATGTTGTCTCTGCTTTCTGCTCCGGCTTACAGCTTCTTCAGCTCTGCCAGGCAGCGGGGGCAGATGTTCCGGCCCTTATACTGGATAATGTCTTTGGCGTTGTCGCAGAAAGCGCAGGTGGGCTCATACTTTTTCAGAATGATCCGATTGCCGTCGACGTAAATCTCAAGGGAATCCTTCTGCGCGATATCCAGGGTGCGCCGCAGTTCAATGGGCAGAACGATGCGGCCGAGGCTGTCCATCTGTCTGACGATACCGGTTGTCTTCATCTATATTTGTCCTCCCATAAAACATAAAACCTGTCTGATCATGTGAAAACATTATAGCATTGCGGTGTGAAAAGTCAAGGGAACTGCGAAAGAAAGAAACAAAATCCATAAAACGCTTTACAAAAACCGGCGGAACGGATATACATACATACTTTTTGCGCCCGGCCCATATACATATTCCGGAGGTGACGGGGGACATGCTGGATTGGCTCTGGGCCGGGATGATCCTGCTGAGCTGCCTGTGGGGGGCGATGGAGGGAAAGCTGGGCGAGGTCTCCGCCGCCGCCCTGGCAGGGGTGGAGCAGGCCGTGGATCTGTGCATGGGTCTGTGCGCCGGGATCTGCCTATGGTCCGGTCTGCTGCGGCTTCTGGAGCGGGGCGGGCTGACCAGGCTGCTGAGCCGGGGGATGCAGCCTCTGCTCCGGCGGCTCTATCCCCTGGGATCCCGGGATCCCGAGACCCTGGCCGCCCTGACGGAAAACCTGACGGCGAATCTCCTGGGACTGGGGAACGCAGCCACGCCGGCGGGGATCCGTGCTGCCCGGGGACTGCGGCGGCTGGAGGGAGACGGGGAGCCGGGACCGGAGCTCCGCCGCCTGGCGGTGATGAACAGCGCCTCGATACAACTGGTGCCCGCCACGGTCTGCGCCGTCCGGGCCTCCGCCGGGAGCGGGAGCCCCTATGATATCCTGCCGGCGGTGTGGATCACCTCCGGGCTGTCCCTGGGGACAGGCCTTCTGATCCTGGCACTCCTGGAGCGCTGGGAAAGGAGGGAAAAATGAAGATCCTGACGGCGCTGCTCCTGCTTCTGGGCGCGGTGCTGGGACTCCGCTGCCGGGTCCCCCTGGTCTCCGTCCTGGGAGAGGGGATCGGGGAGGGCCTGCGCACGGTGCTGCGCATGTTCCCCCCGGCGGCGGCGATCCTTGCTGCCGCCGCCATGCTCCGGGCCAGCGGGGCCCT
>JAFZVM010000135.1 GCA_017617795.1 Oscillospiraceae bacterium
TGTTCAAAAGATGCGGGGATTCGAAGGGCGCGGGAGTGAATGACGTGCCGGCGGCACGTCAGAGCCGCGCCCCGGCCCGCCCGGGGGCGGGCGAATCCCCGCTGGAGCACCAAAGGTAAGAGCCGTCCCCTTGTGGGGCGGCTTTTGCCTTTTCCTTAGAATCGCGGGGATTCGAAGGGCACGGGAGTGAATGACGTGCCGGCGGCACGTCAGAGCCGTGCCCCGGCCTGCCCGGAGGCGGGCGAATCCCCGCTGGAGCACCAAGACGAGTTGACAAATCTCAATTTGGGATTTGTCAACTTTTTTGTTTATTGAACTCATGAATCATCCCAGAACAGGACTTTGATCTTGATAGGATCGGAGTCCTGTTTTCAGCATACTTATTTTGTGTGGGAGCAGACCTGAGTCTGAGAATCGTACATGCTTGAGCTGAGGAAACGCAGGAGCGCAAAAACGGAGAAAATTAAAATAACCACTTGACAAGTTAGCTGATGGTAACTATAATTGCAGACAGTTAGCGAAAGCTAACAAATTGCCTGCTCAGAGGTAAGCGAAAGCTAACTATATTCCGACCTGGATGACACGAAGGGGTGTTCGGCATGACTTTGAGGGAAATCAAAGAAGGGGAGTCCGCCCGCGTGACGGCGGTGGGCGGCAGCGGCGCGCTGCGACAGCATTTTCTCGATATGGGGATCATCCCAGGCACAGATGTAAAGGTCGTGAAGTATGCGCCCATGGGCGACCCGGTGGAGATCTGTCTCCACGGTTATGAACTGACGCTCCGGCTTGACGACGCGGGCGAGATCGAAGTGGGACCGGTTCCCGCATCCGTTCCGCAGGGGAAGCGCTGTCCGCGGATCGTGAACGAGCATCACGGTCTGGGAGAAGGCGGACGGTTCCATCCAAAAGGCAGCGGCGATCCGCTTCCCGAGGGAACCGTATTGACATTTGCCCTGGTCGGCAATCAAAACAGCGGCAAGACGACGCTGTTCAATCAGCTCACGGGTGCGAAGCAGCACGTGGGCAATTTCCCCGGCGTTACGGTCGACCGCAAGGACGGCGTGATACTGGGGCAGGCAAACACGCTCATAACCGATCTGCCCGGCATTTACTCCATGTCCCCCTACTCCAGCGAGGAGCTGGTCTCCCGCAACTTCGTGCTGCAGGAAAAGCCGAAGGGCATCATCGACATCGTCGACGTTACCAACATCGAGCGCAACCTGTATCTGACCATGCAGCTGCTGGAAATGGACGTCCCCGTGGTGGTGGCGCTGAACATGATGGACGAGATGACCGGCAGCGGCGGCTCAGTGGATGTGAACGCGATGGAAGCCATGCTGGGCGTGCCGGTCGTGCCGATCTCCGCCACAAAGAATCAAGGCGTACAGGAGCTGGTGGACCACGCGATCCATATCGCCAGGTATCGGGAAAGGCCGCTGAGACAGGACTTCTGCGAAGAAAGCGATCACGGAGGCGCAGTACACCGGTGCCTCCACGCCGTGATCCATCTGATCGGGGATCACGCGAAGGAAGCGGGCATCCCGGTGCGCTTCGCCGCCTGCAAGGCGATCGAGGGAGACAGTCTGATCATCGATGCGCTTCGGCTGGACGAAAACGAAAAGGAAATGCTGGAGCACATCACGCTCCAGATGGAAAAAGAGCGTGGGCTTGACCGCAGCGCCGCCATTGCCGACATGCGCTTCTCTTTTATCAAAAAGGTCTGCGACGCCTGCGTAACGAAGCCGAAGGAGAGCCGGGAGCGGACAAGAAGCCGAAAAATCGACCGGGTGCTGACCGGCAAGTACACGGCGATCCCCGTTTTTCTCGGTGTGATGGCCCTGGTGTTTTATCTGACCTTCAACGTGATCGGAGCCTGGCTCCAGGATCTCCTGGCGATGGGGATCGAGGCGCTGACCGACGTTGTGGACGAGGCGCTGAGCGCAGCGGGTGTGAACGAGGTGCTGCACGGGCTGATCATCGACGGGATCTTCGAGGGCGTGGGCAGCGTCCTGAGCTTCCTGCCGATCATCGTGACGATGTTCTTTTTCCTCTCCCTGCTGGAGGACAGCGGCTACATCGCCCGGGTGGCCTTCGTCATGGACAAACTGCTCCGGAAGCTGGGCCTGTCCGGCCGCAGCATCGTCCCCCTGCTGATCGGCTTCGGCTGCACCGTCCCGGCGGTCATGTCGACCCGCACGCTCCCCAGCGAGCGCGACCGAAAGATGACGATCCTGCTCACGCCCTTTATGAGCTGCACCGCCAAGCTGCCGATCTATGCGTTCTTTGTGGACGCGTTTTTCCCCGGTCACAAGGCGCTGATCATGATCGGCCTGTATGTGCTGGGCATCCTCGCGGGGATCCTGGTGGCATTTCTGTATAAAAAAACGCTGTTCAAGGGCGAGGCCGTTCCCTTCGTGATGGAGTTGCCGCACTACCGGCTGCCCAGCGCCCGGAACACGCTGCAGCTTCTCTGGGAAAAGTCGAAGGATTTCCTGCACAGGGCGTTCTCCGTCATCCTGATCGCCACGATCGTCGTGTGGTTCCTGCAGAGCTTCGATTTCCGCTTCGATCTTGTTGAGGATTCTCAAAACAGCATCCTGGCTGTGATCTCCGGCTTCATCGCTCCTTTGCTCGCGCCGCTGGGACTCGGCAACTGGCGCGTCGCCACGTCCCTGATCAGCGGCTTGATGGCGAAGGAGAGCGTCGTTTCCGTGCTGGAGGTCCTCTTCGGCGCACAGGGCGGCGTCGCGGCGGCCATGAGCTCCCTGTCCGCCGTCTCTCTGCTCGTGTTCAGCCTCCTGTACTCGCCCTGTGTGGCGGCGGTCGCTTCCGTGCGCCGGGAGCTGGGGCGCAGCTGGGCGCTGTACATGGTGCTCTGGCAGTGCGCGGTCGCCTGGATCGCCGCCCTGCTCGTTCGTCTGATCGGGATGCTGATCGGTATTGCTTAGGGAGGTGTAAACATGAGTATCGTCGAAATAGCGATCGTGGCCGTTCTCTCCGCCTCGGTTCTTCTCGCGCTGCGCCGCATCGTCAGGATGCGGAAACGGGGCTGTTCCTGCTGCTGCGCCGAATGCGGCAGAGAATGCGGGATGTCTCAAAGGACAGCCAGGGAGACGACTCGGAGAAATTGACTCCGATAACGAAAGCGGAGACGGCCGAAGCCGTCTCCGTTTGCATATTCTGTTATCTTCCGTTCAGCCCTTCTTGGGGGGCGGTACGGGAAAACTGGGCGTCTCCACGCTGTTGTCCTCCTTGAAGAGGAAGCGGAGACCATCCTGGATCACCTTTCCCCAGGAGGTGCCCCAGTGGGATTCCCGGCTGTCGACGATCATGCAAAGCTGCCGGTTGTTCAGCTTCAGGGCGTTTTTCATGCGGCGATAAACGGTGAAGGTGGCGTTCAGGATAGTGACTTCCACCCACTGATCCCCGCTGTACAGGTAGAACCGGGCGTTTTCCAGCCGCCTGGGATCATAGGCGTCGATGAGCTCCAGGCAGCTTTCATCCAGGATATCCAGGCCGGAGGACAGGTCCAGGGAACGCCCGAATACGTCGGGGTCCTTCAGAGTCATGTACAGGGACTGAAGGCCGCCCATGGAGGCGCCGCCGATGGCGGTATGGGCCGCATCCGGCAGGGTCATGAAATTCCCGTCGATGATGGGCTTAAGGGTGTCCCGGACGAAATCCGCATAGAAGCCGCCCAGGGCGGTGATCTCCGGCGCGCCGGGCTGACGGGGGATCTTGAATCTCGGGTTGCGCGTGTAGGGGGGAAGCAGCTCGCTGCCCCGGTCGATGGAGGTATCGATGGCAACCACCAGGCACTGGGCTTCCGGCTCCAGCTCGCTGATGCGCTTGTCGCAGTCCCAGCTGCCCATGCCGGGATTTGCCTCGTCGGGAAATACCTGCTGCCCATCGTGCAGATACAGCACGGGGAAGCGCCGCACGCCGTCATAGCTTTCCGGCGTCCAGACGCGGATGGTGCGCATACGCTTGTCCGGGATGGGGTCCATGGCGATCTGGAAGGTAACCAGCCTGCCCCGCTCCACCAGTTCGGAACGATCCTCAAAAACAATAGCCATTTGATGCCTGCTCCTTTCCTGATCCGCTTCGGGGTGTGTGATGATCCCGCACCGCCGGCGGCGTGTTTCCTCAGCCCAGGGGGATCTCCACGACCTCCGCCATTTTTGTCAGACATGTCTCGATCTGATCGGAAATATCCGCCGCCAGCTTTTCCCGGATGTCCTCGTTCTTCTCCTGCTCCAGCTTGGCGTACAGGCTGGACTTGACCTCTCCGCTGATGCGGTCCGCCCGGGAGCGAAGATAACTCTTGGGCATCAGCTTGCGCATGGGCTTGGGGATGTTCATGCGGAGGAAGGCGCCCTGCATCTGTTCCCGGCCCAGGGCCAGCACCAGAGCGGAGATCACAAAGCCGATGAGGATCCCCTGCACGCCGGCGGCGATGAGCGCCAGTCCGCCGCCGCCGCAAAGCAGCCCCACGATGACGGAAACGATGGCGTCGATGAGCCAGGTGATCTCCCGGATGGCAAAGAGATCCTTCGCCTCCACGTGGATATCGATATCCGAAAGGGAGAGATACGAGGTCAGGTTCAGGGCGGTGAAGGGCACGTTATGGCGGATGCAGATGGGCATGGTGTACGCTTCCAGACCGTTGGAGACCCGTTTCAGCCAGGCGGCCACGGTTTTTGCCAGAAGCTCCCGGCCCTCGTCCGAATGGAGGTACCCGTCGATATCCTTTTCCAGGATCCCGTCGATCTCCTCCAGGCGTTCGATGGACCCGTCTCTCCAGCGGTCGATGACCGGGATGGCGACGTGCTCCAGGATCGGATCCACGATGCTTTCCACCGTGCTCCGGTACAGCTCCTCGATATGCTTTCCCACCACGTCCTCCACCGCCGTGGAGTCGATCAGCTGGGCGATCTCCGCCTTGAAATCCCGCAGTTCCTCATCGATGAGCCCGCATTCCGCCAGGCCCTTGGCCACGGAGTATTCCGGCTCGCTGCCGCAGATGACCACCGCCTCGGGGAATACCTCCCGGCACCACTGCCGCAGCTCCTGCATGCGGGATACGCCGCCGGTCATGAAGATCAGCTCGGGCTGTCGGTCGGAGATGCTCTCCCGCACCTGCTTCAGACTGTCGATAAACACCCGGCGGAAGGATCTGCCCCCCAGGCGGTCCGCCTTTTTGTTCAGGAGCCTGTCCGCGATCGCCGGACTCATGGTGAGCTTCAGCCGGGCCGGGATGAGCTGCGTGCGGATGCTGATGGTCTGGGTCAGCGGCTCGTTCTGCCAGTATTCCAAGTCGGAATAGTATTTTTCCTTCAGTCGGCGGGCGGCGAACTCGCAGTAGGTGCGCCAGGCCTCGTTCTCCGCGAAGATCCTGCGGATCCGCTCCGGATCCGGCGAAGCTTCGATCGCCTCCTCCAGCAGGATCTCGTCCATGATCCCGCCCCCCAGAGCCACCTCGCCTCCGGTTTTCAGCTCCACCTCTTTGCCGCTCATGATATAGGCGAAATCCGTGGTGGAAGATCCGATATCCACCACCAGCACCGGCTTGGACAAGATATCGTAGCCCACCTGCAGGTGCCGGGACCGGCAGGCGCTTACCAGAGCGGCCCTGGATTCCGATACGATCTTCAGCGGGGGATACCCGGCGCTTTCGAAGATCCCCCGGTATTCCTCCCGGGCGGCCTTATCCCATCCGGCAGGACAGCCGATATAAAAGCACTGGTCGTCTCCCCGCACCAGATCGCCGGAAAGGAGCAGCTCGCCCAGCACGCCCGCGGCAAAGCTCTTGATATCGCTTCTCGCCGCGCTGTCCGTCAGAAATCGGCTTTTGAATCTCAGCTTCCTCACCAGCACGTCCGGGTCATAGCAGGCCCCTTCGCCGATCAGCAGCTGACCGTCCCGCTTCATGGCGTAAGCCGTGATGAAGCTGCCGGCCTCCTGCACGGGGATCACCCCCGGCGCGTCGTCCTCTCCTTTGATGAGCCGGGTGACGGCGCTTTCCGCGTCCCCCAGGTCAAATCCATAAAAGCGTTCCATCTTTAACCTCTCCCGGCGGAAGCCATGCCTTTCTTCAGGAGTACGCCGTCGGCCGCCAGCGCGGGACGAATGGTGCCGCCGGAAAAGGCCGGCATCATATCGAACCATCCCCCGGGGCCGTTCCCCTCCGGGGTCCAGTCAACGACGTCGATATTTTTCCTGTGCAGATAGAAGCGGATCTGGGAGATCTCCTCCTCCGCCTGCCCGTCTTCGCCCCTCCGGCCGTAAGCATCCTCCAGCAGACGGGACAGCAGCTCCAGCTCCTCTGGATCCATGGCGGAAGCCTGCTCCTTCTGCCGTTCCTTTTCCTCCTGCCGGGCGGAGATCCTGACCTCCTCCAGGCGCTTGTCCATCACCAGGATCACGGACAGAAGGCGATTGCAGACCAAAGAGGCGTCCAGCTTCGTTTCGGCATGAAGGGTCTCCCTTGGGGCCGTCTTCCCGCGTCTGAGCAGCATCCCCGCCAGGAAGAACAATAGGACGGTCAGCAGGGGCAGGGCCGCAAGCAGCCAGCGGGGCGGCAAACCGGAGGATTGCCAGTCGGCGGCAGCCGCTGCCGCTGCGGAGGCGATCAGCTGAATGCCCACCGTCGTGACCGCGGCGCCGATCACGCCCAGGATCAGAAGCACGAGGCCCCATTTGGGCAGCCTCCCTTTGACAGGGGCGGCGGCGCCGTAATCCGTCCTCCCGTAGATCTTCGTATCTCCGGCGGTATCCACCAGGGAGCACGCAGCCTTTGCCACCTGGATCATGGACCCGGCAGCCTCCCGGACTCTGGCGTTTTCCTCCTGATCGTTGAAGGTGTACAGGATCCGGTCCAGCTCGGCGTTCAGCACAGGAATAGCGGTAGCCGCGTCCGCGCCGCTGACCGCCGATATCAGCCGCTCCCGGTTCTGTTCAAATATGGCCTGCAATGTCATCCGGATCCCTCCCAGGAAAAGATGATCTTCTTTAACAACATTATCTTATCATATTCGGTCGGGAAATAACAGATGGAACCGGCATTCCCTCAGCAGCCGCTGAAAAAAACGGAAGAGATGGGGGACTTCTTTCCGCCGTGCCTGCGGAATGCGGGTTTCAAGCCGCGGCGCTTTCAAAGCGCTCGCACAGGCGGATCAGGACCGGCGACCGCGCTGATCCGAAGGGCTGACTGTGCGGTTGCCTCGCCGATCCTGTCCGCTGACCGCCGATATTGTGCGGCGCTTCCGGATATGCTATAGTTGAACATGCAGCAAAAAGGGATGGAGCTGAAGCAATGCGTACAAAAGACGAGATCGGCGCGGAATATGCCCGGTGGCTGGCCGCGGTGAAGGACCCGGTCCTTGCCGCCTCTCTGGGGGAGCTGGACGCCGCCGGGATCGAAGACGCCTTCTATCAGGACCTGGCCTTCGGCACCGCAGGCCTCCGGGGCGTGATGGGCGCGGGGACGAACCGCATGAACCGATATACCGTGGCCAAAGCCAGCCAGGGTCTGGCCAATTACGTGAAGGGGCGGGAGATCACCCCTTCCATTGCCGTATCCTATGATACGCGCCGGCTGTCCGAGGCCTTTGCCCGGACCGCCTGCGGGGTGTTTGCGGCAGAAGGCATCCGGGTGTATCTCTATCCGGAGCCCATGCCCACCCCCTGCCTGAGCTGGGCGGTGCGGGCGCTGAACTGTTCCGCCGGGGTGATGATCACCGCCAGCCATAACCCCGCACAGTACAACGGATATAAGGTGTACGGGCCGGACGGCTGCCAGATCACCACCGAAGCGGCGGAGGCGATCCTGGGGGAGATCGAGAAGCTGGATCTTTTCCGGGACGTCCGGGAGATGGATTTTGATGAAGCCGTGGAAAAGGGGCTGGTCTCCCGGATCACCCGGGAGACGGAGGACGCCTATCTGGCCCGGGTGCTGGCCCAGAGCGTGCTGTACGGGGATGCGGCGGACCGGGATGTGACCATCGTCTACAGCCCCCTGAACGGTACCGGTCGGAAGCCCGTGCTCCGGGCGCTTGGAGAGAGCGGGTTCCGGAATATCGCCGTGGTGCGGGAGCAGGAGGAGCCGGACGGGGATTTTCCCACCTGCCCCTATCCCAACCCGGAGGACCGGGCGGCCATGGAGCTGGGGCTGACGTATTGCCGCAGGCTGGGAGCGGACCTCTTCCTGGCAACGGATCCGGACTGCGACCGCTGCGGCGTCGCCGTGCGGGATGGGGAGGAATACCGTCTCCTGACGGGGAACGAGGTCGGCCTGCTCCTGCTGGATTATCTCTGCAGCCAGCGCTCCCGGCACGGGAAGCTGCCCCGGGATCCGGTTTTCGTGAAAACCATCGTCACCACGGATCTGGCGGAGAAGATCGCCGCCCGGTATGGGGTGAGGACGGTGAACGTCCTCACGGGCTTCAAGTTCATCGGCGAGGTCGTGGGCAGGCTGGAAGCCGCGGGCAGGGAAGAGGACTATATCCTGGGCTTCGAGGAGTCCTGCGGCTACCTTACCGGTTCTTATGTGAGGGACAAGGACGGGGTGGACGCCGTTCTGATGATCTGCGAGATGTATGCCAGATACCGGACTCTGGGGATCACCCTGCCGGAACGGCTGGAGAAGCTGTATCGGGAGTTCGGCTATTGCCTGAGCACCGTGTATTCCTTCGCCTTTCCCGGCGCTTCCGGGATGGAGCAGATGGCGGAGCGCATGGCGGCCTTCCGCCGGGAGTTCCCCGCAGTCTGGGGCGGCGAAAGGGCGGAAAAGATCCTGGATTATTCCGAGGGTCTGGACGGCCTGCCTCCTGCGGACGTGATCAAGGCGTTCACAGCCTCCGCCTCCGTGGTGATCCGGCCCTCGGGGACGGAGCCGAAGCTGAAGGCCTATATCACCGTCACCGCCCCGGATGAGGAAGCCGCCCGGGAACGGGAGCAGCGCATAGCCGCTGAGATCAAAGCCCTGATCTGAGAGACACACAGGCCCCTCCGCCGGACAGGCGGAGGGCTTTTTTTCGGCGTGAAGGAGCGGGTATTCCGAAAAAAGATCCGCGAGGAAAAAGGATTTGCGCTTTTCCTTTTCCTATGCTACAATATAAAATTACTTGAATAGGCAAATCTGCAGATCGGCGAGGGACCGGAAATGTGGGTCAGCGACAACTGGAAGGATTATACGCTGCTGGACTGCTCCGATGGGGAAAAGCTGGAGCGGTGGGGCAGGTATATCCTCCGCCGTCCGGATCCCCAGGCGATCTGGAGCACCGGCAGGGAAGGCCTGTGGGAGCAGGCGGATGCGGTGTACCGGCGTTCCTCCTCCGGCGGCGGCCGATGGACCCTGAGCAACGTGCCGCCCCAGTGGCAGGTGAGCTATGGGGAGCTGACCTTCCGCATCAAGCTGATGAACTTCAAGCATACGGGCCTTTTTCCCGAGCAGGCGGCCAACTGGGATTTTATCCGCAGCTGTATCGCCGGGGCGGGAAGACCCATCCGGGTGCTGAACCTGTTTGCCTATACCGGGGCTGCCACCCTGGCCGCCGCGTCAGCCGGGGCCAGCGTCTGCCACGTGGACGCGGCAAAGGGCATGGTGGGCTGGGCAAAGGAAAACGCCCAGGTATCCGGCCTGGGAGAGAAGCCCATCCGCTGGATCGTGGACGACTGCCGGAAATTCGTGGAAAAGGAGATCCGCCGGGGCAAACGGTACGACGCTCTGATCATGGATCCCCCCTCCTACGGAAGAGGTCCTACCGGAGAGGTGTGGAAGCTGGAGGACAGCCTCTATGATTTTCTGGAGCTCTGCACCGGCGTCCTGTCCCCGGAACCCCTGTTCGTGCTGATCAGCTCCTATACCACCGGCCTGCAGCCCGCTGTGCTGACCTACCTGGCGGAAACGGTGTTTTCCCGCCGCTTCGGCGGCCGGGCGGAGAGCCGGGAGCTGGGGCTGCCGGTGGAGAAAAACGGCCTGATCCTGCCCTGCGGCGCAGCCTGCCGCTGGGTAAGACAGTCCTGTGAGGATGATTGAATCTTGAGCACCATCATCAAGACGGAAAAGCTCGTCTATACGTACGAAGGCGCGGAAGCGCCCACCCTCCGGGGCCTGGACCTGGAGATCGAGGAAGGGACCTTCGTGGCGGTGCTGGGGCATAACGGCTCCGGCAAGTCCACCCTGGCCAAGCATCTGAACGGCATCCTGATCCCTACCTCCGGCCGGGTGCTGGTGGACGGGATGGACACGGCGGAGGAACAGAACCTCCTGGCCGTGCGTCATACCGTTGGCATGGTCTTTCAGAATCCGGACAACCAGATCGTTGCCAACGTGGTGGAGGACGACGTGGCCTTCGGCCCCGAGAACCTGGGCATCGAACCCAGGGAGATCCGCCGCCGGGTGGACGACGCTCTGACCAGCGTGCAGATGTACGAATACCGGAACCATGCCCCCCACCTCCTCTCCGGAGGCCAGAAGCAGCGGGTGGCCATCGCGGGCATCCTGGCCATGAAGCCCCGCTGCATCGTGCTGGACGAGCCCACGGCCATGCTGGATCCCGTGGGCCGGGGCGAGGTGCTGGATACCATCACCCGCCTGAACAGGCAGGAGGGGATCACGGTGATCCTGGTGACCCACCATATGGAGGAGTGCATCGGTGCGGACCGGCTTCTGGTCATGTCCGAGGGCAGCATCCTGATGGACGGCAGCCCCAGGGAGCTCTTTCCCCGGGTGGAGGAGATGGAGGCGGCCCACCTGGGCGTGCCGGACACCACCCGGCTCATGTACGCCCTGAACCGGGAGGGGTATCAGCTCCCCCTGGAAGCCATCACCACGGAAGAATGCGCCCAGGCGCTGCTGCGCGCCTTCGGGCATAAGGAGTAAGGGACCTTGACACCTGTTTTGCAGACGGTCCGGTTGACCCATCGTTACAGCGAGGGCACGCCCTTCGAGCGGGTGGCGGTGGACAGCGTGGATTTTTCCGCCCAGCGCGGGGAGTTCATCGCCGTCATCGGCCATACCGGCTCCGGGAAGAGCACCTTCATCCAGCATCTGAACGGGCTGCTGAAGCCCAGCTCAGGCAGTGTGCTGTTCGACGGGAAGGACATCCATTCCAGCAAGGAATTTACCCGGCAGGTACGCTTCCGGGTGGGCCTGCTGTTCCAGTACCCGGAGTACCAGCTCTTTGAGGAGACGGTCTACAGGGATATCGCCTTCGGTCCGAAAAACATGAAGCTGAAGGACGACGAGGTGGACGAGCGGGTCCGGGAGGCTGCGGGCTTCGTGGGACTTGGGGAGGAGATCCTGGGAAAATCCCCCTTCGACCTCTCCGGCGGCCAGAAGCGCCGGGTGGCCATCGCCGGCGTCATCGCCATGCGTCCGGAGGTGCTGATCCTGGACGAGCCCACTGCGGGACTGGATCCCGGAGGACGGGAAGAACTGATGGAAAACATCCTGCGCTACCATGACGGGGGCAAGCGAACGGTGATCTATATCACCCATAGCATGGAGGACGCCGCCCGCACCGCTCAGCGCATCGTGGTGTTCAACCATGGCCATATCGCCATGGACGGAACGCCCCGGGAGGTTTTCCGCCGGGGCTTCGAGCTGATCCAGATGGGGATCATCGTCCCTCAGATCACCCGGGTGATGATGCGCCTCCGGGAACTGGGCCTGGATGTGGACGACAGCGTCTACTCCGTGGATCAGGCCATAGCCGCCCTGCGGGAAACGAAGGGGGGCGGGGACCGTGCTTAAAGACATCACCCTGGGCCAGTACTACCCGGGAGATACCCTGGTCCACCGGCTGGACCCCCGCACCAAGCTGATCCTCACCCTGATCTATATCGCCGCCCTGTTCACGGCGATCGTCTATGCGGGCTACGCCCTGGTGGTCCTGTTCCTGGCGGTGAGCATCCTGCTCTCCCGCATCCGGCTTCGGAACATCCTCAGCGGGCTGAAGCCCCTGATCATCATCGTGCTGATCACGGGGATCCTCAACCTCTTCTATACGAAGGGGGAGCATCTGCTGGTGCATTTCTGGCGCATCAGCATCTACTGGGAGGGCGTGGAGACCGCGATATTCATGGCTCTGCGGATCATGCTCCTCATCGCCGGCACCCTGCTCCTCACCTACACCACCTCTCCGCTGCAGCTGACGGACGGACTGGAGAGCCTGCTGAACCCTCTGAAGAAGATCCGTGTGCCGGTACACGAGCTGGCCATGATGATGTCCATCGCCCTGCGCTTCATCCCCACCCTCATCGAGGAGACGGATAAGATCATGAGCGCCCAGCGGGCACGGGGAGCGGATTTCGAGACCGGCGGCCTGATCGCCAAGGCCAAGGCCATGCTCCCCCTGCTGATCCCCCTCTTCGTCAGCGCCTTCCGCCGGGCGGATGAGCTGGCCACGGCCATGGAGAGCCGGTGCTATCACGGGGGAGAGGGCCGGACGCGCATGAAGCAGCTGTCCATGGCCCGGCGGGACTGGATCGCTCTGGCCGTGGGGGTCCTGCTCCTGGCGCTGGTGATCCTGTTCCGGAGGTTGGGGATTTGAGACAGCTTGCCTTGCGCCTCAGCTACGACGGCTCCGCCTACCACGGCTGGCAGCGGCAGAAGGGCCTGCCCACGGTACAGGAGACCCTGGAGGAAGCCCTGACCAGGCTCTGCAAAACGGAGACCCGCGCCCTGGGCTGCGGCAGGACGGACGCCGGGGTGCACGCCCGGAAGTACTGCGCCGGTTTTCGGACGGAGTGCGCCGTGCCCGCCGACCGGCTGCCTCTTGCCCTGAACGCGCTCCTGCCGCCGGATATCGCGGTGCAGGCGGCCTGCGAGGTGGAACCGGATTTTCATCCCGTGTTTTCCTGTCGGAAGAAGGAATATACCTATTATGTGCGCAGCGGCGTCATCCGGGATCCCTTCGAGCGGGACCGGGTGTGGTTCCGGCCCGGAGAGCTGGATCTTGCCCGGCTGCGGGCGGGAGCGGAGCAGTTCCTGGGCACCCACGATTTTTCCGCGGTGCGCAGCGTGGGCACCAATGTGAAGACCACCGTGCGAACGGTTTACGATTTTTCCGTGGAGCAGGAGGGAGATCTGTTTTCCTTCCGCATCTGCGCCAGCGGTTTCCTGTATAATATGGCCAGGGCGATGGTGGGCACCGTGCTCTATGTTTCCCTGGGGAAGCTGCGGCCGGAGGAGATCCCGGAGATCCTGGATACGGGGGACCGCTGTCTGGCGGGACCGACCGTTCCGCCCCAGGGCTTATACATGACCGGCGTCTGGTACGACGGGGAGGCAGGGAGGATGATGCAGGCATGAGACCGGTATTCAAAGGCGTGCTCCGCTTTCTGGGCGGCCTGTTCCTCCTGGGCCTGGTGGCCCTGGCTGTGGTGGGCATCGTCCAGAGCGGGAAGACCGCGGAAAAGACGGAAGCCGCAGCGGCCTTCAGTTTCGACCCTTACAGCGAAAACCGCTTCACCGCCGTGGGCCGGGGGCTCCTGGTGAGCGCGGATTCCGGCCTGACCCTTTTCGATGAGGAGGGAACGCTCCTCTTTTCCAAGACGGTGGGCTACGCCGACCCCCTGACCTTTTCCCGGGGCAAGACCGCCGCGGTCTGGAGCCAGGAGAACAGCATCGCTCTGATGGTGAAGGAAACCGGAGAAACGGTGGAGGTCGGCCTTCCCGGCAGCGTGCTCACCGGAAGGGTGAACGGGCAGGGCTGGGGCGTCTTTCTGGCCCGTGAGGGCGGCAGCAAGGGCGTGGCCATTGTCGTCAAGCCCGATGGAGAGGCGGTCTACCGGGTGCGCATGGGCAGCAGCTATCCCATCGACGCGGATCTTTCGCCGGACAGCGGCAGTCTTGCCCTCCTCACCCTTCAGGGGGAAGGCTGTCACCTGGGAGTATACAGTCTGAACCAGGAGACGGAGCTGCGCGGCTGGACCGGAGAGGAAGAGATCTGTTTCGAGGCAGAATACCTGGGCGGGAACGCACTGCTCCTGCTGAGCACGGAGAAGGCGCTGTTCCTGGATGAAAAATGCCAGCCCGTCGGCGAGTTCGCCTTCGAGGGAGAATTCCTGAAGGACTATGCCGTTTCCGAGGAGGGCTTCATCGTTTTGGCTTTGGGACGGCACCGGAACGGCAGCGCGGCCCGGCTGCTCACCCTGGATCGGGACGGCCGGGAGCTGGCTTCCCTGGATATCCAGAGCGAAGTGGAGGGGCTGAGCGCCGCCGGGCGCTGGATCTCTGTCCTGTATCAGGACCGGATGGCGCTCTACGACCCGGACCTGCAGGAAAAAGGCCGCCTGGAGAATGCTTCGGGCGTGCAGGCATCCCTTGTGCGGGAGGATGGCAGCGCCATCGTCGTCGCCGGGGGCAGCGCCACAGTCTTTCAACCGTAACGATTCTCAAGGGGCTCAGCGCCGGAACGGCGGAACGAGCCCGCATAAACCGGCGGGGGCACAGTCCCCCGGCCTGAAGGAGGCAATCCCATGGTACATTGGATCATCGACATCGTTCTGCTGCTTATCCTCATCGGCTGCGCCTGGAAGGGCTACCGAAACGGGCTGATCCCCGGGATCTTCATGCTCCTGGCGCTGTTCGCCTCTCTCTATGGCGCAAAGCTGGTGGCGGAGACCTATTCCGAGGAATTCATCTCCATCCTGGAGCCTTTTGCCAGCGGCATGACGGACCGGGCCATGCGCGAGCTGGAGGATGAGGATGTGCTGAAGGGGAACGACGTGTACGCCGCCTCCAAGGCGATCCTGGAGGAGATCGGCTTCATGGGCAGCGCGGCGGAGAATATCGCCGGGGAGCTGGATAAGGAGGTAAACGAGACCGGGCACGTGCTCCGGGCAGCCATGGTGAAGCGGCTGTGTATCGACGTGGCCTATGTCCTGACCCTGGTCATCGCCTTCGTCCTTCTGGCCATCGCCTTTGCCGTGATCGGGAATCTGATCAGTCTCTCCTTCCATATCCCCGGTCTGGAAGTGATCAACGGCATCCTGGGCGCCATTTTCGGCCTGGGAGAAGGCGCGGTGTTCGCCTTCTTCATCGCCTGGCTCCTGCGCTTCGGCGGCATGCTCCTGAAGGCTGAGGTGGTGGAGGAGACCATCCTGCTGAAATGGCTCCAGTCGGTCAATCCTCTGGTGGAGTTCTTCGGCATTTAACACAGAAACGGCAGCCCGCTTCTTCCGGAATGGGAAGAGGCAGGGATCTGCAGGCGTTGTCATCAAGCGATATATTCATACCCGGAAAGGGCTTCGGCCTTTTCTTTGCTCGGAAAGGAAGGTGGACAGATGCAGCCGCCGATTTGCGCCAGGTGCAAAAAGAACGTCGCCGTGGTCTTCATCACGAAGATGGAGAACGGCAAGACCGTGAACGAGGGCCTTTGCCTGAAATGCGCGAAAGAATTGAATATCCGGCCCGTAGAGGACCTGATGCAGAAGATGGGCATCTCCGATGAGGATCTGGATGGGATCAGCGAGGAGATGACGGAGGCCCTCAGCGGCGTGGACCATATCCCCGATGCGGACGGAGGAGACGACGAAAGCGGCAAGACCGCCACGTTCCCCTTCTTCAACAAGCTCTTCGGGGCCAATCCCCCCAGCCAGGAAAACCGGCCGGGCCGGGAGCCTCCCAGACCGGAGCCGCCCCAGCAGCCCCGGGGATCGAAAAAGAAATTCCTGGAGAACTACTGCCAGGATCTCACCGGGAAAGCCCGGGACGGAAAGCTGGACCGGATCGTAGGCAGGGAGACCGAGCTGGAGCGGGTGATCCAGATCCTGAACAGGCGGCAGAAGAACAATCCCTGCCTCATCGGCGAGCCCGGCGTAGGCAAGACCGCCATTGCCGAAGGCCTGGCCCAGAAGATCGCCGACGGGCAGGTGCCCTATAAGCTCCGGAATAAAGAGGTCTGGCTCCTGGACCTCACCGCCCTGGTGGCGGGGACCCAGTTCCGGGGCCAGTTTGAGAGCCGGATGAAGGGCCTCATCGACGAGATCAAAAAACAGGGGAATATCATCCTCTTCAACGACGAGGTGCACAGAATCGTAATCGCCGTGGACGCAGAGGGCAGCATGAACGCCGCCAACATCCTGAAGCCCGCTCTCTCCCGGGGGGAGATCCAGGTCATCGGCGCGACCACCTTTACGGAATACCGGAAGCATATTGAGAAGGACAGCGCTCTGGAGCGCCGGTTCCAGCCGGTGACGGTTGCCGAGCCGGGCATCGAGGAGAGCGTCAGCATCATCCGGGGCATCGCCCATTATTATGAGGAGTTCCACTGCGTACGCATTTCGGAGGAGATGTGCCGCCAGGCGGTGACCCTCTCCGAGCGGTACATCACGGACCGCTTCCTGCCGGATAAGGCCATCGATCTGATCGACGAGGCCTGCAGCGACGTGAACCTGAAAAACATGGATATCGCCCGCAGCGCCAGCATCCATACGGAGCTGGAAAACCTGGTGAAGGAGCGGGAACGGATCCTGGCCGCCCCCTACGGGGAGAGCAGCGGGGACTATGCCCGCCTGGCGGAGCTGCGGAGCAAAGAGCTGCAGCTGGACGAGGAGCTCCATGATCTGGAGCAGCGCGGCTGGCCGGAGCTGACCCTGGAGAACCTGGCCCGGGTCATCGAGCTCTGGACCAAGATCCCCGCCAGCAGCATCAAGGAGGATGAGTTCCAGCGCCTGAGCAAGCTGGATGAACGGCTGAAAGCCCATCTCATCGGCCAGGATGAGGCGGTGGACGCGGTGTGCGCCGCCATCAAGCGGAACCGGGTGGGCATCTCTCCCAAGCGCAAGCCCGTTTCCTTCATCTTCCTGGGCTCCACCGGCGTGGGCAAGACCGAGCTGGTGAAGCGTCTGGCGGCGGATCTCTTCGATTCTCCCGAGTCCCTGATCCGTCTGGATATGTCCGAGTTCATGGAAAAGCACACGGTCAGCCGCCTGGTGGGCTCACCGCCGGGCTACGTGGGCTACGACGAGGCGGGCCAGCTTACGGAAAAGGTGAGGAGACGGCCCTACAGCGTCATCCTCTTCGACGAGATCGAAAAGGCCCATCCGGATGTGATGAATATCCTGCTCCAGATCCTGGACGACGGGCGTCTGACGGACGCCCACGGCCGGAGCGTGAATTTTGAAAATACGGTCATCATTATGACCACCAATGCGGGCAGCGGCGAGCGGACCGGCAGCGTGGGCTTCGGCCGCACCGTCTCCGAGCAGGGGAAGGAAAAGGCCCTGAAGGCCCTGAACGAGTTCCTGCGGCCGGAGTTCATCAACCGGGTGGACGAGGTCGTCTCCTTCAACCGGCTCTCGGAGGAGAACTTCGTGGAGATCGCCCGGATCATGATGAACGAGCTGAAGGACAGCATGGCCGAAAAGGGCTACAGTCTGAGCTACGACGAGGAGCTGCTGAAGTACCTGGCGAACAAGTCCTACTCCGTCACCTATGGGGCCCGGAACCTGCGGCGGCTCATCCAGCGGGAGGTGGAGGACGTGATCACCCAGCTTCTGATCCAGAATTATGCTTCCAGCGTGAAGATGATCGCCGTCACCAAGCGGGACGGGGAAGTACAGGTCGTAACGGCGTAAAGAGAGAAAGGAGCAACGGACATGGGCAGATCCAACGACGAGCATCTGGCAAAACTCAATACTCTGGGCATTCCCTGGGAGGAAATGACGGAGGAGCAGAAGCTGCAGCAGCGCAGGGAGTGGGACAAGATCGTCAGCGATCCCAAGAACCTGCAGTGCACCTGCACCATCACCGGCTGCCGGAACAACCACAACTGCCAGCAGTGCGTGACCCTGCACCGGTATTTCGACGGGTATCCCAACTGCCTCCGTCCCCTGGAGGACGTGCTGGAGGCGGGGGTGCCCCAGGAAAGACGCTACAACATGCACTATAAGATCCAGTCCGCCGGGGGAAACGACAAGACCGGCCTGGTGGATCCCCATGATCCCGACGGTTCCCGGAAGCGCCTGGTCCAGCGGAGCGATCCCAAGGATATGATCGAGCGGATGAACGCCTGGCAGAAGATCTCTCAGGATCCGAAAAACCGGGCCTGCCGCTGCAAGAACGTGGACTGCTGGTACCACGGCAACTGCGTGAAGTGCATGGCCCTGCACCGGTACTTCGGCGGATTCCCCGCCTGCGACCGATACATCGTGGACATGATCGACGATATCGTGGACGCCTATTGGGCGGAACAGGGCGGAAGGCCCGAAGCCTGAAAGAAACTATGAAAATGAAACGGGAGGGAGCGGCATCTGCCGCTCCCTCCCGGCAGACTGTCAAAGAAGTCCGCCGAAAGGCGGGCTTTTCTGGTATAATAGGAGTGAGAAAGCGGGGGGAGTAAATGGAGAACTGGAAGAAAGACGCGAGACGCGATTTAGTCATGGTGGATATAGATGCACTAGTCCCGAA
>JAFZVM010000021.1 GCA_017617795.1 Oscillospiraceae bacterium
ACCGCCGTCGGCGCGGGTACCGCCAACATCATCGCGACCCCGGTCTGCGATCCCACCGCCTCCGGCTCCGCCCCGTTCAGAGTGAACGTCAGACTTTCGTCGTAGGTCCCCGTGAGGCGCTCCGGCCAATCCGGGGTCGGTTCCTTCGCCTCCCCGGAGCAGCCGGCCAGCAGGAACAGGACCAGGATGGAGAGAAGAATCAGGACTTTTTTCATGGGAAATCCCTCCTTTCGAGGTCAGCATACAATTTAACGTCGCGTCAATGTCAAGCGGTTTTTTGAAATTTTCTCGAAAAATCATAAAAAAACAGGCTTATTTTTCCACATAACGGAAAAACAAGCCTGTTATAACCGAAAATTTACTCTTTGCTGCTCATATACGCCATCAGGTCCAGACACCGCTCCGTGTAAGCCGCTTCATTATCGTACCAGGCCAGGAGCTTCATCATCCCGCTGGGAAGGGCCAGGCCTCCCTGGGCATCGAAGCAGCAGGAGTGGGTGTTCCCCCGGAAATCCGTGCTCACCACCGGAGCGTCCACATATTCCATCACCCCGGCCAGCTCCTCCCGGGAAGCCCGGCGGAGTTCGTCGCAGACCTCCTCATAGGATGCCTGTTTTTCCAGGGTGCAGGTCAGGTCCACCAGGGACACATCCGAGCTGGGCACCCGGACGGCGATGCCCGTGAGCTTCCCCGCCAGGTCCGGGATGACCTTCCCCACGGCTTTCGCGGCGCCGGTGGAGGCGGGGATGATGTTTTCAAACACGCTGCGGCCCGCCCGCCAATCCTTCCGGGAGACGCCGTCCACCGTGAGCTGAGTGGCGGTGGCAGCGTGCACCGTGGTCATGAGTCCTTCCTTGATGCCGAAGGCCTTGTTCACCGCATAGGCCAGGGGGGCCAGACAGTTGGTGGTGCAGGAGGCGTTGGACACCACCCGCATGGAGGTGTCGTACCGTTCCAGATTGACGCCCACCACGAACATGGGGGCGTCCGCAGAAGGTGCGGAGATCACCACCCGCTTCGCGCCGCCGATCAGATGGGCGTTCGCCCGTTCCAGGGTGGTGAACTTGCCGGTGCACTCCAGCACATAGTCCACACCCATTTCCGCCCAGGGGATATCTCCCGGAGCGGTGTAGTTGCGGCAGAGGATCGGATGCCCGTTTACCAGAAGCCGGGCGTCCTTCGTGGATTCCACCGTACCGTCGAAGCGGCCGTGTACGCTGTCATACTGCAGGAGATACGCCATATACTCCGGCGTGATGAAGGGGTCGTTGATGGCGACGACCTCCAGATCCTCCCGCTGCTCTGCAAGACGCAGGGCCAGACGGCCGATCCGGCCAAAACCATTGATGCCGATTGTGCGTTTCATTTACCTCATCCTCTCGAAACATCCGAAACGTATCATACAACTTGCGGCTTGATTGCATAATATACCAAAACAGGGGATATCTGTCAACTATCCTGCCCGTTTTTTTTCAAAAGTATGCGTCTCAGAAAAGACAGGAAAAACCCGCAGGAAAGATTTGCAAAACCCGACGGCATGCTTTATAATACTTTCTCAGGCTGATCGCACACGATTCCGGGCAGCTTCCGGAGAAAGGGGGGCGGAATGGAAGAGAATCCGATCCTTTCTGCGAATCTATCGCAGGATAACAATACGCCGCTGTATTTCCAGCTGGAGACCCTCATCAAGCGCTGCATCTCCTCCGGGCTGATCAAGCCGGGAGATATGCTCCCGTCGGAAGCGGAGTTCTGCCGCAGCTTCGGAATCAGCCGCAGCACCGTGCGTCAGGCCATCGGTGAGCTGGAGGAGGAAGGGCTGGTGATCCGGCACCAGGGCAAAGGCACCTTTATCGCGGAACCCAAGCTCCATCGCCGCAGCGAGAACATCTATTCCTTCACCTCTGAAGCCGTCTCCATGGGCCTGCACCCCAGTTCCACGCTGGTGGATTTCGCCGTCATCCGCCCAACGGAGGATCTGCGCCGGATGCTGGAGCTCCAGTCCGCGGACATCCCGGTCTACCGCTTTACCCGGATCCGCCGTGTGGAGGATGTGCCGCTGATGCTGGAGACCTCCTATTATCCCACCTACGTCTATCCCAACCTGACTCCGGAGCTGCTGAAGACCCATTCCGTCTATTCTCTCCTGTTTGAGCGGGGCATCGTCCCCGTGAGCGCTGTGGACACCTATGAGGCGGTCCGGCTGGAGGCCAGCGAGGCTGCCCTGCTGGAGACGAAGGCCGGGAGCGCGGGTTTCAGCCATCAGCGCATTACCCGCTGTGAGAATGGGGAAGTCTTTGAGCTCACCCAATCGGTCATGCGGGGGGATCGGATGAAGCTGGAGATCGGTATGCACCGGGACGGGGTCTCTTTTGCCCGGAGCTTTGACCGCTGAACCAGAATATGCCGCCTTCCCGGCGGCGGATACAGATCGGATCGAACGCCGGCGGAACAGACTGCCTGTTCCGCCGGTTTTTTGCGGTCTTTGGATTGAAACACGACTTTTATTATGATATAGTAAATTGGTTTAATATAGAGCATTATGGATAATGGAACGGTTCCTGGGCCCCGGGGTCGGGCGGAACCGGATCAGAAGGAGGACCCCATGCCGTATCTCAGTGTGATCATTCCCGCTTATAACAGCGAGGCTACTCTGGAGCGCTGCGTCCGCTCGGTGCTGGATCAAACCTTTGTGGATCTGGAGCTGATCATCGTGGACGACGGCTCCACCGATTCCACCCCCTCCCTCCTCAGTCAGTTTTCGGAGGAGGATGGCCGCGTGCGCGTATTCACCCAGGCGAACAGCGGCGTCAGCGCTGCGCGGAACCTTGGCCTCAGCCAGGCCCAGGGAAGTTATGTGGCTTTTCTGGATGCGGACGACTGGATAGATCTTCAAACCTATGAGAAGCTGACAAGCGCCATGAAGGAAAGCGGAGCCAGCTCCGCCGCCTGCGGTTACTGGCTCGTCTGGCCGGACGGGAAGCAGGATTTCGGCGCTGCGCCTATGGACAGCGGCGTGTACGGGGGAGATGAGGTGCTCCGCCGCCTGGTCCTCCCGCTGCTGAACGACCGGCTCAGCAGCAGAGCGTTCAACGGCTTTTCTGTCCGTTATCTGTATTCCCTGGCGGCGATCCGCCGCCGGGCCCTGCGCTTCTCCGGGGCATACCTGGAGGATGAACTGTTCCTCGTGGAGTTTTTCAGCGATTCCACCACCCTCTGCGTGGTGAACGAGGGATTATACTATTATTATCAGAATCCGGATTCCGCCACCCGCCGATATATGGCCTCCTGCGTGGATACCTTCCTGGCCTCTCTGAAGAAGAAGCAGGAGCTGGTGGAGCGGTTCCGCCTGGATCCGGGTCCGGACTGGGTCCGCAACTGCGCCTGGGCCGGCCTTTTGATCGCCGTGGGGAACGAATTCGCCCCCGGTACCCCGGCATCGACCCTGAAGGAGCATAAGCGGGATCTGAAGGCGCTTTGCGCGATACCGGAATTCCGGGATGCCCTGGATCATTATGTGCCTCGGGACATGAACCGGCGCAAGACCATCGTGGCTTTCCTGCTGCGTCTGCATCTGCTGACGCCTCTGGTGCTGCTGTATAAGCTGAAAAACCGGCACTGGGGCGAGAAGGAAAGGAGCTGAATCCATGGAGCTGGTCCGTCAAAGCGCTTTGTATCATTTCCTGGGCGTTTCCCTTCGGCGGGCGGACGCCTCCGTTTCCCGTTCCTTTCTGGCGGCCTGGCTGGGAGCGATCTGGCGCTGGATTGGGCGGCAGTATGACCGCAGCCTCGTGAAAATCGCTGCGAAATGGGAAAGCCGGCTGGATGTCCTGCTGGAGGAAAGCGTGTTCGGCAATTTGCTGGAGCTGATCCTGAGCCTGCCGGACCGGATCCTGCACGGCAGCATGGTGGGTACGATCTTTCAGGGGTTCGCCTCCCGCTGGACGCCGATCCTTTTGGGCGCTGCCTGCCTGGTGCTCCTGTCCGTGCCCTATGAGAGCTGGAACAATTCCTATTCCCTGTATATGCTGATCGCGGTCCTGCTTCTGACCCTCCTGTCCCACCAGCGGCGGTTCAGCATCCGGGAGATCGGCTTCTGGCCCGCAGCTTTCGCCGCCGTCACCTTCGGCTCCGCCTATTGGTCATCGAACCCGGGGGAGAGCAGCCGATTCCTCGTCTTTGCCCTGTGCTGCGCGCTGGCGGTCCTCCTGTGCGTCGCCGCGGCGGATACGCCGGAAAAGCTGCTGCGCGTTTTCCTGTTTGTCGCGCTGGGCCTTTTGGTATGCTGCGGTTACGGGGTCTTGCAGAAGCTGGAGGGCATCGAGCCCAACTACCATTATACGGATCTGACGGCTAACGCAAAAATGCCCGGCCGGGTATATTCCTTCTTTGATAATCCCAATTCCTTTGCCAATATTCCGGTGCTGTTTGCACCGGTGATGCTGGCGCTGTTCTGCTATAGTCCGAAGCTCTGGCAGCGCCTGGTCTTCGGCCTGGCCTTTCTCCTCAGCGCCTTCTGCCTCGTCATGACCTATACCCGCGGCGCCTGGGTGGCCTGGGTGATGAGCGTGTTTATCTTCGTCCTCATTATGCGCCCCAAAGCTGCGCCGTGGCTGGCAGCCCTGGGCCTTCTCTGCGTCCCGCTGCTGCCCCAGTCCGTTCTGGCCCGGTTCCTCACCATTTTTTCCGGGGATTCCTCCATCAACAGTCGGGCGCCGATCTATATAGCCGTTGCCCGCCTCATCAAGCGGAATCTGGTCCTGGGCGTGGGCCTGGGCTCCACCACCCTCCGCAAGGCGGTGAACGCCAACAGCTTCTATACCGGTACCGCCTACTTTGTCCACAGCCATAACCAGTTTACCCAGATCTGGGGGGAAAGCGGCATTTTCGCCCTGGTCAGCTATATCTTCGCCTCTTTCTTCCCCATCAAACGGGGCATACGGACCGGCGCGGAAAAGGAACTGGCGCCGGTGACCCGTGCCGTGGCTGCGGGCAGCGCCTCCGGCCTCCTGGGCGCCGTGCTCTTCGGGCTGACGGACTATATCTGGTCCTATCCCCGGATCATGCTGCTGTACTGGCTGCTTTTCGGCCTCATGGTCGCGGCGGTGAAGATCGGCAAAGCGGAAAAGCAATCCATAAGCTGAACATAAAGACTCCCCTCCGAGCGGAGGGGAGTTTTTGATTTGATTCCTTACCTTATTCCAAGGTCAGCAGATCCAGAAAGCCGGTGATGCGGAATACGTCCCGAATGCTGTCCCGCGCGCCGCGGAGCACCATGCGTCCCTGGCGGTTCATCATCTTCTGCGCGGAGAGCAGGGTGCGAAGACCGGCGGAGGAGATGTAGCTCAGATCCGTCATATCCAGCACCAGCTCCGTGATCCCCCCCAGGGATGCAGCCAGTTCCGCGTTGAGCTTGGGTGCGCTCTCGGTGTCCAGCTTGCCCGTAAGGAAAACGGTGAGCTTCGAGCCGTCGTAGACTTTCTTCAGTTCCATGCATTAGCCCTCCCCGTATTCAGGATGGATCCAGTATAGCATCTTTTTCTCGCCAGGGGAAGACCATACTTGCATAGGAGGCTATCCTTTGGTATACTGCCGTCAGGCAAGATGCCGAAGACGAAAGGAGATGCGCTGGAATGAGCAATTATCTGTTTTGCGGCTGCGCCCATGTGGGCATCATGACCAAGGATGCGCAGAAGTGTGTGGACTTCTATTGTCAGAACCTGGGCTTCCGCCCCTACTATGCGGGGAAGATCGGCCCCATGACCCTCACCTTTGTAGAGAATGGCGGTCTGGTGGTGGAGTTCATAGCCGCCGGGGAAGCGAAGCCGGGCGGCGCAGTAGACCATATCGCCCTGGAGGTACAGGGGATCGAAGCCCTTGCGGAGGAACTGCGGGGCAAGGGAATCCAGGTCGGTCCTGTGGGCTCCTCGCCGGATTTCTTCCCCAACGGCTTCAAAAATGTGTTCTTCACCGGCCCTGCCGGAGAGAAGATCGAGCTGGTGGAGTTCTCCAAGTAAAACGAACGGCTGTCGGGCCGGGGCAGACGCCCCGGCCCAATACTATATTTTCGGGCAAAATCCGAGGATGACCACCAGAGATTGTGGCATAAAAAACTGCTGAAAAATATTCCGGAAAAGGGCTTGACAGGGGAAAAAGCCCATGTTATATTTGTCAAGCTCGCCGCTGAGCGGCGTGCGGTTGTACCTTGTAAATTAAACAATGCAGAAGCCAAGCGAACGCACCGAGTGGGCGCGGTACGGAGACGTACCGCAAACGGAAATGAATTTGAGTGTAGCCAAGAGCATCACTTAAAAAATGGTTTTAGGCGGAGACGCTTAAGATACGATTTTTTGAGAGTTTGATCCTGGCTC
>JAFZVM010000136.1 GCA_017617795.1 Oscillospiraceae bacterium
GGGTGGGTTTGGCGGTGGCGGGCGCGCTGGTGGCCGCCGGGGCTTCGGTGGCGCTGGGGGTCCCGCCACTGCTGCCGGAGCAGCCGGTGAAGAGCGCGAGAACGAAAACCAGGGCCATCGCAAGGGTCACAAACCGTCTCGATTTCATTGCCTTTCTCCTTTCGGTATTATACATTCTTTGAAAACCAGGAGGTTTTCAACAAACGTAATACTAATTCCCGCGGCACCGATTGTCAAGACTTGGGATGAAACAGCGGAGCCTGCGGCGAAACAGGTTTTCTGCGCCGGCACAGAGGGGTTGATCCGGCCGGATCACAGCTTTTCCGTCTTCCCCAGCTTTCGGTATACCGTGAAGTACATGGTGATGAAGCAGGCGCTGGCGCCCAGGACCTGGCTCACGGGCTCCGCCCAGAAGACCCCGTCGGCCCCCAGGCCGGTGATGGCGGGCATGAGATAGATGAGGGGGAGGAGGATGACGAATTTCCGCAGCAGGGAGAAGCATACCGCCCGTTTGGCCAGCCCCAGGCCGGTGAAGGTATTCTGCCCCGCCATCATGAAGGTCATGAAGAAGATCATGGCGTAATAATGCCGGATGCCGTATACCCCCAGTTCCAGGAGCGCGGGGTCGCTGTTGAAGATGCGCACGAAGAAGCCGGGGACGAGCATAAAGGCGCACCACACCGCAAGACAGTAGCCTGCCACGATCAGCACCATCACCCGGATGCAGGCCTTGCACCGCTCCCATTCCTTTGCCCCGTAGTTGTACCCCAGTACGGGCTTGGCCGCCTCCGTCACTCCGGAGGCAGGCATGAAGGTCAGCTCCCGGAGGGAGTTGAGGATGGTCATCACCGCCACGTGGGTGTCGCCCCCCAGCCTGGACAGGGTGCTGTTGTAGGCAAAGCTGACGGCGGAATTGGTGAACGCCATGGTGAAGCCGGCGATCCCCAGGCCCAGCATTTTCTTCAGGATGGCCGGGTCCGGCCGCATATCCGAGGGCTTCAGGCGCAGGAGCACCCGCTTCCCCGTGAGAAAGCGCAGCACCCAGGAGGCGGATACCAGCTGGCTCAGCACGGAGGCCGCCGCCGCGCCCCGCACCCCCCAGTGGAAGGCATAGATGAACAGGGGATCCAGCAGAAGATTGGTCACGGCGCCGATGAGCACCGTAAGCATCCCGGTCTGGCCGAAGCCCTGGGCGTTGATATAGGGGTTCATGCCCACCCCGGTCATGACGAACACCGTTCCCGCCAGGTATATGCTCAGGTAGCCGTCGGCATAGGGGAAGGTCTCTGCGCTGGCTCCCGTCCACCGGAGCACCGGGGCCTTGAACAGGTATCCCAGCAGGGTGAGGGAGAGGCCCATCACCAGGAGCATAAAGTAGGCGTTGCCCTGGATCCGGCAGGCCTTTTCCTCGTTTTTCTCTCCCCGGGCGATGGAAAAGAGCGGCGCGCCGCCGGAGGACCACAGAGCCTGGAAGGCGCTGATGACCATGAGGATGGGAGCCGCCAGACCGATGCCTGTGAGGGCCAGCTTCCCATCCGGGATATGGCCGATGTAGATCCGGTCCACGATGCTGTACAGGGTGTTCACCAGGAGGGCCAGGGTCATGGGTCCCGCCAGCCGCAGGATGTTTCCCACCAGGCTCCCCTGGGAAAAATCGTTCCGGTTCCGGGCATCCATATCCTCGCCTCCTTCCTGGTCTGTGTTTGCAACAGTATATCGGCTTTTTGCCGGGTGCGCAAGGAAAACCGATCCCGGGTCTTATTTCGGACCCGGGAGCGTCAGAGGTTTATTCAGGTTCATTTGTTCTGGTACATGGCTCTCCGCTTCTTCAGCTTTTTCTTCCGGGAGATCAGGACCAGCGCCAGAATGACGATCACCAGAACAACGCCGATGACGCCGAAGATCAGTACGCGGCTGCCGCTGCCGCCGGTCTTCACCTCCAGCCACAGGGAGTCCATTTTCTGGCTGGTCTCCGCCGGGAGGTTCAGGAAGGCATAACCCCGGGCCAGAGTGGCGTCGTCCGGATAGGCGACGGGATTTGCGGCCATCTCCGGGTCCATGTAGTCCGTAGCGCCCTGGATGGGAACGGAATAGCCCAGGTAATCCATGTTCTGGCCGCAGATGTCCGGGCGGCAGAGGAAGTTGATATAGGCTTCCGCGGCGTCCTTGTTCTGACAGCTCTTGGGGATGCACAGGGCGTCCACGAAGAGGTTGAAGCCCTCCTCGGGGAAGCAGAAAGCCAGAGCTTCGTTCTCCCACTGCATCTGGATGAAGTCGCCGGCGTAGTAAACGCCGATCCAGGCCTCCTCATGCTCCAAAGCACTGTACATCTGATCCATGAAATAGTTCTGGACCAGAGGCTTCTGCTGCTTCAGCAGATCCGCGCAGGTCCGGAGCTCCTGCTCGTTTGTGGTGTTCACGTCATAGCCCAGGCGGAGCTCTGCCACGCCGAAGGCGTCCCGGGGGTTATCGAACATGAGGATCTTGCCGCTGTACTTCTCGTTCCACAGGAGATCCCAGCTGCCCACGTCCGCCTCGTCCACGTACTTCGTGTTGTAGATGATGCCGGTGCAGCCCCAGGTATAGGGGACGCTGTAGGCATCCTTCGGATCGTGTGCCATGCCCCGGTAGGCGGGCATGATGTACTGGGCGTTGGGGATATTGTCGTAGTTCAGAGGCAGGAGCATATCCTCGCTGATGAGCCGGGCGACCATATAGTCCGAGGGGACGATCACGTCGTAGGAGGACCCGCCGGTCTTCAGCTTGGTGTACATGGTCTCGTTGGAATCGTAGGTGATGTAGTTCACCTTGATCCCGGTCTCCTTTTCGAACTCGGCGTTCACGTCGATATATCCGTCCGTGCCGTCGGAGATATACTGGCCCCAGTTGTACACGTTGATGGTCACCTGCTCTTTGGCTGCGCTTCCGGGGACGGCCAGCGCCAGAAGGAGACAGGCGAGAAGCAGAACGCTGCTGAGGATGCGAACAGAACGATTCATGGTCAAATCCCTCCCGATGCAGAATTTGCGCGTTTCCGGGTGCGGCTGAGACGGTTCCCGCGCTGCTTGGCGCTGTCCCGGGCCTGGAGGAGGTTCATGACGGTCATGACCACCAGGATGGCCAGGAACAGCAGGGTGAACAGAGCGTAGATCTTGGGATGCAGGGGCTTCTTGGTGTAGTTGTAGATTTCCACGGGCAGGGTGACGAAATTCGGCCCGTAAACGAAATAGCTGATGACAAAATCGTCCAGGGACATGGCGAAGGACATGAGCAGACCGGAGATGACGCCGGGCATGATTTCCGGCAGGATCACCTTCCAGAAGGCCCGCATGGGGGTGCAGCCCAGGTCCAAGGCCGCCTCCGTCAGGTTCTCGTCCATCTGCAGCAGCTTGGGCTGCACGGAGAGGATGACATAGGGCAGGTTGAAGGTGACGTGGGCGATGAGCAGGGTCCAGAAGCCCATGATGCTTTTGAGCTTCATGGCCTGGCCCGCGAAGGCAAAGAGCAGGGCCAGAGAGACGCCGGTGACGATCTCCGGGTTGGTGAGGGGGATGTTCGTGAGGGCCATGGTGAATCTCCGCAGCCTTGGCTTCATCCGCTGGATCCCCAAGGTGGCGGCGGTGCCCAGCACCGTGGCCAGCAGGGAGGAGATCAGGGCGACGATGATGCTGTTCAGCAGCAGGGGGAGCAGGACCCCGTCCCGGAACAGGGCGGAATAGTTACCCAGGGTGAAGCCCTTGAACACCTGCGGATCACTGCCCTTGTTGAAGGAGGCCACCGCCAGCACCAGCATGGGCAGGTACAGAAAGAGGAACACCAGAACGGTAAAGATCTTCGATGCTTTTCTCATAGGGTGGCCACGCTTTCGTCATCCCCGGTGAAGCGGTTCATCACCGCCACGCAGATCAGGACCAGGACCATGAGGGCCAGGGAGAGGGCCGCCCCCAGGTTGGGGTTATAGGCCGCCTTGAACTGGCTCTCGATCACGTCGCCGATGAGGGTGCTCCCCGTTCCACCCAGCTTCTGGGAGATATAGAAGGTGGAGACCGCCGGGACGAAGACCATGGTCAGCCCGGATACGATGCCCGGCAGGGAGAGGGGCAGGGTGACCTTCCGGAATACCTGGGCCGAGTCGCAGCCCAGGTCCTGGGCCGCCTCGATGAGCCGGGGATCGATCTTCATGATGACGGTGTACAGGGGCATGATCATATAGGGCAGATAATTGTATACCATGCCCAGGATCACGGCGCCGTTGTTCCGCATGAGCTTCAGGGGCCCGATGCCGATGCTGCCCAGCAGACGGTTTATGATGCCCGTGTCCTCCAGCAGAGAGACCCAGGCCAGGGTGCGCAGCAGGAAGCTGATGCACATGGGCAGCATCACAAGCAGATAGAAGAAGCGCTGATGGCCGGGTTTCGCCTGGGCGATGGTCCAGGCCACGGGATAACCCACCACAAGACAGATCAGAGCGGAGAGGAGGGAGAGCCACACGCTCCGCAGGAAAATGGGCAGGTAGGTGCCCAGGGAGGCGATGTTCTTCAGGGTGAAGGACCCGGTGAGGGAATCCGTGAAGGCATAATACAGGACGATGACCAGGGGAATGACGGTGAAGAGGCCCATCCAGATCAGATAAGGGCCGGAGAGCAGCTGCCGCTTCATTCCTGCTCCTCCTCCAGTTCCTCCGCCATTTCCGCGTCCCCGATCTCATCATATTCCGCGCTGTAGGAGCTGTAGTCCCCGAACATGCCGGAGTACTTGCTCTTTTTCATGATGTGGATGTCCTCGGGGTTCAGGCGGATGCCGATCTGGGCGCCCACGGGCTGGTAGTCCGTGGTCTGGATGAGCCACTTGAAGCCGTGGAAGTCCACGATGATGTCGTAATGGACGCCTTTGAAGGTGACGTTGGTCACGGTGCCGCAGAGATGGCCGCTGTCCGCCTGGACGATGTCCACGTCCTCGGGGCGGATCACCACGTCCACGGGCTCGTTGGTCTCGAAGCCGAAGTCCACGCAGGGGAAGCGGCGGCCGAAGAACTCCACCAGCCGGTCCCGGA
>JAFZVM010000137.1 GCA_017617795.1 Oscillospiraceae bacterium
GCGTTCCCGGCTTCCAGCTCTGCGGCGGTAGCGCCGGAGACGAAGCGGATATTGCCGGTGTTCTTCGCCGTGGCGGCGATGTCGCTGACGGTGCCCTCAGCCAGACTGCCACTGCTCCAGGTCAGGGCAAGGCCGGTGGGAACGGGATTGCCCTCGGCGTCATAGCCCCGGGCGGCGATATTGTCGTAGGAGAAGTCCCCCTTGCTGTACGGGCCGTCAGAGCAGATGATGTCCAGCTTGTCCCCCTCACCAAAAGTAAGACCGGCGTCTGCCAGCAAGGCGGAGAGGCTGACGTACTCGGTGGCCACAACCGCATTCAGCACATCCTTGCGCACGTACACATAGGCGTAGCCATCGGCCTTCTCCGCCAGGGCGGCAAGGGCTCCGGCGGTGTAATTGCCCGCCAGCACGGGATCGGCCTTCTCGCCCCGCTGGAGGTAGAGGGCAAGCACGCTCTGCCAATTGCTGATGCCGATCTTCTGATCGGCGGAGCCCATGAAAGCGCCGGTGTTGGCCAGGAAGTATGCTTCGCCCTTATCCAGCTGACCGGCCACCTTATCCAGGTAACCGGCGGCCAGTGTGGTGCTCACGCCGGAGGGCAGGATGGTCTTCTCAAAGTTGGTGCTGATCATGGTCTGCACGCTGTCCAGGTCGGAGACGTGCAGGAAGTTGTAGTAGAAATAGGCGCAGAGCTCCACAGGGTCCAGATCCAGCACATCGCTGTAAACGCTGCCCACCACGTAGGCGTGGCCCATGGCGTTCTCCACGGAATTCATGGTGATGCCGTAGAGAGTGGAGGGCTGGCTGGCCACCAGGATGCCATTATAGGTCTTCTCCCCGAAGGACTCCAGCATGGCGCTGTTGGAAATGTTCTGGTTGTTGATGGTCACGATGGCGTCCGCCGTGAGCAGCTGATCCAAGGTGACCGTGGTGGTACCCAGCTTGTCCACAAGGCTTTCGGAGACGCACATGGTGTACTCATAGGCGCGGACCAGGCTGGTGGCGCTGCGGGAGAGGGAGTCGGCCAGGGTATAGGTGCCGTCGTCGTTGATGGCGGTGACCACAGCCACGGTCTTCATGGGCAGGCCCTTGGCGGCCAGTTCCTCCCGCACATAGGCGATCAGGCCGTAGACGTACTTCTCATAGTGCTCGGCGATCTTCGTCACATCGCCGTAGCGGGTGGTCTTTCCAGTGTCCTTTTCCACCTCCTTGACCGCATCGGCCAGGCGGTAGACGGACTGGATCATGTCCTTGAGATAGGTGAACTGGTAGCTGATGAGCTTCGGGGAATAGGCTTCATCCCCATTCTGGTAGTAGGGGCTGTCCTTGGTAAAACCGTGGATGGTGTTCAGCTGTTCGTCATAGCCGTGGGTGTCGTCCGCTGCCGCGCCTCTGGCCTGCACGCCGATCAGGAGCTGTGGACGGGTGGCCAGGGAGTAGGAGACGTTGCCGTACTCCTCCTGGAGGTTACTGTCAGCCATGCCGGGGCTGGCGGCCACGTCGGCGTTGATGAGGGCGTCGTCGGATTTGGCAAGGCCGTTGGCCTCGGCATAAAAGTTATAGAAGTAGTTCCAGTAATAGGGGTCCGGGTTGTCGTTCAGGCCGGTGCCCCAGACGCCCAGTGCAAAACGGGTCTCGGCATCCGCCAGATCCTTGGGCGCACCGCCGTTGATCATGCCGAAGCCGGAGGTGGCGTTCAGGCCCATCATGCCCAAAATGGGGGAGGCAGCCCGGTGGGCGGAGGCGGTGATGATGTTGTCGTCCACCGCCATGGGGTCCGTAGGTGCGCTGTAAGTGTAGCCTTGGGTGGACTCCTGGCTGGCGTTGATGTCTCCGCCGCCGGGAACGCTGCCGTCCGTTGCGGCAAAGGCCGTCATTCCCAGAGACAGCAGCATCGCCAAGACCAACACGAGGCTGAGCAGCTTCTTGCTTGTTCTGTTCATGGTCTTTTCTGGTCTCCTTCTTCAAAAATATTATATCAACGCCTTCTCTTCCCCGGGAAGGGGGAGAAAACGCACCGATATCCACATCATCCGCGAAACGCGGTAAGGGCATAGCGCAGCGGACCAAGCTCCCGGCGCAGGGCCGCAGGGAGGCGGGAATAAGCCTCCTCGACCAGCGCCTTTTCCCGTGGACTGACGCCGCCCATGGCGTAAAACGCCCGCTCGTAGATCTCTGTCAACTGCCTGAAATCGCTTTCCGGGAAGCAGACGGCGAGCCCGTCCCGGTACATCCCGGCAAATTCACGCAGGGTCTGCCTTTCCGCCCGGCGCAGTCCCACACGGGAAAGGAGGGAAAGCATGCGGGAATAGTAATTCACCACCGCCTCCTCCGGGGGTAGGGCAGCCACAAGACGCCGCCACCTTTTCCGGCGGTATGCCCGCAGGGCAAGCAGCGCAGCGATCAGCAGGGGGATCAGCAGGAGCAGCCAGAGGGTGCGGGAGGGCGGGAGATCATAGCGGAGGCTCTCCGCCTCCTCCCTGCCGGAGTCCGTCTCCCCCTCCTCCGGCGGCTCGGTGTTCTCCTCCCGCTCCTGCCGGTCATCGATGGCATCGCTCTCCGTCTCACCGGGAAGCTCGCCCTTCTTCTGCTCCTCCGGCGGCTCCTCTTCCCGGTGCTCCGGGTCCGCATCCAGGATGATTTCAGTCCGGGAAACCCCCAGCACCTGCAAAAGGGTCATGCTGCGCAGCTGGGTGACCAGCTTCAGCTCCCTTGTGGGCGGCGCAAGAGGACGTACCACAACCAGATACAGGCCGGCGGCCACGGCCAGGGACAGCAGGCTCAGCATGGCGACAGATAAACACGCTGAGCCAGTGGACACGCCGCCTGCCGCCGCCTGGTTCTCCGAACGGAGGATACCGCGCCAGAAGTACATACAAAGGGTTGAAGCAGCAAAGAGAAGCAGACTCCACAGGGGGATGGGGAATTGCAGGAAGTTTGCCCCGGCACAGAGGATGGAGCCCAGGAGGAAGAGGAACGCCGTGCCCACCCGCGTCCAACTCAGGGCGAGGACAACCGCAGCGACAGCCAGCACGATGATCGGCCTAAGCTCCGGCAGCTTCTCCGGCAGGAAGCCGGAAGAGACCGCAGCGCTGAGAGAGAGGCAAATCAGGAGAAACAGGACCGCCCCGGGGATACGCTTTGCCGCTTTCATATCCGTTCCCCCTCCCCTGCGGAGATGAAGGCATAGGGGATCTCCGCCTCATCCAGGGTGCGGAGCCGCAGGGCCATGAGCTCCCGCTCCCGGCTTGTCCAGGCAGCGGGATAGACAAAGTATAGCTCCGGACTCCGCCCCTGGCGTTTCACGGTGACCAGCTCCTGCAGCAGCTCCTCCGTCACCCGGCCGGTCACCGCAAGCAGGTTCGACGCCCGGTTAGCCGTGCTGCCCTCCCGCCGCAGGATCGCCGCTCCATCGGGAAACTCCGGTCCCGGGTCAGCCCGTCCATAGGCGAAGCTGTGCAGCAGGGCGTTTATGGTTTCATCGTCTCCGGGAAGACTGCGGCACAGTCTCCCCTCCTGATCCGCATAAAGCAGGGTGTATTCCCCCTCCCGCCGGACCACAGCGGAGCCCAGGGAAAGTGCTGTTTCAATGAGGCAGTCGCTCAGTTCCAGCAGGCGTTCCCGCTCCGGCTGCTTTTCCAGGGCGAAGTCCAGGATGATGCTGTATTCCTGCCTGCGGCTGCTCTCCTGGAGCTTAGTGAGGTAGTCGAGGGTATGGGCGGAGAGCTTCCAGTGGATCTGCTTCATGGGGTCCCCCTGGGCATACTCCCGCACCCCCGTATAATCTGTTCCTCCGATCACCGTCACCCGGCTGTCCCGGCTGCTGTCCCGGGTCTCTGCGCCGGTCAGCTCCAGCTCCGCCAGGTCGCTGAGGCGGGGGGTGACCAGGGCTTCCAGCCTCCCTCCGCAGGGGACTGTCAAGGAGAAAAGGCCGAAAAAGCCGAAGGCCCTCAGGTCGGAGAGGGAAACGGTATAGCAGCCGATATGGCGCATATCCAGCTTCAGCGGCAGGACCGTTTCCTCCCGCCCCCCCAGGGTCAGGAGGAAGCTATGCTCACCTTTGTCCTCCCCCCGTTCGTCGGAGACCGACACTCGGGCCTCCAGCTTCGGGCACAGGAGCGGGGTGCGGTTTTGCACACGGATGCGGATATCCATGCTGCCGCCTCGGGGGCAGATCCCGTCCTCCGCCTCCGGCTCCGCCCGCAGCCCCCGCCGCAGCAGCAAAACCCACAGAAGGGAGAGAAGCAGGGCCGAGGCCAGGAGCAGCACCGGCAGATACCCGTAAAGGGAGCGGGTGTACAGCGCCGGAAGGGCTGCCGCTGCCAGGCACAGTACCGTCAGCAGGAGCCGTCCCGCCAGGGGAAGGATCCTCCTCATTTCCGGCCTTCCGCGCCAACAGGCACGACGACCCGTTCCACAATGGAGCGGATCAGTTCCCGCTCATCCCGCTTCTCCGTCCTGGCCTTGTGGGTCAGGATCAGCCGGTGGGCCAGCACATAGGGAGCCATGCGCTTCACGTCATCCGGCAGGACGTAGTCCCGTCCTGCACCGAGGGCGGCGGCCCGGGCCATGGCATGGAGCGCGATGCTGCCCCGGGGAGAAGCACCCAGCCGGATCTCCGCGTGGTTCCGTGTGGCCTCCACGATACGCACGATGTAGGCGCTCACCTCCCGGCTCACATATACTCGCCCACATTGAGAAATAAGGGTACATACCTGCTCCGCCGTGACCACGCTGCCGATCTCCCGCTTTGCCTGTCTTCCGGCCATCAGCACATTCACTTCGTCCTCAAATGCGGGGTAGCCCAGGGAAAACTTCACCATGAAGCGGTCGATCTGCGCCTCCGGCAGTTGATAGGTCCCCAGGGAATCAATGGGATTCTGGGTAGCCAGCACCATGAAGGGAGGCGTGAGAAGGTAAGTCTGGCCGTCTACGGTGACCTGCCGTTCCTCCATGATCTCCAGCAGGGCGGACTGGGTCTTGGCGCTGGCCCGGTTGATCTCATCCGCCAGGACGATGTTGCTCATCGCCGCCCCGGGGCGGAACTCAAACTCTCCGCTTTTCTGGTTATAGATGGAATACCCGCTGATATCCGAAGGCATGACGTCCGGGGTGAACTGGATACGCTTGCTCCCGCAGGCAATGGTTTTGGAAAGGGCGTTTACCAGGCTGGTCTTCCCCACGCCCGGGATGTCCTCAATGAGTGCGTGCCCCTCCGCCAGCAGACAGAGTACAGTCAGCTCCACCTGCTCATGCTTGCCCCGGATCACCGTTTCGATGTTGGAGACGATCCCGGCGACACGTTCCCTGGCTTCCCCGGCTTCCTGCTCCGTCAAGGGGGCCTCCGCCGGGATTTCCTTGTTCAGATGTATGATTTTCTCCATGCTTTTTCCTCAATCCGCAAACCGGGGCGAGGTGACCCGAAGGGGCCTGCCTCCCTCTCCGATGATCTCCAAGATTTGAATATCCGTTCCATAGGCCTCCCGGAGGCTCCGCTCCGTAATGATCTCCTCCGCCGGACCAAAGCGAGGGTTTCCGCCCCGGACCAGAAGCAGGGTCTTGGCCCCGCAGTAAAAGGCCTGATCCGGGATGTGGCTGGTAAACATCACGGCCATGCCGGAGGCTGCAAGGCTGCGGATGCACTGCATGACCCGGGCCATGTTGCCGTAATCCAGGTTCGCCGTGGGTTCATCCATAATGAGCAGCTTCGACTGCTGGGCCAGAGCCCTGGCGATCATCAGCAGCTGCCGCTCCCCGCCGGAAATCTCCGTATAGGGCTTATCCCGCAGATGGCGGATGCCCACGTCCTCCAGGGCCTGCTCCACCAGCTCGTGGTCACGCCGTCCCGGCTGGGCAGCCGCCCGGAGCTGCCCCAATCTGCCCATCATGGCGATGTCCTTGACCTTGTAGGGGTGGGCAGGGACGTGAGCCTGGGCGACGTAGGCGATCACCCTGGCGATCTGCCGGGGCTTCCAGTGCCGGGTATCCTCTCCATCAATGGCCACATTTCCTGAGAGAGGAGGCAGAAGGTTCAGTATTGTTTTGAAGATCGTCGTTTTGCCCACGCCGTTGGGGCCCAGAACGCAGCATACTTCCCCCTCCGTCAGCCGCAGCTGTACATGGCTGAGCACCGGCTGAGCCGGGGCATATCCGCAGGAGAGGTCGTTCAGCTCGAAGATCATGTCAGCTCCCCCCTCTGCCGAGCCAGGATCAGGACAAAGGCCGGCAGCAGAAGCAAATTGATGAAGAAGGCCACGGGGATAGGCTCGGAGAGGATCTGAAAAAAGCTGCCCAGCAGCCGGGCCAGCATCATGAGTATCCCCCCAGCGGCAGCTCCGAACACGCAGACCCGGCGCATATCCGCCCCGGCATAGCGGCGCACCACGTGGGGGACCACCAGGGAGATCATCCCCAGCTCTCCGCAGTGGATCATGGCGCAGGTGGTGAGGATGACGCCGCAGAGCTGGGCAATCATCCGCAATACACCGGGGCGTATCCCCAGGGCGCTGCCCTCCAGCCGGTCTGCGCTCAGGAGATTCATCCGGGTGCGCAGAAGCAGGAGAGGAATCAGGGACAGGAGCATGACGGTGAAGAAGATGCCCGTGCTCACGGCGTCCGTCTGCTCATACATCCCGTAGCTCAGTTCTTCATAGAGCAGCAAGGCCTCGTCCTCCAGCTGATACATCAGGTACATGGTGACCACGTTCAGCCCCGATGAGAGTACGGAGCCCGCCATGACCATCTCCAGCACGGAGGTCTCTCGCCTCCGTCCCCCCGCCAGCTTTCCCAGCAGCAGGACGATACCTACGCACACCGCGCTGAAGCCGTAACAGAAGAAATAACGCAGGGACAGGTGCTCCACGGCGGAAACGGAAAACATGGAGATGAGCAGCACGTTTCCCAGGCGGACCCCCGCCGTGGCTCCCAGCATACCGGGGGAGGCCATGGGGTTGCGCCAGGCATTCTGGAAAACCGCTCCGGCGAGAGATAGTCCCGCTCCGGCGAGAAAGGCCATGGCCGTGGAACGGAGCCTGGACAGGGCGCCCAGGTAGAGTACCCGAGCCTCCCCGGATGCGGGCGGGACGGCTTTTCCGAATAGCACCCGCAGGGCCAGGGCATAGTTTTTCAGATACTCCAGGGGCACAAACTTCTTCTCGTATGAATAAGCGTTGGCCCGGAAACAGCAGCAAAGGAGAAACACCAGCAGGGCCAGCAACATGGCAAGGACATACTGCCGCTGCTCCCTGTGCCGTTCCTCCGCCCAGAGATATCGCATTTCATCCGGCGAAAGCCTCATCTTCCTCCCCCCCTTCCGCTGAGGAGCAGGACGAGCATGACCACGGAGCCGATGCCGCTGGTGAACAGGTTCAGATAATCGCTGAGTCCCGCAACGGTCGCGGCGTCGAAGATCAGCACCAGGAGGATGGCCCCCAGAAGCATGTCCACCGGAAGCTGCCGGCGCAGTGCAGGACCCGCCAGTTTCCGCCCCAGCAGCGGGACCATAAACCCCAGCATCCCAATATGCCCGCAAAAGGAGACCACAACGGCGGTGAGCACAGTGCTGACCGCTACCAGACAAAGGCGGTAGCGCCGGATGGGAAAGCCCAGGGAGACTGCCTCCGCCTCATCCAGCGCCAGGAGGTCCAGGCGGGGGGAGAGCAGCAGGATCAACCCAAGGCACAGGAGGATGGGCGCCGCCATCATTGCCACGCTCAAACCGGTGGTGATTCCATTGAAGGACCCCATCATCAGCTCCCGGATGGCGGTGATCCGGGGGTCATCTGGGTTTTTCACGATCATAAAGTACTGGATCAGGGAGGAGGCATTCTGGATCAGCACGGAGAACACGGTGCCCGAAACGATCATGGCCGGGGCGGAGAGCCTGCCCCGGCCTGCGGCGAAGGCCACAGCCAGGATGAATCCCACTCCCGCGAAACAGCCCGCCAGGGTGAAAAGCTGCCTCCCATAAAGGTCAAGGAAGTTCCGGGAGGCATAGGCCGCCGCGTCGAAGACTGCAGTTGTCCCCTCGGCGGTATCCGAGACAAAGAGCAGCAGGTAGATCAGCGTCCCCAGGCTGCCCCCGGCCATGACGCCCATGGTGCTGGGGCCTGCCATTACATTGCGGAAGCCGCCCTTCAGCGCCGCCCCGCAGCAGGAAAGTGCCGCCCCGGAGAGCACCACGGCCAGCATCTGCCATACAGTTATGCCGAAGGGCGAACCTCCCAGGAATAGGAATCGGTACAGCTCCTCCAGCCTCCGCCGAACGGACACGAAGACCCAGGCCGGAGAGTAGACAAAGTCCCGAACAGGTACGGTAAACAGCAGGGAGAGCCAGAAAAGGAAGAAGAGGATGACCGCGAGCAGCGCAGGCAGAGGGAACCGTTTTTCCCCGCTCCCGCCGTCGCTCTCCGCACTCCCCTGGGAGGCCAGCCTGATCCGTCCGTCCTGAATGTTTCTCATTCGTTCCTTCCCGCTCCCGGAAAGCCCTTCCGTACCGCGGTGCTGCATTTTTTCACCTGTTTGCGGAAACGGTGGTGCAAATGTTATCGTTTTGTATTATACTCAACAGAGAATAGCTTGTATGTTCCCGAGAGAACGTTTTTTTCGCTTTTTCTGTTGAAAATATTCCGTATCTCTCCCCCTATTGTTCTCGGCAGAACACAATACTTTGGAAGATCTGTTTATAATAGAGACAGCAACGTGGAAGCTTTCGGAGGTCCCCATATGTCCAAGATCACACAGAAGGAGTTGGATATCGCCCTTTCCATGTCCCTCTTCTCGTCCTTCTCCCCGGAGGAAACCGGGGAAGTCATCTCAGCGCTGGAGGGAGAGATCGAGCGCTATCCCCGCGGGTCTATCCTCGTTGCCGCCGGGCAGCAGGCCCCGGCTGCCTCCTCTTTCTTTTTCCTGCTCCTCTCCGGGCGGGTCCATATGATCCGCTACGGCTTGCAGGGGGAGCAGTGTATGATCGATTACCTCATGCCCGGCTGTGTACTGGGTATGCCCCAGGCTATCGGCGGGGCAAGGTACTTCCACAACGCCATGCAGGCGGGTGCGGACTGCACGCTGCTGCGTCTCGCTCTGCCCGGGCAGAATGCCTCCCCCCTTGTCCAGCGCCTGCTGCGGAATCTGCTCCAGGTGGTTTCCAGGCAGAACGTCCGTCTCATGGAAAAGGTGGATGTTCTTTCCGGCCGCTCCGTGCGGGAGAAGATCCTCATCTATCTGCGCATCGAGAGTGAGATACATGGGTCCCGGGAGTTTGACATCCCCCTGAAACGTCAGGAACTGGCCGACTATATCTATGTGGACCGCACGACCCTGTCCCACGAGCTGGGGAAGATGCAGCAGGAGGGTCTGCTCAGTGTCCGCAGGAACCATTTCGTCCTCACGCCGGAGGGCCTGACCTGAAAAAAAGGGTTTTCACATTCATACACAAACCCTTTTCCATCCTTTCCTTATTCTTCCGAACAGTGAGAAACGTCCTCTGCCAGGTTCTCCGGCAGGGGACGTTTCTCGTTTATTATCATATGTTCTACATCATAAATGCCTGCAGCTTTGCTCCGATCTCAAGCGGTCCGACCCCGGGCGGCACAATGGCGAACGCATCACAGCCAATCATACTGCTGATCACCACATTCCCCTGTTCCTTTCGCAAGCGGATTCCCGGCGTTCCGTCCGTCAGGTCCAACGTTCCCCGCAGCAACCGCGTGGCGCCGCATTTCTTCGGAAAAGGGTCTTTCAGCGTGACCGTAAACTCCGGTTGAATGCAGGCCTTCAAGCCGGATAATCGCCGCAGGGCGGGCAGCCCGATGGCATAAAA
>JAFZVM010000138.1 GCA_017617795.1 Oscillospiraceae bacterium
CAATTTCACCGACAAAACGTATGTCTAAATGACATTGGCAGCGGCGGCTACCCCGTCCCCTCGTCCCCCCGGAGGGAGAATCCAACGGAGGGGACCCGCAGGTCCCCTCCTTGGCCGAAGGGAGGGATTTCAAAGGGAACCGTCTCGGAACAGGTTCCCTTTGGCGGTTTCTTTCGCCGCTTTCTTTGGAGGCAAAGAAAGCGGCCCGCCGGAGGCAGCTTGACGAAAACATCGGCAGAAGCGATATATGACGCCGCCTCCCCGGCGAGGGGCCGCGCAGGAAGGCGCGGGATTCATTTACCCCCGCAGCCGGGAAAAGTCCGTGACCTCCTCCAGCACCCGGACGAAGCCCTCCAGCCCCGCCTGATCCTGCGCTGAAAAGCGGTCGAATTCCGGGCTGTCCAGATCCAGCACCCCCACGATCTTTCCGCCGCTGCGGATGGGGATCACCAGCTCGGAGTTGGAGGCGGAGTCGCAGGCGATGTGCCCGGGAAAGGCGTGGACGTCCGGCACCCGGAGACTGCGGTTTTCGGAGACCGCCGTACCGCAGACCCCCCTGCCCACCGGGATGCGCACGCAGGCGGGCTTTCCCTGGAAGGGGCCCAGAAGCAGGCTGCCTTCATCCATGAGATAGAACCCCGCCCAGTTGAGCCGGTCCAGGGAATCCCACAGCAGGGCGGAGGCGTTGGCCAGCACCGGCACGAAATCCGGCTCCCCCTCCGCCAGGGCCGCCATTTGTTTTCCCATCATCGCATAGTCCGTCATCTCTCCGCCCCCAATCGCTGTCTGGCAAGATCCAGCGCATAATACATGGTCTCGTACCGCAGATAGTCTCCCGCCCCCGCGTCCCACAGAAGGGTCAGCTTGGGGGGGAATTCCTCGTCCCCGTGCCAGAACTGGGCCAGAAGGTTCAGATCCTGGAAGAAAGGGAGGATAAAGGCGTGGTCCGCCCCGCCGAGATTGCCCGCGTCCATGCCCCCCATGGCCAGAGCCCGTATCCGCAGCAGTTCCGGCTGGGCGTCGAAGCGTTTTTCCATGGGAGAGACGGGGCCGTTTTCCGCCAGGGCCCGGTGGACCCGCATGCCGAAATCCAGGGTACTCCGCCAGGAGCCCAGGGCATGGCGGCCGGGCTTCGAGTCGCAGAGGATATCCAGAAGCACCATGGGCTCGTTGATCCCGGGGCAGGAGATCCAGGATTCCCCCTCCCGCTGCTCCAGGGCGGCGTCCCGGCGGCCCAGGCGCAGGTCCAGGTCCAGGAGACGGGCATAAAGCCATTCTTCGTCCGCCTCCAGATGATTCCGGCGGATGATCTCCTCCTGGTCGTAGGTGAGGAAGAGCGCCCTGGCCTTTCCCGCCATTTTTTCGTAGTTGTTCTCCAGATGCTGCATAATGCTCCTTGAAAATGGCGCTGTCTCCGCTGAGACAGCGCCATGCTTGTCCGATGGGAAGGATTTATTTCTTCCAGTCCTCCTGGAGGCACTTGCCGCAGGAGTCGCATTTCTTATCGGGATTGTACTTGCACTGGATGGGGCCGTTGTAGTACATCTCCCGGGTGGAGCCGTCGGGCATGTCGTAGATGCCGCCGAACATGGGCATCATGCAGGCCGCCAGGAAGAGGACGGGCTTATCGATCCGCTTGAAGTGCAGGGGGCAGTGATACACCCCGGCGGGGACCCGGATGATGGTGGGCTTGGTGATATGGTACAGCTCCTCGTCCTCCCCCTTCTTGCCCAGGGTGAATTCGATGTCCGCGTCGAAATCGAAAACGTTGGGGAAGGAGGCGCCCAGGAAGATCAGGTACTCGTCCTTGGGATGACGGTGCTGGACCCGGTCCAGGAAGAAGGGCTTCACGAAGATCTGGAAGCTGCTGTTGAATTCGGAGCCGGGGATCTGGGAAGCGCCGCGGAAATAGGCCTGGGGCTTGACCACAAAACCGGGATCGTCGCCCGGAGCGGTGATCTCGTTATACTCCTGGGGGAATTCAAATACCAATTTCTCGTACATCAGCATAGTCTCCTTTACTTAATCAATGTCGGGTCCGGTTTGCTTATTTCAGACCGATTTCCTTCAGCCATGCGGCGAGCTTCTCACCCGCCTGGTCCACGTCCACGCCCTTCACGGGGATGGTGGGGAAGACCTTCGCCGCGCCGGCAGCGGTGCATAGCTTGGTCATATCCTCCCCCACGTTCTGGAGGCCGCCCATGCCGTGGGTGCAGAAGGGGGCGACGGTCTTGCCCGTCAGGTCGATGCCCTTGATGTAATCCGCCATGGGGCCCGCCACGGTGGCGCTGTAGTTGGGGGTGCCCAGGAAGATCAGATCATAGGCGGCGAAATCGGGCTTGGGGGCGTCGATATCCACTGCGTCTCCGCCCACGGCGGCCTGGATCATCTCCGCCAGCTTCTTGGTGTTGCCGGATTTGGAAAAATACACGATCAGCTTCTTTTCGTACATGGAACGTCCTCCTTTTTGTTGATTTATCGTTCTGATGCAAGGATAGCACATCTCCCCGCCCGGGTCAAGGAACTGCCGCAAACAAAAGGGCGGGGCGGAGCCGGGCTTCCTTCCTTGACGCACCGGCCCGGCTGTGCTACGCTGACAGAAAAACGGATTGAAAGGTGATCGACCATGAAGACCCTGACCCTTCCCCTGAACGATTCCGGCACCGCCCGTCTCCGCTGCTATATCCGTCAGGAGGGATTGATGAACCCCGGTCCCCTGCCGGCGATGCTGGTGTGTCCCGGGGGCGGCTTCAATATGCACACCCCCCAGGAGAACGAGTCCGCGGCCATGGCCTTTTACGCCAAGGGCTTCCAGACCTTCGTGCTGGAATACCCTCTGGGTCTGGGGGCCCTGTATCCCGCAACCATGATCTGTGCGGCTAAGGCCATCCGCCTGATCCGGCAGAACGCGGCGGAGTGGAACCTGCGGCCCGACGCGGTGTCCGTTATCGGTTTCTCCGCCGGGGCCTTCGTGGCGGCGGCCTCCGGCACCTTCTGGAAGCAGCCCGAGGTGCAGGCGGCGGTGGAGAATTGCGGAGAAGAATGCCGCCCGGACGCCATGGTACTGATCTACCCCTGCATCGGCTCCGAGCTGCCGGTGGTGGAGGAGGGGGTGCTGAAGACGAAGGTCTTCCGCTGCGACCTCCTGGTGGACAAAGATACGCCTCCCGCCTTCCTGGTCTCCTCCTACCAGGACCATCTGGTGTGCTGCAATCAGGCCCTGAACATGGCCCTGGCCTGCTCCAACCACGACGTACCCTTTGAGCTCCACTGCTACACTCCCGGGGAGCACGGCATCCTGGCCAATGAGCTTATCGGCACCACGGACACCGGTTTCCGGAAGCAGGGCTTCGATACCTGGCTGCCGGACTGCCTGGCCTGGCTCCGGGATCTGTTCCGCTTCCCGCCGAAGACCCGGATGCCCTGGGAAACCAACCCGCCGACGGAGGAGCCGGATCATGATCCCAGAAAGTATATGCCCCGGAAGCATGAGGACCATTACCCCGCCTTCAGCCTGCCTCCCATGCCCGGCCAGACCGGACCAAGGAGGTTCAGCGGCGATACCCCCATGGCGGAGGTGCTGGCAGACCCCAAAGCAGCGGAGATCGTCTATTCCGCGGTGCCCTGGCTGCGGGAGGTGAAGCTGGACGATTCCATCAAGGGCATGACCATCAACCAGTGCCTGGCCTTCGCGGACCTGGATGAGCGGCCCTTCGGCCCGCCAGCCGATCCGGAGGGACCCATGGCAAAGCTGAGAGAAATATTGGGCTGAGCATGTGTGAAAAGTGCGCTTCCCCACCCGGGAAGCGCATTTTTGTCGGAAAAATCAAAGAATTTTCAAAAAACCTCTTGACATTGACGCGACGTCAAATTGTAGGGTGAGGGGGAAGAAAGGGGGAATTCCCGTGAGAATGATGTGGACATGGTACGTTTTTGCTCTGGGATTCCTGCTGATGTTTTTCCTCCATGGCTGCGCCGCCAAGACCCCGGATGCGGAGACAAGGGAATTGATCGAGGCCTCCGACGCCGTGTGTCTGGCGGAGGCGACGGGAGGCAGCGCCTCTTACGACCGGAAAACGGTGATGGCCCTCACGGTGCGGGAGGACTATCTGGGCAGCATTTCCACCCTGGGGCAGGATGCCCATCGGGATGATCGGGTGACCGTCTATGTGGCGGTGGACCATGACTGGTACATCCGAGTATTCAAAGCCTGGGAGGAGGAATCCGGCAAGTATACCCTGCGGCTGATTCTGTTCCTGGACGTATGGGAGGAGGATTACATGGATGGCAGACCCCTGTTCGTGCCCCACGGCGGGGAGGGGACCATCCGGCGGGAGACCCGGGACGGGGCGGGGCTCCGGTACCTGGAGGCCCTCCGGGCCTACGGCAAAGCCCATCCCCGGGAGGCGGAGGACTGGACGCTGCCCTATCCGGAGGGGCTGTGGACGGATCCCCCAAGGATCGTTTGGTAACATTGACAAGGGAGGCAAGCATCATGCGCATCAGGCGGCTTCTTTTCGTTCTGCTCGTTCTGCTCGTTCTGCACCTTCTCCCCGGCTGCGCCGGAAAGGCCCCGGATGCGGCGACGACGGCCCTGCTCGAGGCCTCCGACGCCGTGTGTCTGGCGGCGGTGAAGGATGTGGAGGTGGTCCCCGCCCCGGAGAGTAGCGGAAGAGGCTATATCATGACCTGCCAGGTGAAGGGGGACTACCTGGGCAGCCTGACAAAGATAAATGCGATCGGCACGATCCTATACTGGCGGCCGGAGGTCCTGCTCACGGAGGAAGAATTCCGGGCATTCGGTGCGGAGTATCGGAAGCGGTTCCCAGCGGACGGGAACACGGAGCTGACCCTATTCCTGAAGCTGTCAGCGGATGGCGTCACCTTCGTCCCCGCCGGGGAGAACGCCCTCCGCTGGGGCAGACCCACGGACGCCGCCGGCATCCGGCTCCGGGAGGCCCTCCGGGTCTACGGAAACAAGCATCCCCGGGAATGGCTGGGCCTGGGATAAGACGGGAGGAATACATGAAAAGAATCTGCGTGGTTATTGCCCTGCTGCTCCTGTTTCTTCCCGGCTGCGGGCGGACCCTGGATGCGGACACCCAGGCCATGGTTGAGAAGTGCGACGCCGTTTGCCTGGTGAAGGTGAAGAAGGGGGAGCCGCATGAGGTCGCGCCGGGGAATTGGGACTATCTCATGACCTGTCTCATCCGGGCGGACTATCTGGGGAACCTGACGGAGCGGGGCCAGGACCTGAACGGACAGGACCACCGGTATATCCACGTCCTGTTGGAGAACGGGGATGTTTGGCCGGCGGAGGGATCATATCTGCTCCTGTTCCTGAACCGGACGGAGAAAAGCGCCTATTGGCAAAATGGATATATGGAATATTATCCCTTCTACGTCCCCCGCGGTACGGCGGGGATGCGCCGGGAGCCCACGGATGGAAAAGGCCTGCGGCTCCTGGAGGCTCTGCGGGAGTACGGAAAGCAGCACCCCCGGGAGACGGAGGAAAATGCGGTTTACGACGGAAGCGAAGACTATCTGCTGTGGGCGATATTCTAGCGGAGGAAGCCCAGATACTCGTCGAAGGCGTTGAAGAGCATGTCCCCGGAGCAAACCGGGAGCACCGCGTCCTTTTCCCCGATGGGGGCGAAGGTATAGAGGTCCTTTGCGGCGGTGAGCACCAGCACGGGGATGATCTCATATCCCGGGCCGAAGAGCACCTCCAGCCAGGGGGCGTATTTGGCGGCCTGAGCCACCTCCTCCGGGTCGATCTGCTCCTTCATCTTGAACTCCAGGGAGAAGACCCGGCTTTCGGTGATCACCAGCACGTCCGCGTATAGCCGCACGTGCCGGGCGCGCTTGAGGCGCAGTTCAAAGGCCAGCTCCCATCCCAGGCAGGCTTCCCCGGCCATCCCCTCCAGGTCCCGGAAGAGACTCAGCAGGGTCTCCCGGCAGTCCCGGAAGGAATGGAGAAGGCCCCGGTTGTCGTTGAGGCTCCGGCCCACCCGATCACAGCCCTCGGTAAGCTGGTCCAGCCATTCGGCCTCGGTGAGAGCGGTGAAATCCCCCGCATAGCCGTACCACCCCGCGAACTCCCGGAGCCCGGCGTGGGGGCGGGTCTGGGGCACCAGAGCATGCCAGCGGTAATCCTGATCCTGCCAGCACAGCTCCTTCAGGAAGGGGGAGCGGTACAGCACCTTGTTCACTGTCTCTGTGCTCACGTCCAGCATTTTCGCGATCTCCTTCGCCCGGAGACCGCCGGACCGGCAGATGCAGGCGCACACCGCCCGTTCCGCTTCGCCGGGTATGGCTGCCATATGCTCACCCCCTCGCTGCATTATACATGGAATGCCGTTCTTCGGCAATCCGAACCCCCGTCTAAACTCCCGTCCGTCGTCCCCTTGGAGAGGGAATCCAATGGGGGGAACCCGTAGGTTCCCCTCTTGGCCGTCGGGGAAGGATTCCAAAGGGAACCGCCTCGGAATAGGTTCCCTTTGGCGGTTTCTTTTGCCCCTTTCTTTGGCGGCAAAGAAAGGGGCCCGCCGGAGGCACTCTCCGTATTGAAAGTATGCCAGCAGGCGCGAAAAACCCCCGTCCGAACCCTCGTCCCCAAAAACAAGCAGTGGGGCTGCCTCGTCTGAGGCGGCCCCACTGCCGTATACTTGTGCAGTTAATCTTTACTTCGCCAATTCCAGCAAAGTCCGCTTCACCAGGGTCTTGGCGATCTGGATCTTGTACCGGTTGGCCTCGAAGGGTTCGGCGCCCTCCAGAGCGGCCTCGCCCGCGGCGGCGGCGGTCTCCTCGGTGATCTCCTTCCCGCTGATATAGGCCTCGGCCTTCCGGCAGCGGATGGGCACGGGGGCCACGGCGTTTAGGGAGATGCGGGTCTCCCCGTCGGCGGAGCGGCGGATGGCCAGGTTCACCACGGGGAAGTCGATGCTCTTCCGGAAGGCGAAGCGCTTGTAGATGCTCTTCTCTCCCTCCTTGGCAGCGGGGATCTGGATCTCCGTAATGATCTCGTCCGGATCCAGGGCGGTGTTGGAGAGCACGTGCACCTCGAAGAACTCCTCGGCGGAGAGCATCCGCTTGGTGGTGACGATCCGGGCGTCCAGGGCCAGGAGCACCGGGGCGGCGTCGCTGGGGTTCACCGCGTAGCAGGCGCAGTTCATGCACCGGCCCGCCTCGGCCTTCAGGGCCTCGGGGCTGTAGGAGAAGGCGTCCTCGTCCAGCAGGGTGCGCTCGGCCAGAGGCCGCTCCGGCTGTTCGTTCTTCTCGTGCGCCGCGATGCCCGCGGGATCCGCGTGGACGTAATCCTTGTTCAGGGTGGGACCGGGGATCAGGACCCCCAGCTCACGGGACATGTTCTGGGCGGCGACCCGGCCGCCGTTGATGGCCCGGATGGCGATATTGGGACCGGTGGCCACGTCGCCCGCGGCGTACATGCCCTTCCGGCTGGTCTTGAAGGTGGAGAGGTCCACGTTGATGAGGCCCCGGGCGCTGCGGAGCTGAGCGTTGAACTTTTCTCCCAGGAAGCCGATGTCCACCGCCTGGCCGGTGGCCAGGATGATGTAGTCGGATTCATAGAAGGTGCGATCCTCCTGGTCGTACTGGGGATTGAAGCGGCCGTTGGGATCCCGGACGGAGAGGCAGCGCATGGAGTCCAGGCCCTTGACCTTGCCGGCCTCGTCCGTGACCACGTTGCCCAGGCCCCAGGCGTTGTGGATGACCACGCCCTCTTCCTCGGCCCGCTGGATCTCTTCGCTGCTGGCGGGCATCTCATGCCTCTTCTCCAGGCAGATGAGGGTCACGTTCTTCGCGCCGAGACGCTTGGCGGTGAGGGCCACGTCCATGGCCACGTTGCCGCCGCCGCACACCAGCACGTTCTGGCCGATGGCCTTCTGCAGGTAGGTGTTGACCTCGGTGAGGAAGTTCAGGCCGAAGAGGGCCAGCTCCTCGCCGCCGATGCCCAGGAGGGGCTGCTTCCAGGCGCCGGTGCCGAAGAACACGCCGTCGTACTGCTCGTCGATCTGGTCCACGGTGATGTCCTTGCCCACGGTGACGCCGCATCTGAATTCAATGCCCATACCGGCCAGGGCGTCGATCACCTTGTCCACCACGTCCTTGGGCAGACGGTAATGGGGCACGCCGTAGCGCATGACGCCGCCGGCCTTGGGCTGACGCTCGAAGACGGTGACGCTGTGGCCCGCCTTGCGGAGATAGTACGCCGCGGTGAGGCCGCCCGGGCCCGCGCCGATGATGGCGACCTTCTTGCCGGTCTCCACCTTGGGAGCGGCGTAGAATTTGTCCGTATGCTCCAGGATATAGTCGCCCACGCTGCGCTCCACGCAGTGGATGTTCACGCAGTCCCCGTATTCGCACTGGTTGCAGGCGTCCTGGCAGGGATGGGGACAGATGCGGGAGGTGATCATGGGCAGGGGATTGGCCTTCATAAGGATCTCCGCGGCGCCGTCCCAATCGTCCGCCCGGAGCTTCGCCATATAGGCGGGGATGTCCGTGCCCGCGGGGCACTCCCGGGTGCAGGGGCTGGCATGGGGCTTCAGGCCGCCGAAGATGGAGTGGTAGCGGTTGTCCCCCTGGATGGCGTAGCAGACGTTGCCGCCCTTCCGGTCGCAGTAGAAGCGGTTCTCCAGCTTGCGGAAGTACCAGCAGCGGGGCAGCTGGGCGATGTTGCCGCCGATGGTGGCCATCTCCCGGATGTTGGGGGTGCCGGCCACGCTGGCGGTCTCCGCCAGGGCCGCGGCCTTTTCCCGCACCAGCTCGCTGCGGCCGATATCCGCCATGCGGGTGGCGGCGCCGATCTTCAGGGTGCCGTTCTCTTCCTTGATATAATCCAGACCGGGAATGGTCTTGATGTTCACCACGGTCTTGGGGTAGGCGGGGGTGATGTTGTCCTTCAGGGTGCCCAGCAGGTCCACGCCGCCGGCGATGACGTTGGCGTCTCCCTTACGCAGGACGGCCACGGCCTCTTCCAGGGTCTTGGCGTTGATATGATTGAACGGTCTCATGTACTGTCTCCTCTCTTATGCCTTGCCCAGGGCTTTCAGGATCTTGTCCGGCGTCGCCGGGGGATCCACCCATTTGCCGATGGCGTTGTGGATCGCCATGATCACCAGGTGGGTGTTGGCCAGGCTGTGGCTGATGCCACTGGCACCGTAGGCCGCGTTCCCCGCCCGGGTCTCCAGGAACTTCCGGTTCACGGGGGGCACGTCCAGGGTGGTGGGCTTCTTATAGTCGATCATATTGGCGTTCAGACGGACGCCGGTATGCTGGTCGTACACGTACTCCTCCAGAAGCTGGCAGCCCTGGGAGAAGAACATGACCTGGTCGATCTGGCTCTCCAGGGAGGTGAGGCGCATGATCTTGCCCGGGTCGGCCACCACGTCGAACTTCAGGATCTCGGCCACGCCGGTCTCCTCGTCCACCGCCACCTCGCAGAAGGCGCAGTTCATGGTGTCCAGCATGCGGCCCATGCCCAGGCTCCAGAGGGCTGCGGGGGGACGGCCGGAGTAGGTGGCGAAGAGGTTTTCCCGGGTGGCCTCCTTGAAGGGGACGCCTACGCTGGGGTCGGCCTTCAGGACGACTCTGCCGTCCATGAGATCCAGCTCGTCGGCGGTGTGTCCCTTCAGGGGGTTCTCCTTGGGAGGACCGCCCATGAAGCCGCCCATGCCCATCATGGGGGGCGCGGAGGCCTGCTTTGCAGCGGACTCCAGGATCTTCTGCTTCAGGATGTTGGCGCATTCCTTCATGGCCCAGGAGGAGGCGGTGGTGCCGTCGGACCCGCCGCCCACGGGGGTGAAGGTCTCCCGCCAGTCGAAATCCACCGCGATGTCCTCATACTCCAGACCCAGCTCCTCCGCCACCACCATGGCGTTGGCCTCCACGGCGTAGATGCCGGTGCAGGGGCCCTGGGTGGGCATATGGACGACGCCGTTCCGAAGCTCCAGCTTGCAGTTGTAGCCGGAAAAGGCGTGGCGCGGGCAGATCTGATACCGGAAGCTGGCTCCGTGGAGCCGCCCGTCCGGCAGACGCTTCGTCCCGGCGGGATGCCAGTTCCAGTTCGCGTACTTCTTGCCCTCTTCGATACAGGCCTCGAAGGAGGGGACCTTGTCCGTATCGCTCTGGGAGGTGGGGCCGTGGAGGTTCAGCTGGGCGATGTCGATGGGGTCCTTCCCCAGCTTCTCCGCGATGATGGCGATGCCCATGGAGAGGGTATCCCAGTTGAAGGGGCAGTGCTGCCCGCTGGTGTACATCTTGCCGGTATTGGTGTCCACCACCGTGTACCGCTGGCTGATGTTCTGGCATTTCAGGGTGTAGTAGGGGCCGTAGCCCTGGTCCTGGGCCACGCCGAAGGCGGAGGAGCCGGGCCGCCCGTTATCCGCAACGGACTGATCGTCCACGGCGGTGATGAGGCCCTCGTTGGTGACCCCCAGGCGGATGTGGCACAGGCGCTGGTTCATCAGGAAGTCGAAGGTCTCCTCCCGGGTGTTGGCGCAGCGCACGGGCCTTCCGGTCCGCTTGGCCAGCAGGGGGGTGATCTCCTGGCTCATGCGCATGCCCCAGTCGCAGTACTTGCCGCCCTGGAACAGGCCCTCCTGCACGCACTTCTCGTTGGGCACGTTGTACATCCGGGCGATGTTGTCCCGCCGCTGCACCGCGCCTTCGATGTGCAGGCTCTTCTCCGGCCCGTGGTAGGGATCGTCGAACCACCAGGCGATGGAGGAGGGAGGATTGGGGATATGGGAGGCGAAGATGGGCAGGTTCGTATCGTACTCGATAACGAAGTCCGCCTTGGCGAAGCCGTCCTCGATATCGCCCTCGATCTTGTTCACAAAGCTCATGTTCGCCTGCTTGGGGGGATTCTTGTTCCCGCCCCGGGGGGCGAACATATCGCCGCCGCCTTCATCCTCCTTGGTGCGGATGGGGGGAAAGTTGGGATCCAGGCCCTTCCGCAGGTCCACGATGAAGGGCAGGACTTCCCAGTCCACCTCCAGGGCGCGGACGCCTTCCTCGGCGGCTTCTTCCGTCTCCGCCACCACGATGGCGCCCACCTCCTGGTTCTCCTGATGGGCCACGTTGCCCAGGTAGGAGACCTTGGGGCCGAAGGGCATGCCCCCCAGACCCATGAGGTCCGGATCGTCCCACAGGACGATGTCCACCACGCCGGGGACCTTCCAGGCCTTCTCGGTGTTGATGGCGTTCACCCGGGCGTGGGCGTAGGGGCTGCGGAGGAACTTGGCGTGGAGCATATCCGGCATGGTATAGTCGATGCCGAACTTCGCGACGCCGGAGGCCAGGGCATAGGAAAGGATGCCCGGCTTATTGGGCTTGCCGACGACCCGGAAATTCTCCCGCTGGCCGTTGGCGCCGACTACGTCAGCCATTTACTGGGCTCCTTTCTCCTGGGCGGCGATGATCTCCGCCGCCTCCAGGATGGCCTGGGAATGGCGGGGATAGGTGCCGCAGATGCAGATGTTTCCGGCCAGGGCGGTCTTGATCTCCGCCTCCGTGGGATGGGGATTCCGGTCCAGCAGAGCCTTGGCGGTGACCAGGAAGCCGGGGGTGCAGTACCCGCACTGCATGGCGTCCCACTTGCAGTAGGCGTCGATGAGGGGCTTCCACTTGGGATCCGCGGCGATCCCTTCCACGGTCTGGATGTTCGTGCCCTCGCACTCGGCGGCCAGCATCTGGCAGGAGAGCACGGGCCGTCCGTCCATGATCACGGTGCAGGAGCCGCAGGCGCCCCGGTCGCACATGTGCTTGGCGCCGGTGAGACCCAGTCTGAACTGGAGGGCCTGCTTCAGGGTCCACTGGGGCTCCAGCAGCATCTCGCAGGTCTTGCCGTTCACGGTGAGGGTCACGGTGATGGGGGCGACGCTGTCCGGATGCTCGGCGGAATAATGGTCCACCAGCTCCGTATAGCTGAGGAAATAGCGGCCGCAGATGGGGCAGCGGAACTGGGTGAGGGCGGCAGGCATGGCGTTGATCGCGGCGGCGGCCTGGCTGCTTGCGGCTTCCTGGGTCACCCGCATGCCCACGCTTGCTTTCTTCTCGTCCATGAGTTGACCTCCAATATGGGAATGTATTTGGTTACCGAATAGGTAGAATCCGATACAATATATTGTAATTCGCCCACCGGGGAATGTCAATCCCAAATCCCTTGCCCCGCCTTGCTTTCCGGCCCCCGGGGACGTTATTCTGGAGGGAGGATAAAGCCGGCGTTTTCCTGCGTTGCCCCCGTCCCCGCCGCACTGGAAGCTGGCCTCCGCCGTTGCTTTTCCCGCCGGGATGTGGTATAACGGCGTATATCCAGAAAAGGGAAGGAAGATCCATATGCGGGACTGGAAAGCGGAAACGGAATCCCGGATCGCCTTTATCCGGGAAAAGCTGGCCGCCGCCGGGGCGTCCGGCATCGTCTACGGCAACAGCGGCGGCAAGGATTCCGCCCTGGTGGGCATCCTGTGCCGTATGGCCTGCGAAAACACCGTGGGCATCGCCTTGCCCTGCGAGAGCCGGCGGAATTATGAGGAGGATATGGCGGACGGCCTGGAGGTGGCGGAGAAATTCGGCATCCCCTGCCGGAAGCTGGACCTGACGGAGCTGAAGAGGCTCTTCGTGCGCATCCTGGAGCCGGTGACGGAGCTGAACGCCGCCGCGACCACGAATATGAATCCCCGGCTGCGCATGACCGCCCTGTACGCCGTTGCCGCGGCGGAGAACCGCCTGGTGGCGGGCACGGGGAACCTGTGCGAGCGGTACGTGGGCTACTTCACCAAGTGGGGGGACGGGGCCTGCGATTTCAACCCCATCGGGGACCTGACCGTGGCGGAGATCTATGATTTCCTCCGGTACCTGGGCGCGCCGGAGGCCATCATCACCAAAGCTCCCTCCGCGGGCCTCTTCGAGGGGCAGACGGATGAGACGGAAATGGGCGTCACCTATGAGGAGATCAGCCGGGTCATGGCCAGTCAGCCGGTGCGGCCGGAAGCGGAGGCCATCATCGCCCGCCGCCATGCCGCCGCGGCCCATAAGCTCCGCCTTCCTCCCGTGTACGGAGAGGACTGAAAAAATCGCCGATTTCCCGAGTTTAGGGTTGACAAGGCGATTTCTATCGGGTATAATCACCGATGCTGACTCGGCGGCGTAGCTCAGTTGGCTAGAGCATTCGGTTCATACCCGAAGTGTCACCGGTTCAAATCCAGTCGCCGCTACCAGGCTGCTTCGCGTCGGGGCAGGTCCCCGGCGCGGGGCGCGAGCCCAGAAAAATACGGCCCGTTGGTCAAGTGGTTAAGACACCGCCCTTTCACGGCGGTAACATGGGTTCGAGTCCCGTACGGGTCACCACAATGGAGGCTTAGCTCAGCTGGTTAGAGCGCATGCTTCACACGCATGAGGTCGATGGTTCGAGCCCATTAGTCTCCACCAGAAGAAGACACCGCCCGCTGGGCGGTGTCTTTTGCTGCAATCGGGAATATGGGCTCGAAGGGAGGCGTGTAAGAAAACGTGCCGGTGGCACGTTTTCAGACTGTAGACAAACCAGTAAACGGTACGATACCGGAAAGGAAGAAAGTGTGAAAGACTAACTATTAAAAGTCAAGCCCCGAAAACAGAAAAGCAGTGAATTGGTGAGTGAAGGAAAAAGGGTATAACAACCTAAGCGTCCGACAGGACGCTCTGAGC
>JAFZVM010000022.1 GCA_017617795.1 Oscillospiraceae bacterium
CGGATCAGCCAATTCCTTGCGTGGGCTTCGCTCTCAAAGGGCTCGCTCCGCTTCCAGAGCCGGAGCAGGGTCTCCTGCACGATATCGTCGGCGTCATGGGGCGAGCCGAGCGCGTTGAGCGCCACCCGGAACACGGTATCCTTATACTTACCCGCAAGGAGCAGAAACTCTTCCCGTTCCAGACAGATCACTTCTTTCCTCACGTTTTGAAGGCCTTCACCGGGAATACGCAGAAAAGGCGCCGTTTGTCACAAAACATGTCACAACGACGCCTCTTTTCTTCTATACGGAAGTTCTCTATGCCGGCTGGCGGGGTTCACTTCTTTTTCTTCCCCTCCGGCAGGTCGGCGGCCACCGCCTCCACCAGGACGCACAGGGCTTCCCGGTCGTCCACGCAGTCCGCCAGGAGCATTTCCTTTGCCCCCTCATAGGGCAGCTCCAGGGGGGAATCCGGCAGCATCCCCTTCGCGGAGGCCGTGGGCTTCACCAGGAAGCGGTCGTCATAGATCCCGCCCACGAGCTTTCCCTGATAATAGATGAGGTATTCTCCCATCATGGCCCTGTGGGAAACGCCCTCCAGGCCTGACAGCTGCTCCAGGACAAAGTCCAGATACTCCCTGCCGGACGCCATGCCCATCCCTCCTTCCTCTGCATGACAGTATAGCGGAAGACCCTCCGCGATTCAAGCGCTCCGGTCCGCTATCTCCGCTCCACGAACCATTTGTCCTCCTCCAGGAAGAGATAGGTCTCCCGGCTGCCGATGCGGATCCGGTACCGGAAGCCCGTGCCCCCGGCCTTCATGCTGGCGGCGCGCTTCCGCTCCAGCACCCGGTCGATGGGGTACTCCACCCCGTCCTCCCAGGTGACGGAGAGGGGGATGAGCCGTCCGTCCGGCTCGAACCGGGCCTTCACCGCCACGTATACCTTTGCGTGATTTTCTTCCATGGCTTATCTCCTCAACTGATACCGGTTTTCAGTAAACCAATTGGGTGGATCACCTGGGTCTTCTCCAGGTCCGGGGACCAGAGATCCGTATGGAGCCGGGCGGCGGCCCGGCCGATGACGGCCTTGCCGAAGCGCCGCCGGAGCTCCTCCACGCTCCGCTCCAGCCGCTCCTGCTTCTCCCGCCCTGCCTCCTCCCGGAACAAGCTCAGCTGCCAGGGGGAGGAGGCTGGGATCAGCTCCGTGCCCCGGACCCCCACGCTGCGGAGGGGACGGCGCTCGTCCCAGTGGGCCTCCACCAGGGCCATGGCCGCCCGGTGCAGCTCCGAGGCCAGACAGGAGGGGGTTTCCAGGACCGTCTGCCGCTCGAAGGAATACAGGCCGAAATCCCGCAGGCCGATCTGCACCGTGCGGCAGAGGAAGCCCCCCTCCCGCAGCCGGGCGGCCACGCTCTCGCACAGCGCCCAGTATACGGCGGAGATATCCTCCAGACTGGCCAGATCCCGCACGGTGGTCATGGAATTGCCGATGCTCTTCACCGGGCTCTCCTCCCCCGCCCGGGCCACGGGGGTAAGGTCATAGCCGTTGGCAAACCCATGGAGCATGGGGCCCACCTTGCCGAACCAGCTCTTCAGATACTCCGGCGGAGTCTGCGCCAGCTGGCCGATGGTCTCCACCCCGTAGTTCCGGAGCTTCCGCCCGGTGGCGGGACCCACGTACAGCAGATCCGTCACCGGCAGGGGCCAGACCTTTTCCCCCATCTCCCGGCGGGAGAAGACCGTCACCGCATCCGGCTTCTTGTAATCCGAGCCCAGCTTGGCAAAGATCTTATTGTCGCTCACCCCCACGGAGACCGTCACCCCCAGCTCCGCCTTGATCCGGCGGCGCAGCTCATGGGCCAGGGCTTCCCCGCCCTTCCGCTGGCTTTCGGTACCGGTGACGTCCAGCCAGCATTCGTCCAGGCCGAAGGGCTCCACCCGGTCCGTATACTCCCCGTAGATCTCCCGGGACAGGCGGGAAAAGCGCATATACCGGTCATAATGGGGGTGGACGATCACCAGGTCCGGGCACTTCTGCCGGGCCTGCCACAGGGCCTCCCCCGTCTTCACCCCGAATTTCTTGGCCAGCTGGTTCTTGGCCAGGATGATCCCGTGCCGCGCCTCCGCGTCGCCCCCCACCGCCACGGGCTGATCCCGAAGGGCGGGCTGATGGAGGCACTCCACGCTGGCATAAAAGCTGTTCATATCCGCATGGAGGATGATCCTCCCCTGTCCTTCCACCGCCCATCTCTCCCTTCGTGCGCATTATAATACGCTTTTAACGCGATTTCAATAGATAATTTTCGCTTTTTAAGAGAATTATTCCCCGGATGCCCTTGCGGACCCGGGGAAAATGTGTTATCTTCAAGATATAGAAGAGAACAGTTGAGGTGATACCATATGCATGTGGGAGATACTCTGGCTCAGCTCCGGCGGGAGGCCGGTCTTTCCCAGGGGGAGGCGGCGGCGTATCTGACGGATTCCGGCTGCCCCTGTACCCAGAAGTCCGTCTCCAAGTGGGAGCGGGGGGTGAACCTGCCCAATGCCGGGCAGTTTCTGCTTCTCTGCCGCCTTTATGGGGTGCGGGACGTGCTGCACCGCTTCTTCGGTATGGAGGACTCCCTCTCCGGGCTGAACGCCCTGGGGCGGCGGCGGGTGGAAGAGTATATCCGCCTGCTGAAGGGGGACCCCGCCTTCGGAGAGGAAGTCCCGGCGGTCCGGAAGCCCGGGCGGGTCATCCCCCTGTACGACCTCCCCGTCTCCGCCGGTACCGGCCAGTTTCTGGACAGCAGCGACCACCGTCTGCTGGAGCTCCCGGAGTCGGCCCCCCGGGGGACGGATTACGCCGTGCGCATCAGCGGGGACAGCATGGAGCCCCGGTACGCGGACCGGCAGGTGGTATACGTGCAGCGGCAGGAGACCCTGGAGCCCGGGGAAACGGGGATCTTCCTCTACCGGGGAGACGCCTACTGCAAGGTGTTGGGGAAGGACGGAGGAAAGCCCGCCCTCATCTCCCTGAATAAGCGCTATGACCCCATCCGGGTGGCGGAGGAGGAAGACCTGCGGGTGCTGGGAAAGGTACTCTCGTAGAAACGGGACTTCTGTGATGCCCTTCAAATCGGACCCACTTCGTTGGGCTCCGATTTGAGAAGGATTGCATCGCCGCTGCGCGCCTCGGCCGAACACTTCGACACTTGCGGCGATAGAAGGATTTTCGAGCAGAAATGAATTCCGCCCGAAAATGGATTCCCATTCAATTCGCGGCTTCCGAGCCGCGAACTCTGCGAGGCTTTTGATACTTTGTTTATAGTCTGAGCCGGGGAGCGTTATGCTCCCCGGCTGTTGTGTGGGATGTTCTACTTTTCTTTGTAATACAGCTGGCAGTGGCAGAAGCCCTCGAAATCCGGATCGGCGATCTGTTCCCGGAATTCCCTGCACATGCATTTGGTGTCCGGCGTCCGCTCCCGGCGGCAGGGGCAGTAGCCCCCGGTCTGCTCCAGGCCCTGCTTCACCAGATCCGCGATCTCCTTGTTCTCGTTGACCCGGATGCGCATCAGCCCTTCACCCCGTCGATGATCCGCTTCAGGGCGGCTTTCTGCTGGAGGCCCACGGCCTGCTGCACGGCCCGGCCGTCCTTGAAGAACACCAGGGTGGGGATGGCGTTCACCCGGAAGGCGTTGGCCAGGGCGGGCTGTTCGTCCACGTTCACCTTGCCGAAGGTGACGTCGGCGTATTCCCCGGCTGTCTCATCCAGGATGGGGGCCATCATCTTGCAGGGGCCGCACCAGCTGGCCCAGAAGTCCACCACGGTCACACCTTTGCTTACGGTTTCCTGAAAGTTTTCAGCGGTCAGTTCGATCGGTTTCATGTTGATCCTCCTCTGTGCAGTCTTGTACGAATTCCTTCAGTATGCGCCGGTATCCCTCCGGATCCCCCGCCAGGGCTGCGGCATGGCGGACGCCGGGGACCAGATGCATACGGCTTTTCGGGTTTTTGCTGGCAGCCAGCAGCTTTTTGCTGTTCTCGCAGGGAATGAGCCGGTCCTCCTCCCCGTGGAAAAGGCAGATGGGGGTGTCCGACCCGGCCACGGACCGGACAGGACTCACCGCAGGGATATCATACCCATAAACCAGCCTTCCCATGAATACGGCCAGGGGCATCAAGGGCCAGCGGGGCAGACGGGCCCAATGGGGCAGCAGATACCGGAACAGCTCCAGGGTATCGGCAAAGGGACAGTCCGCTGCCGCGAAGACGGGCTTTTCCCGGTCCAGCACATACAGCACCGTGGCGGCGCCCATGCTCTCCCCCTGGAGGGCGATGGAGGCGTCCTCCCCGAACACCTGCCGGGCATAGGCCATGACCTTCCGCAGATCCTCGGATTCCTTCTGTCCCAGGGTGCAGCATTTCCCCGTGGAGCGGCCGAAGTACCGGTGGTCGTAAAACAGGAGGCTCCAGCCCATGTCGTAGAACAGAGAGGCGTATTTCACCTCTCCCAGGCGGCAGACCGTATGCCCGTGGCAGAAGATCACCACCCGCTTTTTCCCTTCGGGGTGGATCACATACTCCCCGCTGAGGACCGCGTCCCCCACATCCAGGGTGAAGGGCTTCCGGTCCCAGACCGTGTCCCAGGCCCGGAAGGCTTCGGGAAACGCCGCCTCATCCTTGCTGCGGACCTTTTCCTCCGACCTGCGCTCGCTCTTGGTGATGACCCGGACGCAGTACAGGGCCGCCAGGGAAAAGAAGGCCAGCGCCGCCAGGAGCACCGCCGCCGGGATCCATAAATACTGCAATTTTACTTCCCCCGTTCCCGGCACATGGTATCAGACCGCGCGGAGAGTTTGCCGACACGCTGATTGTATCTCATTTCTCCCGGGGACGCAAGACGGAAAGCGGTGGATATCCCCGGAGAAGTATGCTAAACTATTCGTGAGCCTTCAGCCAGGCCAGGATATCTCCCCAGACGGCGTCCCGGTCAAGCTCATTGATGAGCTCATGCCGGTCTCCCGGATAGAGCCTCAGCTCCGCCCGCTTCATCCCCGCCTTCCGGAAGCTTTCCAGGGCGCGGCGGACCCCGGCGCCGTATTCCCCCACCGGATCCTCTTCCCCCGAAATGAAGAGGACGGGGAGCTCCGGGTCCATGCGTTTCTGCTTTGCCGGGTCGGTGATGAGCCGGATGCCCCGCATCATCTCCCGGATCAGCCCCGAGGAAGGGGTGAGGCCGCAGAGCGGATCCGCGTCGTAGGCCGCCACCACCGCCTCATCCCGGCAGATCCAGGCGTTGGGGGAGGCGGCTTCGGGAATGCGCTGATTGTAGCTGCCGAAGGCCATCTTCCGCAGGAATTCGCTGACGTTGTCTTCCCCCCGCAGCTTTGCAGTCACTTCGGCGGCGGCACTGCCCGCAGCCACCAGGGGCCGGGCCAAATGTCCCGTTCCGCAGAGGATGCACCCCTGCAGCCCGCCGGGCCAGAGGATGAGGCAGGAACGGGCCAGAAAGGACCCCATACTGTGTCCGAACAGGAAAACGGGTTTCCCCGGCCAGAGCTCCTTTGCCCGCTCCAGCAGCGCATGCTGCCCCTCCGCCGCCTGCAGCCAGCCTCCCCGGGGAAAGCGCCCCAGGCTGCCGGTCTCCGCCGCGGCAGGTCCGTGACCCGGCAGGTCGGAGGTGTACACCGCAAATCCGTTCTCCGCCAGGAAGCGGGCAAAGGAGACGTAGCGTCCCTGATGCTCCCCCAGCCCGTGGATCACCTGAAGGATCCCAACGGGGTCGCCCTCCGGCCGGTATTCCCGGCAGGTCAAGGTCAGGCTTTTCTCCGGATCAAGGGTAAATTCGCGCATATCCATCATTTCCGTCTTTCCGCCGCGGCACCGCGGCAATCCATATTTTGATCTGTTATTCCAATCCTATCGAAATTCAGCAGAAAAGGCAAGGAGGTCCCCATGAATCCTTACGTCATTGCTTTGGACCAGGGCACCACCAGCTCCCGGGCCATTGTTTTCGACTGCATGGGCGGTGTGGCCGCCGTCGCCCAGCATCCCCTGCCCCAGATCTATCCCAGGCCGGGCTGGGTGGAGCATGATCCCATGCTCATCCTGCAGACCCAACTCCAGTCCCTGCGGGAGGCCTTTCAGCAGAGCGGCCTGACCCCCGGGGATATCGCCGCCATCGGCATCGCCAACCAGCGGGAGACCACCATCGTGTGGGACCGGAACACGGGACGGCCCGTGTGCAACGCCGTGGTCTGGCAGTGCCGCCGCACGGCGGACTACTGCGGCGAACTGGCAACCAGAGACCTGGAACCGCTGATCCGGGAGCGTACCGGCCTGCTGATCGACCCCTATTTCTCCGGCACCAAGCTCCGGTGGATCCTGAAGAACGTACCGGGGGCCGAGAAGCGGGCGAAAAACGGCGAGCTGCTCTTCGGCACCGTGGAGACCTGGCTCATCTGGAACCTTACGGGGGGAAAAGTCCACGTGACGGACTGCTCCAATGCCAGCCGCACCATGGTCTTCAATATCGACCGGCTCTGCTGGGATGAGGATCTTTGCCGGGAGCTGGAGCTCCCCATGGACATGCTGCCCACCCCGGTGCCCAATTCTGCGGAATACGGCAGGGTGGCCCCGGGGATCCCGGGACTGGAAGCCCTGGCGGGGATCCCCGTCTGCGGCGCGGCGGGAGATCAGCAGGCGGCCCTCCTGGGTCAGGGCTGCATCCGGGCGGGAGACGCCAAGAACACCTACGGCACCGGATGCTTCACGGTGATGAACACCGGGGAAAAGTCCGTACGGAGCGAAAACGGTCTGGTGTCCGGGGTGGCCTGGCATCTGCCGGAAAAAACGTACCGCTGCCTGGAGGGGAGCGTATTCAACGCGGGCAGCACCATCCAATGGCTGCGGGACGAGCTGAAGCTCATCTCCAGCGCGGCGGAGACCGAAGCCCTGAGCTTCTCCGTGCCGGATAACGGGGACGTATACCTGGTGCCCGCCTTCACCGGCCTGGGCTCCCCCTACTGGGACAGCTACGCCCGGGGGGCTCTGGTGGGTCTTACCCGGGGCAGCTCCCGGGCTCACGTGGCCCGGGCCGCCCTGGAGAGCATCGCTTACCAGGTGCGGGATCTGATCGCCGCCATGGAGCGGGATGCGGGCTTCCCCCTCCCCTCTCTCCGGGTGGACGGCGGGGCCAGCGTGAACCGCTTCCTCATGCAGTTCCAGGCGGATATCCTGCAGAAACCCATCGACCGGCCCAGGATGGTGGAGACCACCGCCTTCGGCGCCGCCTTCCTGGCGGGCCTGGCGGCCGGCGTCTGGAATGAACTGGAGGACGTGGCGAAGCTCCGGCAGGCGGACACGGTGTTCACCCCCCGGATGGCGCCGGAGGCGGCGGAAAAGCTCTGCGCCCGGTGGGAAAAGGCCGTCCTGCGCTCCCGGTCCTGGGCGGAAGAGTGACAAGGAAAGAACTATAAAATTCGGATACAGGAGATGTTGCAGATGAAAACCATAACGGAAGAACGGCGGGAGATCCCGGTCGCCGGGGAGACGGACGTACTGGTCATCGGCGGCGGTCTGGCCGGCGTAGCCGCAGCCGTCGCGGCGGCCCGGAACGGGGTGAGCGTCACCCTGCTGGAGAAGACCATCGCCCTGGGCGGCCTGGCCACCCTGGGCCACGTATGCGTATACCTGCCCATTGACGACGGCCTGGGCCATCGGATCTACGGCGGTCTGGCGGAAGAACTGATGCAGGTCTGCTGCCGGTACTCCTACAACGATATCCCGGACTGCTGGAAGGGCAGCCCCTGGAAGGTGGAAGCCCCCACGGGCCGGTATCAGTGCACCTTCAATATCCCCGCCTGCGTCATGGCTCTGGACGAGTACATGGCTGAGGAAGGGGTCAAGGTGATGTTCGACACCAGCGTGTGCATGCCCATCATGGAGGGAAACCGCTGCAAAGGCGTCATTGTGGAGAACAAATCCGGCCGCAGCGCCTATCTGGCAAAGATGGTGGTGGACGCCTCCGGCGACTCCGACGTGCTGTACCGGGCCGGTGCGGACTGCGAGACCCAGAAGAGCATCGTTTCCACCTGGACCTACGAGCTGGACGTGGACCGGATCAAGAACGAGACCGCCTCCAACGACGTGCTGGCCAACATCCGCATGCGGTGGTTCGGCCTCCGGCCGGACGTGGACAACTCCAAGAGCGAGATCCCCACCTTCTACGGCACCACGGCGGACGGGGTGAACGACTACGTGCATTTCAGCCGCACCCTGGCCCTGGACTATCTGAAGAAGCACGACCGGCCGGGTTACGCCTTCATGACCATGCCCACCCTGCCCCAGTTCCGCATGACCCGGCGGCTCCGGGGCCTGAAGGAGATGCAGGTGATCGAAGGCGCTCACGAGGAACACAGCGTGGGCATGGTGATCCACTGCCTGGAAAATCCCGCCGCGGTGTATGAATTCCCCTATGAGGCGGTGATCGACAAGCGCATCGAGAATATCGCCGCCGCCGGCCGCATGGTCTCCGCGGGAGGACGGGGCTGGGAGATCATGCGCTGCATCCCCAACTGCGTCTTCACCGGGCAGGTCTCCGGCACTGCCGCGGCCCTGGCCATCCGGAACGGCGTCACCCTCCAGGGAGTGAATGTGGAGGCCCTGCAGCAGAACCTGGCGGATACGGGCGTGGTCATCCACATCCCTGAGGAGCTGCGGGAGAATTCCAAAAAGGAGCGGATCATGGGCCGCCGGGCTCCCGGGGTAGCGAGCATCGCCACGGACTCCCTGAGCTATCCCAAGACGGAGCACTGAGATACATGAATTGACCTGCGGTCATGAAAAACTGCGCCCCGGCCTTCGAGCCGGGGCGCTTTTTGTCACTGCTGCGGATTCTGCGGAGGCGGGGGCGGGGGACTGCCTGCGGGAGGCATGGGCGGCTGTCCCGCAGGGGCCTTGGGGGGCTTTCTCCGCGCCGCGGCCGCAATAGCGAAGATGGCGCCCAGAAGCAGGCACAGGCTGATGCAGGCCGCCAGAAGGGAGTAATACCGCAGCCCGTACAGCAGGGAGAGCAGAGATACGATAAAGGTTATGGGCGCAAGGATGCAGAGGGCAATGCCCGCCTTTCTGCTTTTGATGGCGGCAAAGCCCAGGATCAGCAGGATGCAGGTGAGCACCGCCGTGATGAGGGGCGGGAAATTCGCGCCGCCGAAGGCGACTACGGGGGCAAAATAGGAATAGAAACTCCGGATCAGCTGATTGTGGTCCGGCCCCGCAGCCGAAACCAGCACCGCCGCCTTGGTGAAGATCATAAGGGCCAGGGCCCCGGCGGTGAACAGGATCTGCAGAAAGCGTTTCATCTCTGCCGCTCCTTACTGATAGGCGTCGTACATCCGGGCGGCCAGCTTTTCCGCCGCCTCCCGGGTGACGGGCACGGGGCAGAAGCTGCTCAGATGGCTGCCGTACCCCTCCTCTGCCGCCTTGAGGCACTGCTCCCGGGTGAAGCCCTTGGCCTTCAGGCTGGGAAGCTCCAGCTGCCGCATCAGGTCCCAAACAGCGTTGGCGCACATAGCGCCCAGCTCCTCGGCGGACTCCTTCCCCGTAAGGGGCAAGCCCATGGCCTCCGCCACCATGCGGATCTCGTTCGGCACGGCGGGGGCGGCGTACTCCAGAGCCACCGGCAGGGCCATGGCGCAGTTGTAGCCGTGGGGGGTGTGCAGGTTGACGCTGAGGCCGTCCGCCAGGGCGTGGCCCACGTGGCACATGGTCTCCCCGAAGGCGATGCCCGCCCAGTCCGCCGCCAGGCTCATCTCCGTCCGGGCTTCCACGTTTTCCGGCTCCTTCCAGGCGATGGGGAGGTACTTCATGATCTTGCTGATGGCGGCGCAGGCCAGGAGCTGGTTATGAGGCTGAGATATGTTGTCCGTCACGCACTCGGCGGCATGGGACAGGGCGTCCAGCCCCGTATAGGCGGTGACGGAGGCGGGCATGCCCATGCTCAGCTCCGGGTCTACCACAGCCAGGTGGGTGTTCACGAACACGCTCCACTTGCCCCCGGTCTCCGTCTGGGTGATGACGGCCACCCGGGTGGCCTCCGACCCGGTGCCGGAGGTGGTGGGCACCAGGATCACCGGGGTCTTGGTATCCATGGTGATGGGCTTTGCCAGGATGTACTTCTTGGAGGGGCCGGGATACTCCATGAGGATGCTGGTGGCCTTGGTGGTATCCATGCTGCTGCCGCCGCCGATGCCGATGATGGCGTCCACCTTGTTCTCCAGGCCCAGGGCCCCGGCAGCGTCCACCATGCCGATGGTGGGCTCCGATCCGATCCCGTTGAAGGGCACGCAGGCGATGCCCGCCTTCTCCAGACTGGCCATGGCCCGGGCGGGGATGCCCGCCGCCTCCACGCCGGGATCGAAGATGCACAGGGCCTTTTTGATATTCCCCAGCTCGGAAACGTATTCTCCCAGGTGGTCGATCGCACCGGCGCCGAAGATGATGGGGCAGTTCTGATGATAGGTAAACATGACTTCCCTCTCCTTATCTGATATAGGTTACCTCAATGCGCTGCTCATCCGCTTTGAGCTTGGGGAACTCCTTGGCCTCATAGCCCAGGGCCATGGTGCCCACGCAGGTGAAGCCCTCCGGGAAGCCCAGCTTCTTTCCGATCTCCGGATCGTTGTGGATGCCGTACATGGACATCCAGAGATAGATGCTGTCGATCCCCAGATCAGCCGCCGCCACCATCATGTTCTGGATGACGCAGCCCGCGTTGGTGAACTCGATGTTCTTCAGGATGCTCTCCTTGGAGGCCAGCACCACCAGGGTGGGAGCGCCGTACAGGGGATGGGACCCGGGCCGCATTTTGGCGGAGCTTTCATCGATGGCCTTCAGCAGCTCCGGATCCTGCACCGCGTAGAGCTTCATGCTCTTGAAGTCCGCGCCGCCCACGGCTGCCTGGCCGCCGGCGAACAGGATCTTTTCCAGATCGGCGTCGGGGATCTGCCTGTCGGAAAAACCGCGGGTGGAATGTCTGACTTTTATGGCGTCCAATGTGTTCATGTAAGAAAACCTCCTTAATTGATCGGTCTGATATGCTTCTTCAGGCAAAACGCCCGGCTGTTTTCAGGGCCAGCTCGATCATCTGCCGGAAGCCCAGCTGCCGCTCCTCGCTGGGCAGGGCTTCCCCGGTGATCAGGTGGTCGGATATGGTGCAGATGGCCAGGGCTTTTTTCCCCGTACGGGCGGCATTCATGTACAGGGCTGCCGCCTCCATCTCCACCGCCAGGACGCCCATCTTCGCCCACTTGGCGGCAAAATCCGGGTCGTCGTCGTAAAACAGGTCGGAACTCAGCAGATTGCCTACGCGGCAGGCAAGGCCCAGCTTTTCTCCCTCCTCCGCCGCAGTCTTCAGCAAGTCGAAGTCCGCGATGGGGGCGAAGGTGCCGGGGAGGCGGTACTGATGGGCATAGTTGGAGTCCGTACAGGCTCCCATGCCCAGGACGATATCCCGCACATGCACCTTTTCGCTCATGCTCCCGGCGGAGCCGATGCGCAGGATGCAGTCCACATCGTATTCATGGAACAGCTCATAGCTGTAAATGCCCATGGAGGGCATGCCCATGCCGCTGGCCATGACGGAGATCCGGCTGCCTTCATAGAAACCGGTATAGCCCTGGATGCCCCGCACGTCGTTCACCAGCTCGGCTTTTTCCAGGAACTCCTGAGCCGTGAATCTGGCCCGCAGGGGATCCCCGGGCATGAGGACGACCTTTCCGAAGGCGCCCCGATCCGCGCTGTTATGAGGCGTCGCCATGTTTTTCTTCCTCCTGCATCTGTCTGGCCAGCTTCACCAGCCGGCTGGTGCCCAGCCGGTCCGCGCCAAGGGCGAGGAAAGCCTCCGCATCCTCCAGGGCCGCGATGCCCCCCGCCGCCTTGATCTTCAGATGCGGCGCGATATGGGCCTTCAGCAGAGCCACGTCCTCCCGGGTCGCTCCGCCCCCGGCGAAGCCGGTGGAGGTTTTGATGTAGTCCGCCCCGGAATCGGAAACCACCCGGCACATCTCGATCTTCTCCTCATCCGTCAGGAGACAGGTCTCAATGATGACCTTCAGGATGCGCTTGCCGCAGATGCGGCGGATCTCGTCGATCTCCTCCCGGACCTTCTCCCAGGCCCCGGCCTTGATCCAGCCGATGTTCGCCACCATATCCAGCTCGTCCGCCCCGTCGGAGGCAGCTTCGGCGGCCTCGATGAACTTCACGGAGCTGCTGTTGTATCCGTTGGGGAAGCCGATCACGGTGCACACCGGCAGCCGGTCCCCCAGGTACCGGTTCGCTTCCGCCACGAAACAGGGCGGGATGCAGACAGATGCGACGCCGAATTCCAGTCCCTCGTCGCAGAGCTGCCGGATATCCTCCCAAACGGCGGTCTGCTTCAGCAGGGTATGGTCGCAGCGGGAAAGGATCTCCTTCAGTTCCATAGCCGCACTTCCTTTCTCAATTTCCATACACGGCAAACCAGGCTTCGATCTCTTCGCGGCTGCCGGCGGCGCTGCCCTGGATCATCTCCGGGCTCCCGCCGCCCCGTCCGCGGATCCCGGCCAGAATGGCCTTCGATTCCTGCTTCAGATCCACATGGCGGCTGCCGATGATGAACTTCCAGTCTCCGTCCCCGCCGGTAAAGGCGGCGCAGACTCCCGCGCATTTCTCCATGCCCGCGTTCACCAGCTCCCGCAGAGCGCGCAGATCCAGCTCCGGGAAGAAGAGGCAGAGATTCCCCTCCGTGGGCTCCAGGGCGGCGGCCTTTTCCAGGGCGCTGCGGAGGCGTTCCTCCCCCAGCTGCCGTTTCGCCGCGTCCAGTTCCTCCAGGGTGCGGCGGACCGCGCCGGGGGTCTCCAGCTGCTTCGCGGAGAGAAGGGCGGAGATCTCCCGGGTGACCCGGTACCGGGCCCCGTAATCCGCCAGGGCGTCCATGCCGCAGAGGATATGTATCCGCACCCCGCCCCGGTGACGCATAAAATCCAGGATCTTGATGAGACCGATCTCCCCGGTGCGCTTCACATGGGGAGCGCAGCAGGCGCAGGTATCGATCCCGGGGATGCGCACCAGGCGGACGTTCTCCGTCAGGTCCAGCTTGCTCCGGTATTCGGTGGCGGCAAGCTCATCCCCATCGGGATACCAGGTCTGCACGGGGATGTTCTCCGTCACCGCCCGGTTGGCCAGGAGCTCGATCTCCTCCAGCTGCGGCCCGGTGAGCTCGCCGCTGAAATCCAGAGTGACCTCCCCGTCCCCCAGGTGGAAACCTACATTATTATATCCGTATTTCTGATACACCAGGCCGGAGACGATATGCTCGCCGCTGTGATCCTGCATCCGGCGGAAGCGCAGATCCCAGTCCAGTCTGCCCGTTACGGTCTCCCCGATGGGCAGGGGGCCGTCCGTCAGATGGAGGATCTCTCCATCCAGGATCCGGGTATCCAGCACCCGGACGTTCTCCAGCTCGCCCCGGTCCCCCTCCTGTCCTCCCCCCTCGGGGAAGAAGGCGGTGCGGTCCAGGATCACGGCCCAGCCGTCTCCCTCTTTCCGGCAATCCAGCACCCGGGCGGAAAACTCCCGAAGATGGCTGTCCTCCTCATAGAGTTTCGAAGTCATGCTCAGGTCTCCCGATTCCCCGCGCAGGCTGCGGCAGCAGCCTCGATCTCCGCCCGGTCATGCCGGAACCGGGCCACGGCGGGGGGCGCCATTTTGGGAAACCAGTCCTCGATCTCCCCCGGGGAGATGAAGCGGGCTTCCACCACCTCCTCCGGCTGCAGCCGGAGCGCCGGTTCCTTTTCCGGACACAGGTAGAGGTAGCTGTCCAGGAAAAGGCGGTCAGTCCGTTCTGAGCTGAGGAGCCGGAACCGTTCCTCCTCCGCCCGAAGGCCGGTCTCCTCCCGCAGCTCCCGGAGGGCTCCCTCCCGGCTGCTCTCTCCCGCCTGGACGCTTCCTGCCGTGCTCTCCCAGAGAAGCGCCCAGTGTTTATCCGGGTGGCGGCGGGTCAGCAGCAGACGGCCATCGGCAGTGACGGTCCAGATCGTCACGACGATATGCCAATAGCCCGGAGGGATGGGCTCCCCCCGGGTAATCTGTTTGCCGGTGGGCTGCTCGAATTCATCCCGCAGATCCCACAATTCAGCCATTATCCACCTCGAAGAACTTGATGGTGACCCCGCCCTCCCGGGGGTGGCCTTCGCCCCGGAACTTGTTCTGGTGGAGATAGGGGGCCAGGGTCTTGCTGTCCGTCATAAAGGTCGGCACCGTCTGGAAGGGGGACTGCATCCCGTTGAACCAGCCGTTGTTATCCACGAAGATATGGCACTTTTCCCCGGCGCTGTCCGTTCCCTCCAGCATATACCTGGCGCACATGTGCCGCACGCCGGTGAGGTTCACCCGCTGGCAGTCCACGCCGCCGGGGCACACCACGCCGTTGAAGATCTCCCCCTGCACTGTGCCGCCGAAGGGGATCATCACCACTTCTCCCGCCGGGCCCTTGAGGAAGGAGACGTCCTTCCCCTCGATGGAGACCAGGACTTCCATAATGAGCTTATCCGCCATAAAAACAGACTCCCTTCATTTCAATAGATTTGTCTGTTTCTATTCTAATCCGAATCCGGCTCCGCCGCAAGGGGGACGCCCCGAAATTCCTGTCCCAGGATCAGAGCCTCCACAGCACCGCCGCTGAGCTCCATGAGGCGGCGGTTCAGCGCATCCGCTCCCCCGGCGGGAAGCAGCAGCTCCAGGGACACGTCCGTACCGAAGTCCGTATCTTCCGTGATGGCTCCCGCCTGGTCCAGCTCCCGGCGGATCCGCTCATACAGGCTGTAGGGACAGGCGATGAGAAGACGGTCCCAAAGGCCCACCCGGCTGACGCCCGCCTGCTCCAGAGCCAGCTTCGCGCTGCGGCTGTAAGCCCGCACCAGGCCGCCGGTACCCAGGAGGATCCCCCCGAAATAGCGGGTCACCACACAGCACACGTTGACGATCTCCCGGCCCCGGAACACGTTCAGCACCGGCATGCCGGAGGTGCCCTGGGGCTCCCCGTCGTCGGAGTAGCGCATGATGCCCCCCTCCCGAAGGATGTAGGCGTAGACGTTATGGGTGGCGTCCCAATGCTGCTCCCGCATTTGCTTCAGATGCTCCAGAGCCTCCTCCTCCGACTCCACCGGCCAGACCCTGCCGATGAACCGGGAGCGTTTTTCCGTGAATTCCGCCTCCCCGAAGGCTGCGGGGGTCATGTAACTTTCATTCTTCATTCCGCACATAGGCCCGGAGGCGGCCGTAGGTCTCGGGACGGCACACCGCCCGGACCAGGATCCCCTCCTCCGTGTATTCCGTTTGGGTCACCTTTCCGCCGCTGTGCAGGGCGTCAAGCTCCCCCGCTTTGCTGTAGGGCAAAAGGAAGGTGATCTCCTTTTCCTGTCCCCGAAGCAGCGCCAGGATCCGGGCACGCAGCTCCTCCAGCCCCTCCCCGGTAACGGCGGAAACGCACACCGCGTCCTCCCGCCGGGGGAAGAGCTCCGTACCGGAGAGGTCGCACTTGTTGAACACCTCCAGCCTGGGGGTGGTCTCCACCTTCAGTTCCCGGATCAGGCTGTCCGTCACCCGGGCCTGCTCCTCCCAGTCCGGATTGGAGCCGTCTATGACGTGGAGGATCAGATCCGCATAGCTGAGCTCCTCCAGGGTGGCTTTGAAAGCCTCCACCAGCTGGGTGGGGAGCTTGCGGATGAAGCCGACGGTATCGCTCAGAAGGACCTCGGTGGTCTCATCCAGCCGCAGGCGGCGGGTCGTGGTATCCAGGGTGTCGAACAGCCGGTCCCCGGTCTGGAGGCCCGCTCCCGTGAGGGCGTTCATCAGGGTGCTTTTGCCCGCGTTGGTATAACCCACCAGGGCCACGGTGGGCACCTCGTTCTTCTGCCGCATGCGCCGCTGGGTGCTCCGCACCCGGCGCACCTCCTCCAGTTCCTCCCGCAGCTTCTGGATCTTCCGGCGGATATGCCGCCGGTCCGTCTCCAGCTGGGTCTCGCCGGGACCGCGTGTCCCGATGGGGCTGCTGCCCCCGGAGGCGGTCTGGCGCACCAGATGGGTCCACATGCCCGTGAGCCGGGGCAGGAGGTACTGGTACTGGGCCAGCTCCACCTGGAGACGCCCCTCCCGGGTGCGGGCCCGACCGGCAAAGATATCCAGGATCAGGCCGCTGCGGTCCAGCACCTTCGTCTCCAGAGCCTCGGACAGGACGCGCATCTGGGAGGGGCTGAGTTCATTGTCGAACACCACCAGGTCGCAGTGTTCAGACCGGACCAGCTCCTTGACCTCCTGCACCTTGCCGCTGCCGATGAAGCTGCCGGGATCCGGCGCGTCCCGGTTCTGCAGGGTCCAGGCCACCGCCTCGCCCCCCGCGGTCTCCAGCAGAGCTTCCAACTCCGCCATGCTGATCTCGCTGCTCCGTTCCCCGGGCTCCATGCTGGCTGCATCCAGTCCCACGAGAACGGCTCTCTCCCGGCCCTGGCCGGGTACGCTGTTCTGCTTGTTGTCTATGGTCGTTCTCCTCGCTTATTGCCGGGCCGGAAGGCCCGCAGACATGGAAAAAGCCCCGCGCAAGGCGTCAAGCGCTGCGCAGGGCTTCTATCCGACAGGTTTCAGTTGGAAAGGCCAAACTTCTTGTTGAACTTATCCACACGGCCGCTGGTATCGACCAGTTTCTGCTTACCGGTGAAAAAGGGGTGACACTTGGAGCAGATTTCGACCTTGATATCCTGCTTGGTAGACCCGGTGGAGATGACCTCCCCACAGGCGCACTTGATGGTAGTCTGGTAGTACTTCGGATGGATCCCGTCCTTCATTGCTGGTTCACCTCTTTCTCCGATCCGTTTTTGCGAGCGTTAGTTACTCTAACACAGTTTTCCTCAAATTGCAAGCCTTTTTTCAAGCGAATTATTTGTTGAAAAAGTAATAACAGAATGCTATAATACCAGAAATCCTATTTTGGTGAATTACGCATTTTTTCGGCCTATGGCCGGGTTTTCCGGCAAAGCCGACAAGAAGGAAGGCGCTTCTCGCCGAACCGGGCCGTATTCCGGGCGAAGGAGCGCCGAAGGAGGAACAATCGGATGATCGAAGTATCCAATCTCACAAAAACCTATGGGAAAAAGCGAGGCATCGACCGCCTCTCTTTCACCATCGGGGATGGGGAGATCGTGGGTTTCCTGGGTCCCAACGGCGCGGGAAAATCCACAACCATGAACATCATCTCCGGGTACCTCTCCGCCAGCTCCGGCGCCGCCCGCATCGGCGGCATCGACATTCTGGAGGATCCGGTCGCCGCCAAGCGGCAGATCGGCTACCTGCCGGAGCAGCCGCCCCTGTACCTGGATATGACCGTAGCGGAATACCTGGACTTTATTTTTGACCTGAAGGTCCCTTCCGGCGAGCTGAAGCGCTCTACCCATATCGGCGAGATCTGCGAGCTGGTCGGCCTGAAGGAGCACTACACCCGGGTGATCCGCAACCTGTCCAAGGGCTATAAGCAGCGTGTCGGCCTCGCCCAGGCCCTCATCGGCAACCCCGAGGTCCTGATCCTGGACGAGCCCACCGTCGGTCTGGATCCCAAGCAGATCATCGAGATCCGCAACGTCATCAAGGCTCTGGGAAAAAACCGCACCATCATCCTCTCCACCCATATCCTGCAGGAGGTCAGCGCCATCTGCGAGCGGGTCCTGGTCATCAACAACGGGCAGATCGTTGCGGATGACAAGCCGGAGAACCTCTCCGCCATGATCACCGGGGACCGGAAGCTCACCGTACGGGTGGCGGGCCCCAGAGATTCCGTCCGGAAGCTCCTGCGGAGCATCGACGGAGTCCGTTTCGCGGATGTGACCGTCCAGGCGGAGAAGGGCTCTTACGATTTTCTGGTGGAAGCCCGGCCCAATGTGGATATCCGCAAGCCCATGTTCGCCGCCCTGGCCAAGGCAGGCTACCCCATCCTGCAGCTGAAGAGCATGGACCTCAGCCTGGAGGACATCTTCCTCAAGCTGGTGGAGGAGAAGAAGAAGCAGCGGGATCCCCACAACAAGGCCCCCAAGAAGGTGCCCGGAGAGGTCGCCCTGAATGTCAGCGGCGGCGAAGGAGCCGAACCGGAGGCATATGCCTCCCCGGAGCCGTCCGAGCAGCCTGAGCCGGCGGAGGCAGCGGCCGCCCCGGCATCCGAAGGCAAGGAGGAGGAGATCTGATGTCTGCGATCTATAAACGAGACCTGAGAGCCTATTTCACCTCTCCGGTCGGCTATGTGTTCATTGCAGCCTTCCTGTTCGTCATGAACCTGGTGTTCTTCCTGATGAACATGCTCACCGGCGAAAACCGGCTCACCACCTGCTACACCGTCATGCTGTATGCCATGATGATCCTGGTGCCCATCCTCACCATGCGCACCTTCAGCGAAGATTACAAGCAGAAGACGGATCAGCTCCTGCTCACCTCCCCGGTAAAGCCCGCGGGCATCGTGATGGGCAAGTTCCTGGCCGCCTACACCGTCTTCGTCATCACCCTGGCGCTCATGCTGGTGCAGGTCATCATCATCGCCGCCATGAGCACCCCCAACGCCGCCATCATCATCGGCAACTACATCGCTCTGCTGAGCGCGGCGGCCGTGTACATCTCCATCGGCTGCTTCGTTTCCTCCCTGACGGAGAACCAGCTGGTGGCCAACATCGCCACCCTGGCCATCAACGTGACCCTGTTCCTGCTGGACTACGCCTACGACCTGGTGAACGTGGGCTGGATCAAGCAGATCCTTTACTGGATCAGCATTTACCGCCGGTTCAACACATTCTATGTCGGCGTCTTCTCCGTGGCCGACTTTGTTTACTATCTCTGCGTCTCTGCCGTCTTCCTTTTCCTGACCGTCCGGGTCCTGGAAAAGAAGCGCTGGAGCTGAGGGGAAGGAGGTACGACACATGAAACGCAGAAAAGAAGACGAGCTGCTGAACGAAGGTTTGATCGACGCCGAACTTGCGGCGGAAGAAGAAGAGATCAAAAGCCGGAAATTCAAATACGGCACCCTGGCCACCGTGTTTACCATCATCTTTATCGTCGCCGTCATCCTGGTGAACGTTCTCCTGGGTTACATGACCAAGCGTTTCGTCTGGGAATTCGATATGACCCGGGAAGGTCTGTTCGAGATCTCCGAGGATACCAAGGAGGTCATCGACGATCTGGAGCGGGACGTGCTGATCACCGTCCTGGCGGACGAGACCGACTACCGGGACTCCACCGAGCTGTTGAGCAACCTGTATGAGATCCTGCAGCGTTACGAAGCCCTGGGCGGCGGCAAGATCAAGGTCCGGTATATCAGTCCCAATATGAACCCGAAGATCTTCGACCAGTACAATGAGCTGGGCGACATGAGTGCCAACTATATCATCGTGGAGAGCGATCTGCGCAAGACCTATATGCCCCCCACCAGCATGTACAACATGAAGGTGGACCAGGAGACCAACACCACCTACTACGTCGGTCTCCGGGCTGAGCAGCGCCTCACCTCCGCCCTGCTCTTCGTCACCCAGGAGACCGTGAACTCCGCCGTCTATATCCGCGGTCACGGCGAGGACTACGGCCTGGACGAGCTCTCCGGCCTGCTGGTGAAGATGAACTACGAGACCAGCAACATCATCCTGGCCCAGGAAGATATCCCCGAGGAATGCAACCTGATCATCATCTCCTCCCCGGATACGGACTACAGCAAGGAGGAGACGGATAAGCTGCATGAGTTCTTCATGCGGGGCGGCGACGCCATCATCTCCCTCACCCCCCAGACCAGCACCGAGCTCACCAACCTGAACATCCTCTTCGAGGAATGGGGCGTCCGGTACGAGAACAAAATGATCCTGGACAACTACCAGAGCCTCAGCGGCTACCCCATGTACGTCGTTCCCACCATCGCTTCCATCGAGAACGTGACGGAGAAGCTGAACACCCGGAACTACTTCGCCATCATCCCCGCCGCCATGCCCATCGAAATGACCGGCACCGAGACCGCCTCCGTGAAGGTCCGGGCTCTGATGACCTCTTCCTCCAAGTCCTACGCCAAGGACCTGTCCGCCGCCTTCACGAACTACGACCAGACCGAGGAAGACGACGTCGGCCCCTTCAACATGTGCGTGATCTCCGAGTACGTGGTCTCGGACAAGAACCTGAACTACACCCGCAGCGACCTGATCTTCTGCACCGCCGGTCTTATTTCCGACTCCGTGCTGACCCCCAAGGCCTCCAACTTCCTGAACGCCCAGTTCATTGAGACCGTGGTGGACTACATCAGCGAGTACAACGACGTGGTGGTCATCGAGGACAAGAACTTTGAATCCAACACCCTGAACATCCTCACCTGGCAGGTCCGGGTCGTCCTGTGGGTCGTGGTCATCGCCATGCCTCTCGCCATTCTGGCCATCGGCATCATCATCTGGTCTAAGAGGAGACATCTGTAATGTCCAAGAACATCAAGCGCATCCTGATCGCCGGAGGCGCGGTGGTGGTCTTAGCCCTGGCCTTCGTGATCCTCAAGTACGTTTTCCCGGAGGAGGAGACCCCCGTCGAGCTGGTCTCCCCCTCCCCTACCGCCACGGAAGCGCCGGTGTATTACATCATCAAGGCCGCCGGCAACGAAGTGGTGCGGTTCGACTGCCTGTATGAGGACGGCAGCACCTTTGAGATCAACATCTCCCAGAAGGAGAACGGTCTGTATGAGTACGCCGCCGTGCCGGACGACACCTTCTTCGGGTACAACACCTCCAAGTTCCGTTCCATGATGTATACCTTCACCTCCCTCACCGCCACGGCGAAGGTGGAGGAGGATCCGGAGGACCTGTCCATCTACGGGCTGGAGGAACCTCAGTTCACCATCACCATCACCTTCAAAGATGATTCCAACGTCACCCTGTACGTAGGCAGCATGACCCCGGTGCAGCGCAACTACTACGTGATGACCAAAGAGGAGCGGACCGTTTACACCGTGGGCAATTACCTGGGCGAGCTGCTCATGCGGAAGCCCTTTGAGTTCCGCAACGTCGCCTCCTTCCCCAAATATGAGGAGGAGGAGATCTACACCAATATCTGCCATATCATCATGACCCGGCGGGACGGCACTCCCATCGAGATCTGGCTGGATAAGGACTTCACCATGCCGGACAATAAGTCCTCCTCCGTGTACATGATGACCCAGCCCGTGGTGTCCTCCTGCGCGGATGAAAAGATAGAAAGCATGCTGGATGTTCTGGCCACCATCTCCTACGCGGACATGGTGGGAGACATCACTCCGGACCAGTTCAAGGAGTACGGCTTCGATAAGCCCGCCCGGCTGTATCTGGAGGATACCTCCGGCAACACCATCGACCTGGTCATAGGCACCACCTTCTCCGGCGCCGCCTACGCCTGCCTGGGTCGGCAGTATGACGCCTACCTGGCCGGGGAGGTGGATTACCTCACGATCCTGCGATACTCGGAGGACAACTTTGAGTGGGTGGACACCAATTATATGAATCTGCTGATCCGGGCCATCTGGATCATCAACATCCACGACGTGGATACCATCACCTACGACTTTGACGGAGAGGTCTTCGTCATGGAGCTCTATGAGTACGACGACGTCACCGGCTCCGGCGTAGACGTGGTACGGACCTGCAGCCACATCAACGGCAAGGATATCCACGAGACCAACACCAAGCGGATCTTCTCCCGTACCCTGAACTTCCGGGAGGTCAACACCCTGTCGGAGGGCACGACCTACGACGCGGATTACTCCTACTCCATCACCGTGAAGCTCAAGAGCGGCGAGGAGCGGGTCATGACCTTCCACAAGATCAACGACCGGCAGTACGCCTGCGTGGTGGACGGGGTGGCAGAGTACTATATCTACGCCGGCAATATGCAGACCCTGATGACCGCCATCGAGCGGGCCATGGACGACCGTGAGGTCTCCCTGGTGTATACCAACTGAGTTTTTGAATCAGCGCCGCATCCCCCTGAGCCCAAGGCTCAGGGGGATTGTTATTTTTGGTATTGCAATAATATTACTATGCATGTATAATGCAATACAAAGGAGGAGATGACCTTATGTCCAGCACCACAAATATCTGCATCCGCGTCGATACGGAGCTGAAAGCCGAGGCCGAAGCCCTGTTCAGCGAACTGGGAATGAACCTGACCACCGCCGTTACCGTTTTTCTCCGCCAGGCGGTGCGGGAGAGCCGGATCCCCTTTGAGATCAAATGGGACCGCCCGAACAAAGATACCATGGCGGCCATGCGGGATGCGGGAAATATCGCCCGGGATCCGAAGGTCAAGGGTTACGAAGACCCGAACGAGCTGTTTCAGGATCTGGAAGGCTGAATCGACGCCTGCGGCGTCGTGAATCGGCGAAGCCATAAATGGATGCTCCGCATCATGAATCGCACTTCGCCCATGAAGGATCGGGAGGACCCTGAACGATGAAATATACCGTCAAACCCACCGAACAATTCAAGCGGGATTACCGCCGGGTCAAGAAACGGGGACGGGATATGCGGTCGCTGAAAGCGGTGATCGCCGCTCTGGCGGCGGGAGAGACCCTCCCCGCGGAAAACCGGGACCGCCCCCTTTCCGGCCGATGGGCCGGGTATCGGGAATGTCAGGCCTCGCCGGACTTGCTGCTGATCTATCGGATCGACGGGGATATCCTGGTCCTGACCCTGACCCGGACCGGGAAACGGACCGAGCTCTACGGAAAAGGAGGAACTGCCATGAAGAAGTCAACGTCCCTGCGCATGCTGCTCCGCAGCCCGGTGAAGACCGCCGTGACCCTGCTGCTCATCGCCGCGGCGTCCTTCCTCTTCCTGTACAACCTCCTGGACTACGCCATGACCAAGCGGGAGTATGACCGGAATTACGGGGAGTACCACGGCTACGTGAGCCTCCTGCACCCGGAGGACAGACGGGTTGGGGAAATGCACGAGTATTGGCAGCAGAATCGTTTCTTTATTTCCGACCCGGCCTCAAACCCAGCCTATACAGGGGACTACCCCTATGAGCAGTATCACCTCGGGATCTTCACCGGGGAGGAGATGAATAAGTTGACCACCCTGCCCTATGTGAGTCGGGTGGAAGAGCATTACATGACCCAGGGCGTAGCCAACTTCACCAGACGGTTCTACTATTCCTCCTTTGGCAGCTACGCCAAGGTCAATTATGCCTCACGGGTGGTCTTCGAGGCCACCTATGACGGCATGACCACGGACCTGCACAAGCTGGTGCTGCCTCTCATCGCCACTACTGGGGTAGAGACGAACCTGCGGCTGACGGACGTGAAACTCATTTCCGGTAACGAGGAGGACCTGAAGCAGAACCGGCTGTATATCGACAAAAAAGGCTTGTATGTGGGCCTCTTCGCTGCCATTCCGGAAAAAGCGGACAACCAGCTTCGGAATTCAGGGATATTGCCCTCTGTTGGCCCTTACGCCATCAATTGGATCTCCACGGACACGGTTCTGGGACTGGAAAAGGGGCAGCGTTACCTCTTCGTGGCCTCCGTGGATATTTATGCCTCCTCCGGGGGCATCGGCAAGGAAGAAAATGCGGACAAAAGCCCCTATACCTACCTGGGGGACGAATCCCTTTACGGTGTCTGCGATTATATCACCCCCCTGGAGGGGGAACCGGAAAACTACCTGGAGACCGAGAAATTTGCCGGGGTCCGGCAGATGATCGAGATCATGGAGGCGGACCGGTATACCGTGGACGTGCACTACCTGGAGGATATCCGGGGGATCAAACGGTACCAGGACGGGGCGTTCCAGCCCACCCGGGGGCGGCTCCTCACCCGGGAGGACTCTCTGGAGCATAACCCGGTATGCATCATCCCGGAGAGCATGGCCCAGCGCCAGGGACTGGATTTGGGGGATACCATCCGCCTGAAGCTGGGGGACAAGATCCTGGAGCAGTACGTCCCCATGGGGGCGGTGGCTTACTCTGTTCCCCGGTACGCGGAGAACTGGACGGAGCAGGAATTCACCATCGTGGGCACCTTTACGGAGGGGGGCCTCAGCCGCCTCCCCGTGGAGGAATATTTCTGGGCCTTTGGGGACAACGCGGTGCTGGTGCCCCTCTCCTTCCTGCCTGCGACGGCGGACACAGCAAATCACGAATTCAAGCCCACGGAGCTTACCTTCGTCATCGACGACGCGGACAGCATCATTCCCTTCAGGGACGAGGTGCTGCCGGGGCTCCTGGAGGCGGGGTATACCGTGAGCTTCACGGACGGAGGCTGGCCCGCCGTGCGGGAGCAGCTCACCCAGGCGGGGAGCATGAGCCTCATTAAGCTCTGCGCCTTCGCCTTCTCCGCGGTGCTGGTGCTCTGGCTCACGGTGTACCTGTATATCCTGCGGAAGAAGAAGGAATTTGCCGTCATGCGGGCTCTGGGCTGTCCCGCAGGGGCGGCGAAGAAGGCCCTGCGCTTCCCCCTCTTCGCCCTGGCGGTGCCGGCGGTACTCCTGGGCAGCATCGGCGCGGTGATCTACACCCGCTACGCCGCCTCGGCCAACGCAGCCGAGTTCGCCGCCCTGGGCCTCACCATGGACACCACCGTGCCCGTGCCCATCCTCCTGGCGGGCTTCTGCGGGAGCCTGGCGCTGCTGCTGATCCTGGCCTGGGCCGCCCTGGTACGGGTGGCGAAGCTTCCGCCCCTGGAACTGCTGCAGGGTGGCGTGAACCGGAACGCGGGAAAGCGGAAAGAGCTGCCCCCGGAGCTCACGGATGCCGTAGAGTTGGCCCCCCTGCCGGTGCTGGAGCCCCCGGTGTACCACCGGCACACTGCAGTCCGTCACACCCTGGGCTATATAGGGAAGCATCTGCGGCGCACCCCCGCCAAGGCCGTCCTCAGCCTGGCCCTGAGCCTGGTGCTCTGCTTCTCCATGGGCTTCTTCACCCTGCTGCGGAGCACCTACCGGGAGCTGTATCAGAACATTGAGGTCCACCCCCGCTTCCTGAACGGTTTCTCGGATAACCGGGCCTATGAGGTGGAAAGGAGCGGTTACGTCCGGGACCCCTATTATGAGTACAGGCGGACGGAATGCGAGAGCAACTTCGTGGAGGACACCCTCATTCTCACCAACAACATCTCCCGGGTCACCTCCGCGAGCATCACCTGGCGGGAGGACAAGGGGCCGGAGATGTTCTCCGAGGAGATGGCCTTCTGCGTGGTCAGCCGGGAACTGGCGGACGAGCTGGGCTACGAGCTGGGTTCCCGGGCGGAGATCTGCAGCAGCGGATATATCTGGATCCTGCGGGACGGTCATCCGACTTTGAACGACGAGGAAATGCTCGACTGCTACCACGAGTACACCCATCACTTCACCGTGGCGGGGATCGCGGAGGAGGAGGGCAAGTTCTTCTATGCCCCCGTGGCCGCCCGGAGACACTTCGGCTCCATGTTCTCGGACTATGTCCCCCTGGATAAGGCGGAATTTACGTTGAATGATTACCACAAGGCCACGGAGTTCCGCTCCTGGGTCTTCCGGCTGCTGGAAAACCGCCCCGGCTCCTTCTCCCTGGATACCTCCGAGGCGGACCGGATCTACCAGACCTACCGGCTGCTGGAGCTGCTGTACCCCATCGCCTTCGCCCTGGCCCTCATTCTGGGGGGCGTGCTCCCCGCCGGGGTGATCCTCCAGAGCGCCCGGGAGGCCTCCCTCCTGCGGGTGCTGGGCACCACCAAGCGCCGGACCCGGGTCATGCTCAGCCTGGAGCAGCTGTTCCTGTGCTTCCTGGGCCTGTGCCTGGCCGTGGCGGCGCTGGTGATCGCCAAGGGCAGCGCCCTCCTGGCCGTGGCGGGGCTGGTGGTGATCTATGCAGCCGCCCACCTCCTCTCCTGCGCCGTGGGCACCGAGGCCGCCGCCGTGTCCGTCACCCGCCGGAACGTGCTGGAGCTGCTGCAAGTGAAGGAATGACGCCCGCTGCGCGGGCGACCCCTCATCAGTCAGCTCCGCTGACAGCTTCCCCCAGGGGAAGCCAGGCTGCTTATCGTTTCTTTATCCCGCCAGCTCCCGCAAGGCGGATGACGGATGAGGGGCAATACATACCAAGTATATCTACAGGAGGTAATTTCATGTCCGTCATTCGTTTGGATAATGTAAGTTATACCTATCGCGGGGCGGAGACCCCGGCGGTGAACAGCGTGAGCTGTGAATTTGAGGCCGGGCAGATGTATGCGATCATCGGTCCCAGCGGCAGCGGCAAGAGCACCCTCTTGAGCATGCTGGCGGGGCTGGATTTGCCCACGGAGGGGGACGTGCTGTTCGGGGAGGAAAGGCTCCGGGACATGGATCTGGACCGGTACCGCCGGGAGGACGTTGCCATGATCTTCCAGGCCTTTCACCTTTTCCCCCTCATGACCGTGCTGGAGAACGTGTGCTACCCCATGGAGCTCTGCGGGATGCATCCCAAAGAGGCGAAGGAGCGGGCCCGGCCCCTGCTGGAGAGCGTGGGGATCCGGCAGGAAAAGCACGGCCGCTTTCCGGCGAACCTCTCCGGAGGCGAGCAGCAGCGGGTGGCCATCGCCCGGAGCCTGGCATCCGGAGCCAAGACCCTGCTGGCGGACGAGCCCACGGGGAATCTGGACGCCGCCAACACGGTGAACGTCATCCGCATCCTGGGACAGCTCGCCCATGAACAGGGCTACTGCGTCATCGTGGTGACCCACGACCCGGAGGTGGCGGAGCTGGCGGACCAGGTCTACCGGGTGAAGGACGGGGCGCTGACCGCATCGTGAGCCAAGCTGCAGGGCAAAAATACAGCCGCCCGGGCGTTGCCCGGGCAGCTTGCTTTTATTCGGTCGATTATTTCAGGAATCCTGCCAGGATCCGTTCCTCCGCCTGCTCCTCCGTGAGGCCCAGGGTCATGAGCTTCATGAGCTGGTCCCCGGCGATGCGTCCGATGGCCGCTTCATGGATGAGCTGGGCGTCCACGTGGTTCGCCGTGATGGCGGGGATGGACTGGACCCGGGCATTCCCCATGATGATGGTGTCGCACTGCACGTGGCCGAAGCAGCGGGCGTTGCCGGTGACGTTGGGATGGAAGACCTGCTTCGAATCATCCTGGGCCACGCTGCGGGAGATGACCCTGGCCTTGGAATCCTCCCCGTTCAGCTGGATATCCATATCCGAATAAGCCTCCTGCTTCCCGTGGGTGAGGAGCTTTTCCAGGATCACGATCTCCGCCCCGGCGGCGGCCTCCACGTTGGTCTCCCGCTTGGTGCTGTCGATCCCCCGGATCTGGGTGGTGTCCATCTCCATGGAAGCGCCCTCCGCCAGGTAGACCACGGTCTTGGGGTTCATGATCTTCTCCCCGGTGCCTTCCCCTTCCCCGTAGTGCTTCTCCACGTATTTCACCCTGGAGTTTTTGCCGATGTGGAAGGTGTGGACGCCGTCATGCTGGGCCACGTCGCAGCCGCTGTTGTGGATGCCGCAGCCGGCGATGATGAGGACGTCGCAGTCCTCCCCGATGAAGAAATCGTTGTATACCAGCTCGCTGTACCCGGTTTTGGAGATGATCACCGGGATATGCACGCTCTCGTTTTTCGTGCCGGGCTTGACGACGATGTCGATGCCGGGCTTGTCCGTCTTGGTGACGATATCGATGTTCGCCGTGGTGCCCCGGCCGGCACTCTCGCCGTTATCCCGGATATTATAGGCCCCCTCGGGGATCTTATGCAGGCCCGCGATCTGCCTCAGCAGATTCAGTTCCATGGTGCTGAGCTTCTTCGGCATATCTCTCTTTCCTTTCCCGGGCGTTACTCGCCCTTCTGAACGGTGCAGTCCCCGCTCAGCTCCAGCATGGGGATGATCTCCTCAAACCCGCCCCGGGCGGTGATCTCTCCCCCGGCTACCAGGACCACCTCGTCCGCCAGGCGGATGATCCGCTCCTGGTGGGAGATGACGATCATGGTGCTCTCGCTCCGCTTATGGATAGCCTCAAAGGTCTGGGTCAGGCGGGAGAAGCTCCACAGATCGATGCCCGCCTCCGGCTCATCAAAGATCATCAGGGAGGCGTTCCGCGCCAGGAGAGAGGCGATCTCGATGCGCTTCACCTCGCCCCCGGAGAGGGAGGCGTCGATCTCCCGATCCAGATAATCCTCGGTGCACAGGCCCACCTTGGTGAGATAATTGCAGCAGTCCGCGGCGCTGAGCTTCTTCCCCGCTGCAATGCTGAGCAGCTCCGTCACCTGCAGGCCCTTGAACCGGGGCGGCTGCTGGAACGCATAGCTCACCCCCAGCTTCGCCCGCTCCGTGACGCTCATACCGATCAGTTCCTGTCCCTGATATACGATGGAGCCGGTCACGTTCTGCACCAGGCCCATGATGGCCTTGGCCAGGGTGGTCTTGCCGCCTCCGTTGGGACCGGTGATGACGATGAAACGACCGTCCTCCACGTCCAGATTCACGTTCTTCAGGATATCCTTGTCGCCCCCGTCGTCATGGACGTGGTAGGTCAGATCCCGTATACTAAGCATGTTCTTCCTCCTCAGGCTTCAGGATTCGGATCGCCCGATGACAGTTCCTCACCCGGGCCTCCGCCGTAGTGCCCCCCATCTCGCCGTCCACCGTCCAGGCGATGGGCTCGCCGCTCTCCACCGTGATCTCTGCCGCTTTGAAATACAGGATCAGATCGGAATCATAGTGGTGGGTAGCCAGATCGTAAAGGATCTTCTGCAGCTCCGCCAGGTTCTGGGGGTACCGGATCATCAGGGCCTCAAAGAGGCCGTCCGACAGGTCCACCATGGCGGAGTCGAATTTCACCATTCCGCCCACGCTCAGGGCGTTGGACACGGCGCCGAAGATGAATTTCCCCGAGTATTCCTCCTCTGCCGTCCGGATATGCAGATCATACGGCTTTACTTCGGACAGGGACTTGATCCCCTCCAGCAGATAGGCCGCATAGCCCAGAATGTTCTTCGCGTCCTGGGGTGCGGAATAGGAGGCCTGGGTGAAGGACCCGAAGGAGGCCACGTAGGAGAAATACCGGTCTTCGCAGAAACAGCCTACGTCCAGTTCCTGCACCGCTCCCTCCAGCACCGTGACCGCCGCCTTCACCGGGTTTTTGGACAGGCCCAGGCCCGCGGCGAAATCGTTGGTGGTGCCGGCGGGGATATAACCCAGCACCGGGCGCTCCGGCAGGCGCATCAGCCCGTTGATGACCTCGTTGAGGGTACCGTCCCCTCCGAAGGCAACGATGCAGTCGTAATTCGCCCCCTCCTCCGCGACGATCCTGGTGGCGTCGCCCCGGCACTGGGTGCTGTATACATACACGTTGTAATCGCTTTTGAAGATGACCCCCGCGGCCTCCAGAAAGGTGTTCTGGCTGATGAAGCTTCCCGCCCGGGGATTGCGCACAACGAGCATACGCCTTGACATAGCAGTATCCTTTCCCCATTGAATCGCGCCTGTCATCCGGGCGCGGCAAAGCACCGGGCACAGCCCCGGCAGTTCTCGTATTTTATCACAGGTGAACGGGAAATACAAGCGCGGAAGCAGTTGACAAAAACGCTGGGGAAAATGCTATACTTTGTGCAGTACGGTACAGAAAGGCGGCGGTCATTCTATGGCGCTGGAACCCATGGGGGCGTTCTTCGCCCGGCGGCTGGAGGGGTACGACGAACACATGCTCCGGGATATCGCCGGAGCGAAGAAATTCTATCCCGCCGCGGCGGCCCTGCTGCCGGATTTCCCCGGCTGCAGGATCCTGGACCTGGGCTGCGGAACCGGTCTGGAGCTGGAATTCTATTTCCCCCGGAATCCCGCCGCCCGGGTGACGGGGATCGATCTTTCCCCGGAGATGCTGGAGGCCTTGAGAAGCAAATTCCCGGACCGGGACCTGGATCTGCGCCGGGGCTCCTATCTTGAGCTTTCCCTGGGAGAGGCGGAATATGATGGGGCGATCAGCGTTGAATCTCTCCATCACTTCTCTCCGGAGGTGAAATTGGGCTTGTACCGCCGTCTCCGGAGGGCCCTGAAGCCCGGCGGTTACTTCATTCTTGCGGATTACTTTGCCGCCGATGACGCGCAGGAAACGGCTTTCTTCCGGGAACTGCGGGAGCTGAAGCGGCGGGAGGAGGTTCCGGAGGATACCCTGGTGCACTTTGACACGCCCCTCACCCGGGAACATGAGCTGGCTCTCCTCCGGGAGGCAGGCTTTGCCTCCGTTGAGATCACGGGGAACTGGGAGGCCACCGCTCTGATCCGGGCGGTACGGTAAAAGGCAAAAAACGCGGGGCCCGCAGATGCGGGTCCCGCGAAGTATAACCGGGTGAATACGTTATCCCACCAATTTGGCCAGGATCTCGCTGGCAGCCCCTGCATCCAGCGGTCCGTAACCCAGGGCGCCGGAAATGAGAGGCACCGCGAGGGCTACGATGACCACGAACACGAGGGACGGGACCCAGCCCTCCTTTACCATGTCCGCAATGGTGTAGTAGCGGAAGCTGTAAGTAAACATGGGCACGGCGTCCGTGGGGAGCAGGAAGGTGACGCCGCTCCAGAAGGCGGTGATGATGGCCAGAGCCACCGGCGAGGCGCCCGCCTGCAGGGCCAGGATGACGATGGGCGCAACGGCGAAGCCCGCCACGGCGGGGCCGGAGGGGCAGAGCCAGTGCAGCACGCAGATGAGGGCGGAGACCGCCAGGCATACGACCATGGGAGACCAGGCAGCCGCGCCGCCCAGGGTGGTCTGGACGATCCAGTTGGCCGCGCCGGTAGCGAGGCAGGCGTCCGCCATGGCACCGACACCGCCGACCAGGAAGGTGCCGTCCCA